>CAZMYG010000014.1:0-28131 GCA_964570465.1 uncultured Planctomycetales bacterium
GCGCGGGCGCGACCCGGGAGCGCTGGGCCGTGAGAGGGCTTGTCCCCAGGCAGCGCTGAGCAGCATAAAAGAATTTGTTCAGTATTCTCTGGCTCATCAACTTCCCCAAAGTTGTATCTCCAATTCGAGTTCGACTTTTTGTTTTTCGAGTACGGTTCGACGCACTCGCTCAATCAAACGGAGAACATCTGCGGAACGCGCTTTCCCGCGATTCACAATGAAGTTTCCGTGTTTTTCGGAGACATAGGCATCGCCTTCATTCCAACCCTTGCAACCCGAGAGCTCGACCAGTTTTCCTGCGCTTTGCCCTGGAGGATTCTTAAAAATGCAACCCGCACTGCGTTCGGTCAGCGGTTGAGCTGCTGCTTTTTGAGCTAAGACTTGCGCCGTTTTTTCCTGGATCTCTTTTCGATTTCCTTTTTCTAAACGAAGCGTCACAGAAAGACACAAAGAGTCGCCCAAATTTCCATTTCGATAACCGGGTTTCAAATCTGCGGGACGCAAAGTTCTCCGCCCTCCATCGGGATCTCCCACTTCAATGTTTTCGATACGATCCCAAATCTCGCCAAATCGTCCGCCAGAGTTCATGCGCACTGCGCCTCCGATCGAGCCAGGAATTCCGACAAAGCCCTCCATCCCAGCAAGCCCTGCATCAGCAGCATCGTGAACAATTCCTGGTAGAGAAACCCCAGCCCAAAGATTCCAAACTTCTCCCTGTCGAGTACTTGTTTTGAGACAAGCCGTAGAAATCACCGCCCCGTCAAAATCTGAATCGGGAGCTAGTACATTCGAACCGCCTCCAAGATAGAGAACGGGAATCTTTTCTTTTTCTAAAACGGCTAACGCCAAAGCCGCTTCTTGTGGATTACGCGGCTCAAGAAACAGTGCCGCTTTGCCCCCGCTCCGCATCGTGTTCCACTCGAAAAGTGGCACTTTTTCTCGAACGGGGCAGGGAAGTTTGGCGTAAAAATCGCTCGGCAATTTCATAGACATTTCCAGCACCCAAAGTCAAAAGTACATCGCCCGGTTGAATATTTGCTTCAATCGCTTGAAGCAAATCGTCGAATTCCGCACGCGCCACAGCCGGCGCACCAAGCTCACGTAAACGTTTCGCAAGCTGTTCACTGCTCACTGCACGGATTTCTTCTTGAGAATCGCGCGCCTGAAAAATGCGCGGCAGGAAAATTAAATCGGCTTTCAATAACTCGTGAACAAACTCTTCGAAGAAAATTCTCGTGCGGCTTGCCTGATGAGGTTGGAATACCAGCAATATCCTTCTCCCCGGAAATACTCCACGCGCAGCTTCTAAAACTGCTCGAATCTCAGTGGGATGATGGCCGTAATCGTCGACCACAGTCACTCCGGCTCGCTCCCCACACAAAGTGAATCTCCGATGCGCGCCCAGATAAGAAGAAAGTCCTTCCTGAATAAAAACAGGATCAAGACCCAAAGTTCTCAAAGCAGCTGCAGCGAGTGAAGCATTTTGAGTATTAAATTTTCCGGGGATGCGCAGTTGGATTTCTCCTACTCGATCAAGCCCAAGTCCGCGAAGACGGAAACGATAATTTCCGCCCCGTTCTCCCAGTATTTCGCAATCGAAATCCTGCCCCAACCGAAACGCTCTCACTTGGGAAGGAATCGGAATTTGACCATCGACGCCACGACCGAGAATGAGAGTTCCTGGGCGTCGAATCTGATTTGCAAATTTGTAAAAGGACTCCTCAATTTCTTGTAAATCCCTGTAATAGTCCAAATGATCTCGTTCAATATTCGTGATAACAGCAATCTCGGGATGAAAATAATGGAAGGAACGATCAAACTCGCAGGCCTCCGCAACGAAAAAGCGTCCCCCGCCTTCTGCTGCATTCGAACCCAATTGAGGAACAGAACCACCAATTAAAAACCCCGGATTGACGAGTGCTTTTTTCAACGCCCAAGCGATCATTCCCGTGGTGGTTGTCTTCCCATGAGTTCCAGCGACCGCAACGCTGTGCCGACTCTCCAACAAGGCGCCTGCTAGAGTTGCATATTTTGCGGTGGGAATTTTTCTCTCTCGAGCAGCTTGCAATTCCGGGTTTTCCTTGGTGATAGCAGCGGAATGAATCAGCAACTGACAATCTTTAGGAAGATTCGAAACCTGATGTCCGTAGTGAACTTGTATGCCTTGTTTACTGAGTTCTTGAGTTATTGGAGTTTGCTTTGGCTCCGATCCACTGATTTTCATTCCGCGCTGGCGAAGGATTCGAGCGGCGCCGCTCATCCCAGAACCCCCGATGCCAACGAAATGAACGACCTGAAGAGTTTTTAGTTTTTCTGCGAGCTCGCTAGATTCCATGACTGCGGGATTCTACTTCTTTCCCCATGTAGCAACGAAACGATTTTCTCAATCCCTTCCGGCTGCACAATCCTCTCAAGGCGTTGTGACATCTCCAGCAAACGAGAAGAATCCTGAAATATGGGAAAAAGTACAGAGGCCAAACCTTGATTGCGCAGTTTCGCTTCTTCAATCACCAACGCACCCTCACCCAATTCCCGCGCATTCCACCATTGATGCTGATCTGCATGTAAGGGATAGGGAATGATCAAGGAAGGAAGCTTCGCTGCCGCCAGTTCAGCAACAGTCGCAGCGCCACCGCGTGAAATCGCCAAATCTGCGCAGGCATAAGCTTCTTCCATCTCCTGGCAAAAAGGTAAAACCTGGGCGTGAATTCCTGATTTCTGTATCGCGATTTGGCAAAGCTCGAAATCTTTCTCACCACAGAGATGCAGAATTTCAATCTTTGCAGTTTTCAGTTGCTCGAGAGAATCGAGAAGCAATTGATTGATCGCACCAGCGCCTTGGCTACCACCCATCACAAGAAGAACCGTCGCATTAGGAGAGAAACCAAATTTCTCACGTGCTTGCGCTCGCGAGATCTTGCCAATCTCCGGGCGAACAATCGGCCCTGTCAAAACCCCTTTCTTCCCCACTCTACGTAGAGTCTCTTGGAAAGAAGAATAGATGCGACGGGTTAAGGGCTTCAACGCCACAGTGGCCTTACCAGGGATCGAATTGATTTCTAAGAGATCTAAAGGAACCGTACGTAAACGAGCAGCAATTCCAACCGGAACAGAAATCCAACCTCCAATTCCCAAAACTAAATCGGGTCGAAAGCGATCGATTTCTTTGTTCGCTTTCCAAACCCCTCGGGGCAAACGAAGTATTTGAGACATTCTTCCGGGTGTGCCTCCTCCCTCTTTTTCTAGATCTAGGTGAACGCGGTCAAAGGGATCGGATTGGAAAAAATGACGTTCCACAGAACGTCCCGAAACCACAAAACGAACTGTGTCTCCTTCTGCTTGCAATTTTCTGGCGAGCAAAATCCCAGGCATTAAATGCCCGCCTGTCCCTCCTCCCGCAAACAGTATGCGCACAACTCGCCTTAGGGAAGCTTGAGTTCCATTCCTTCAGACAGCATCCCGGGGTCACGAAGCTTGTCGCGATTTGCATCGAAAATCTTCTTCCATTGATTTCCGTCCCCGTAAACTTTCTTGGCGATGTCGTAGAGCGAATCCCCTTTGGCGACTTTGTATTTTTTTACAGAAGCTGAAGCAGGCGTTTGGATTTCTGGAGCACGAGTGCTGGGAGCTTCTTGAGCGACACGAGGTTCTCTCACCGAAGGATGAATCACAATCTCTTGCCCCACCTTGAGACGAGCAGGATTCAAACCTTCATTCCATTTAACAATTTCCTTCCATTTCGACTTGGAGCCGAGATGCTTTGCTGCAATTTCTTCTAACGTGTCGCCATTTTTGATTTTGTAACGAATGGTTTCCTCTGTGAAGCTCGCTTCCACAGGAATAGGCCTCGCCTGAATAACTGGATTCTCTGTTCCGCTCATCGAATCGTCATGGGCAGCAGGGTTTTGAGTTTCCACAAGTCTTCTAGCAGTCGCTGTCGCATCCTCTGTATTCTCTTCTGGAATCTGTGGAGAATTTGATGACATCAAAACTCCATCTGTCGGAGAACTCATGATGGCGGAATCAAATTGATTCTCATCCACAGAACGCGGCCCCCAAATCGACACCGCAAGCACCATCACAATGACAAAAAGCAAAGCAACCACGCCGTATTTTTCAATATTTCCCATGAGAGCCCTCCGCTATTTCGATCCCTGAGAATTGCGTTGTTTCCTCAGAAACAAACGTCCTTCTCGCTACGTTCGCCACTAAACCAATTCCTGCACACATCATCACCATGGAAGAACCGCCCGCCGAAATGAAAGGCAAAGCAATTCCCTTCGGTGGAGCGATACCCGCAACCACGGCAAGATTCACCCCTGCTTGCAAAGCAATCGCAAAAAGAATTCCAAAAACCAGCAAGGCGCCGTAACGATCCTTGGCTCCGTAAATGATGCGAAGCCCATAGAAAAGTAACGCGCAAAAGAGTGCCAACATGGCCATCATTCCCATCCAGCCCCACTCTTCGCCAATCAACGCAGCGACAAAATCGTTGCGACCTTCTGGAACATATTCGAGCTTGACCATAGAGCTACCCACTCCATTGCCCCAGAACCCACCCGAACCCAGCACTTCAATCGCACGTCGCACCTGATAGCCACCACCACTTGCAAGATCCTGAAAACGGCCTTTGACATGCTCGAATTTATTCCAAGCAAAAATGACAATCGCCGGCAGTCCAAAAAGACTGGCGTAAAGAAAATGTTTCACTGCGGCTCCGGCGGCAACAAGCATCGCGCCCGAAACCAGGAGCAAATACAACGCGGTTCCAAAATCAGGTTCGAGAAAAACTAAACCACTCGCAAACAGAGCAATTCCAATCGCGGGGATAAAACCTTGTCGCAGGTCTTGGAGTTTTGCCTGCTTTTTCGTTGCAAAATCAGCGAGCACGAGTACCAAAGCAATTTTCATCGCTTCCGAGGGTTGAATCGAAAGAGAACCCAAACGAAACCATCGCCGTGCATGATTGGCTTCATAGCCAATACCTGGAATTAAAACGAGAACCAACAAAACTGCGATCAAGGCAAAAATCCAATACGAGAGCGATCGTAGCTTCTGCAAATCACAGCGATAGAAAAAGAGCAACGCCGCGATTCCCGCTGCAATGCGAAGTCCGTGAGCACTAGCGCCCTGCCAAGCATGACCTGGAGCCGCCCCACTGGCTGCAGCAACAAGACCTAGAGAAAGCAAGATCAAGGTGATGACGACGACCGACGAGCAGGCCTTTTCCACCTCTTGTGGATTCGCGCTGTTTTTCCAAAAAATTCCCTTCATCGTAATTTCAGTGCTGCGATACTCGCCAAGGCCAATAAGGCTCCCACAATCCAGAACCGAACGACGATTTTGCTCTCCGGCATTTTGTCGAGTTGGAAAATGTGGTGAAACGGCGCGATGCGAAACGGTCGCCATTTCCAACGCTTGTAGGCAAAGATTTGGATGTAGGAGGAGAGCACTTCAATGAAGAAAATCCCTCCGACGACGGGCAAAACAAATTCTTGTTTCGCCACGATGGCGAGGAAAGCGATCGAACCTCCCAAGGGAAGCGATCCTGTATCGCCCATGAAAACTTGTGCCGGATAGCAGTTAAACCAGAGAAATCCCAAACATGCGCCCGCGAGTGCGGCAGCGAAGACGGCGAGCTCTCCGCATCCCGGGATATAGGGAAGTTGTAGGTATTTGGTGAAATCCACGCGCCCGACGACATAGCAGAGAACTGCAAGTGCGAGGAAAACCATGAGCGAGCAACCGGCTGCGAGTCCGTCAATGCCATCGCTGATATTGACTGCGTTCGAACAACCGACCAGAACAAACCATTCAAAGGCGAAGAAGAAAACAATTCCACCCCAGCCCCAGCTCGGCAAATCGAGAAAGACTTGCTTGAAGAAAGGAAAGTAGAGCCGGAATTGATCCATTTGCGCGTTCGACTGCCAGCGAACGTAGAGCGCGAAGAGTACGAGCAAGCCAATTGCGGAGAGCCAAAGCATTTTTGCTTTTCGACTGAGCCCTCCGTGTGTGGCGTGTCGGAGCTTGATGAGATCGTCCACGAACCCAACGACGGCGAAGCCGAGATAGAGTGCAATGGCGAGAAGTACGTAGACGTTCGAGAGTCGGCACCAGAGCAATACCGAACCCAACGCGGAACAGGCGAGCAAGACTCCACCCATGGTTGGGGTTTGCTCTTTGCCACTGTCCTGCCAAATCTTTTTGAGTTCTGGAGAGTCGGTCTTGTCGGGTCTTTCTTGGAGCTTGAGGCTACGTAACCACGCAATGATTTTGGGACCGAAATAAAGACAGAAGATGAAGGAACACAGCGCCGCCAAGGCCGCGCGGAACGAGATGTAGCGAAAGAGATTGAATCCGGCAAACCAATCTCGCAGTGGGTAAAGAAGTTCGTAGAGCAATTCAACTCAACCCCACGGAAATCGCGCGATGCGATTGCACCGTCTCTTTTTGAAACTGTTCTGCAATCGCTCCGACGATGGTTTCCAAAGCCAACCGTCGCGAACCTTTCACTAACACTAAATCATCCGCTCGCAGCATACCGGGCAAACCTTCCACGGCATCTTTCGTGTTTTCAAAAAACAAAAGTTTCGAAGCAGACATCCCGGCTTCTAGAGCACCGCGCACCATTTGCGAAGATTCTCTTCCGATGCCGATGAAATAATCCACGCCAGAGCGAGCGAGTTCTTGCCCGATTTCAAAGTGTAATTGTTCGGAGTGTTGTCCCAGTTCAAGCATTTCACCGAGCACTAAAACTTTGCGCTTCGCTCCTCTCAATCCTTGCAAGGCGCGAATTGCTGCGCGCGCTGAGCCGGGATTGGAGTTGTAGGAATCATCCAAGACTTCGATAGAGCCGAATCGCTTTCTTTCCAATCGATGCGAAGCAACAGGAACGTCGTTCAATGCAGCGTAAAGCGTAGGCAAATCAAGCCCCATGAGATGACAAACGGCCAAGGCTTGGAGAACGTTGTAAACATTGTGAGTTCCGATCAGTGGCAGAGTAATCGGATCTTTTCCATTGAGTCGGAAACTAGAACCGACTCCATGGAAGATCAGTTCACTGGCCCAGAACTGTGCATTCTCGTTGGAACAAGAAACGGAAAGAATTTGAGCCTTGGTTCGCTCGGGCAATCGTTTCGAACGAGGATCGTCCGCATTCCAAACCGCAAAACCGTTTTGAGGCAAAGCCTCGAAGAGCGCGCCTTTCTCTTGGAGAACTCCTTCGATCGAGCCCAGGCCCAACAAATGACTTTCTTGGACATTTGTGATCACGCCAATTTTGGGTCGCACGAGAGCGGTTAATTGAGCGATTTCACCAGGAGCATTGGTTCCAATTTCAAACACGGCCGCTTGCGTGCGTCGGTCCATGGAAAAAATCGTCAGCGGAACTCCGACGGCATTGTTGAAAGATTTCGCAGATTTCACTGTACGAAAGTGCTGCGAAAGCAAATGGGCAAGAATTTCTTTCGTCGTCGTTTTTCCGCAAGAACCAGTAATCGCAATCGTGGGGATAGAAAATTTGCCTCTATACCAGGACGCGAGTTCACAAAGCGCTTGGCTCGTGTCATCCGCTTCGTAAACCGCTTGTTTATTAGAGACCGTAATCGGACCAAAACCGGCTGTAACCAAAACCGCGCTCGCACCGGCTTCCAAAGCCGCCCTGGCAAATTGATTCCCATCAAAATTAGGCCCGCGCAAGGCGATGAACAGATCGCCTGGGCAAACTTGGCGACTATCGGTGCAAACTCCTGTCAAAGTCAAAGTCTTGGCACCTGCGCGCCATCGGGCTCCTGTCGCATTTTCTAAATCTTTAAGAAGAAATGGTTCCACGGATGGCCTCCCTGGCGATTTCGCGATCATCAAAGTGAGAACTGTTGTTTCCTATGATTTGGTAATTTTCATGTCCTTTTCCAGCAATCAAAACCACGTCTCCAGGTCGAGCCATTTCCATCGCGCGATGAATCGCTTTGCGCCGATCCACCTCGACCTGATAACGGCTGGCTGCGGAACGTACTCCCACCAGGATTTCTCCAATGATGGCGAGAGGATCTTCGCGACGAGGATTGTCGCTTGTGATCCAGGTAAAATTCGCAAGTTCGGTTCCGACTCGCCCCATTCTCGGGCGCTTACTGCGATCTCGATCTCCTCCACAACCAAATACCAAAATCAATCTTCCTCGAGTCAGCGGACGGAGATTTCGCAATGCCTTTTCCAACGCGTCATCGGTGTGCGCGTAATCGACAAATACCGAAAAAGGAGCGCCCTCGATTTTCTCGAGTCTTCCTGGAACTGTTTTTAAACGTGAAATGCCTTGTGAAATATCTTCTAGCGAAACACCTAAGGACAAAGCCGCCCCGCTCGCAGCAAGAAGATTCATCACATTGTGTTTTCCAGGTAGAGCCAAACGAATTCGCGTTTCTCCTTGAGGAGTCTGTAACTGAATATGCATTCCCTCCAAACTCGATTCCAAGATCTTGGCTTTGATTTTGGCTTCCGGTGCATCGATACCGAACGGACTCACAGAAGCGCGAGTGAGTCCTTTCAAACGCATAAATACCGGATCGTCGGCGTTAATCACCGCAGTTGCATTCGGTGGGAGATCTTCAAAGAGCCGTGCCTTCGCCGTGAAATAGTCTTCAAGAGTTTGGTGATAGTCGAGATGTTCTGAAGAAAGATTGGTGAATACCGCCGCTCGAAACGGAATGCCTCTCGTTCTGGATTGAGTCAAGGCATGTGATGAAACTTCCATTACCGCGCTATCTGCACCGTGAGCCAACAACTCTGCGAGATAAGCCTGCAGAAGCAACGCGTCTGGAGTCGTGTTTGGCGCTGGCACTGCACGGTCGAGCAAGAAATAACCAACCGTTCCAAACATTCCCACCTTGCGTCCGGCAGCTTCCAAAATCGAGCGAAGCATATAGGCAGTAGTTGTCTTCCCATTGGTACCAGTAATCCCGATGCAATCCAGTTTTTGAGCAGGATAACGGAACCAAGCACAGGCGAGATCCGCAGCGGCGGCACGAGTGTCGGAAACCAGAATTTGCGGGAGATTCACTTCTGACAGTGGAATCTGAGTCACGATGGCGCTGGCTCCGCGCTCTACTGCCTCCTGAACATATTTTGTTCCGTCTTGTTGATTGCCAACGATAGCAATGAAGAGAGAGCCAGGCTGCACTTGTTTGGAATGAAGGAACACGCCTGAAAAAGATCGTTGCGCGTCCTCTTTCGAGAAACCGTTCGCCTTGACACTCAGTGGCGCCAAAATATCCAGGACATCGGACAGTTTCATGGTCTACTCCCTGATGTTTTCTTTCCCTCACGCTCTAGCAGAGTCGCAAGAGAAGCTTCTGCCAAATCGATTTCCTTGGGACCCGGAAATTCCCCAAGACGCTTGAGCGCTCGCTCGAGAATTTTCACTGCTGTCGGAGCCGCAACCTGACTGCCGTAATAAGCTCCTCTTGGCTCGTCGACCACCACCAACACAACCAATTTCGGATTCTCTAGCGGAGCAAACCCAACGAAGCTCGAAGTATAGACTTTTTTTCCGTTTTTCAGAGAGTCCTTTACCGTTGTTCCTGTTTTTCCTCCCATCGAAACAAATCGGCTCGCCACAGGTTCACCAGTACCCGTACGCATCACCTCCCCTAGCATGTCGCGTACCGTTGCCAGGGTCTTTTCGCTGATGGCTTTTTTGCTTCGCGCGGGAGGAACTTGGCTTTCTTGGCCTTGCGCGTCAATGACTCCTCTTAACAGGCGAGTCTCTACAAGATCTCCGTCATTCGCAAATAGGCAGAAAGAAGAAGCCAAACGCAGAGGAGTGGCCGAAACCTCATGTCCAAAGGAAACCGAACAGAGCGAGTAGACTTCGCTCCATTGATTTCCTCTGGGGATTTGCCCCATGACTTCTCCAGGCAACTCGACTCCGGTTTTTCTCGCGAACTCAAAATGTCGCAGATAGCGATCCATGTTTTCGATACCGATGCGAAGACCAATCTTGGCCATACCAATATTGCTGGATCGAGCGAGCAATTCCTTAGGCGTGAGAATTCCCTCGGGTTCGTGATCGTGCATGCGTCGCGTTTTGTAGAGCCATTCTCCGTTTTCACAGTCGATTCGTTCATTGAGATTGACCAAACCTAATTCCAAAGCGCTGGCCATCACAAAAGGCTTAAGCGAAGAACCAGGAGTAAAAGTCCAAGCAATCGAGCGATTGAGAAAGGAATCGACCGGATATTTGGAGTAATCGTTGGGATCGAGAAAGGGGTAATTTTCCATCGCCAGGATTTCCCCACTCTGAGGATCGAGGACAATGGCGCTGGCCCATTGGGGTTTGAATTTTTCTACGATGCTTTTGAGCTCCTCGTGCGCAATCGAAGAAATCAAAGCATCCACACTCAAAATCAAATCACAGCCAGGCGTAGCTTCGACTTGAGAATCGGGAAGATAGAGCCCAGATTTGAAGGGATTGGTTTGCGCGAGATACTCTCGCTTCCCTTCTTTCCCTCGAAGCAAATTGTCATAGCGCGATTCGACTCCGTAGAGTCCCGCTTCCAAAGAAACTTTTTTGCCGTCGGATTGTTGAAAATCTTTAGGGCCACAAAATCCCAAAACTTGCGCTGCGACCGGACCATAGGGATAACTGCGCAAGGTTTCTTCTTCGAAAGTAAAACCTAACCAGCGATTGGCCTTGATCGCCTTTTGCATCGCGAGAGCCTCTTTAGCCTCGAGACGGCGTTTGATCACGCGATAGCGAGAAGAAGAGGTGAGTTTCTTTTCGATTTCAGCGACTGGCAGAGAAAGTAAAGGCGCAATGGCGCGAGCGATTTTTTTAGGGTTCGAATGCTTTTCTACTTCTTGCGGATCTGCAACGAGATGAAGAACGGGGCGCGAGAAAGCAAGCACACGCCCTTCTCGATCGAGAATCCGGCCTCGCGGCGCGGGCAGCGTTTCCGTTCGCTCGACAATTTTGTCAATCGCTTGCTCGTAATGGCCGCCTCGCAATACCTGCAAATAGAAGAGTCGTGCGCCGATTACGAGAAAAAGCCCGAAGAGTAGAACAAATGGCAGAGCGGGACGAATTCCAACAGATGGCTTTCTCTCGACCTGAGGATTTTTAGAAAGCTCCATTATCTTCTCCCCATCGCTACGGTAGTTGGTTTTGGTGGTTTTGTTTGATTTGATTTTGGAGAACTCTTCTTTTTCTTGGAATCGTTCTTAGAAACTGTAGAAGCGGCACGCATTTTTTTCTTCTCGCTCATAGATCCCAATCTGTCCCCTAAATCGGAAGGAGATTTCAAACTGCGGATTTCTGCCTGTAGCTCCCCTAACTGCCGCTGCATGTTGCGTTGCTTGCTGTAGAGAATCTGAGCCTGCTTGGCTGCGCTGGCTCCTGCGCTTCGAAACGAAGCGCTCACCAAGCATGCAATCAAACATGCCACCGAGAGCAAACCGATGGCGATTGCCGCCCAAATCGATTTTGAATCTCCCTCGCCCGAGACTCCCACCTCCAACCTCCTATGCGATTTTCTCTACCACCCTCAACTTGGCACTTCGGCTACGTCGATTGCGAATTCGCTCCGCCTCGCTCGCAACCGCTGGTTTTTTCAGCACGAGTCGGCAAGTTTCCGCTCGCACCAGCCCGCGAAAAAACTCTTTCACCACTCGATCCTCCAAGCTGTGAAAACTGATCACAGCCCCGCGCCCTCCAACGCGAAGCCGCGAACTCAGCAACTCCAGCCCAGCACTCAACTGCTCCAACTCCTGATTCACCGCAAGCCGCAAAGCCAAAAAAGTCCTTGTTGCCGGATGAATCTTCTCTGTCCTTCCAACCGCCCTCTCTATCAACGTTGCCAATTCCAAGGTTCTTTCAAATTTCTTTTTTCGCCGCTGCTGCACAATTTCCTTCGCGATTCGTCGCGAGCGGCGCTCTTCTCCATAACGAAAAATCAAATCCGCTAAATCTTTTTCGGGGGTTTGGTTGACAATCTCCGCAGCCGTCATTGTTTGTTCGCTGGCACCCATGCGCATGTCGAGAGGCCCATCTTGCTGAAATGAAAAACCGCGCGCCGCCTCGTCGAGCTGCAAAGAAGAAACACCCAGATCCATAAGCCAGGCATCCAGTCGCTCGATTCCCTCTTGGCGAAAGACTTCGCTCAACTCAAAGAAACTGGATCGATAAATCCGAACACGATCGCCAAAACGGGAAAGCCTTCGCCTCGCAAAATCGAGAATCTCTTCATCACGATCCGCTCCGATCAAAACACCGTTGGGACTGATGCGCTCGAGAATGGCCTCTGAATGCCCTCCCGCACCCAAAGTTGCATCGAGCACTGTCATTCCGGGAGCTAGATTGAGCTGATCCAAGACCTCAGCCATCAACTCCGGCTCGTGAGGAATTGGAGACTGCGATTCCATCAAGGCTTGCGAAGAGACGAGCCCTTCGCATCTGATCCTTCCGAATTTCCCGGGACGCCCGATACTGAAGGCCTGCCACAAATCACATCCGCAAGCTCATCAAAGGCCGCAAGGTTTTTCGTTTTGAAGGATCGCCAGGTTTCCGCTGCCCAAACCTCCACCCGATTTCCACACCCAACGAGAACCACTTCTTTTCGAATTCCAGCAATCTCCCTTAGCCCTTCGGGAATCATAATTCGCGACTGACCGTCAGGCTCTACGGGATGAACATGCGAGAAGAAAAGTCGTTGAAACCGTCGAGCGTTTTCATTGCCAAAGAGAAACGGCGAAAGGTCGCCCTCGACCCGCCGAAACTGAGTGCTCGTGAATAGAAAAAGGCAACCGTCAACGCCCAAAGTCAGGAAGAGTTTTTTACGATCCGCCTTTGTAGAAATCGCATCGATCAGTCGTCTCGCGACGACGATGCGTCCCTTCTCGTCCAACGTGTGTATCGACTCTCCCGCAAACATTCACTGTCTACCACTTTCTGCCACTTTGCACCACCGAGCGAAAGAATAGCGAGGGAAATGGAAATAGCAATGGGGGAAATCAAAAAACTAAGAGCGATTTCAGAAAATTTTAAGGGGATTTAGGAAGCGGCGAATTGAGGCTGGACAAACAGCGATTTCAGCTCGTCTCGAAGGGCCTGAAGTTTTTCCGCTGGCAGATCTGGAACTGGGATCTCAAAGCTTTCCTGGCTACGCGGAAATCCGAGCAGCAAACTCTCTTGCTTCGAGTCACGTTTCCACTCGCGGATTTTGAGAATTTTCTTTCTCACGAGCAACAAAGCGACGAGATAGTGCAAAGCCTCTCTCGCAGGCTCTCTCTTCTCACAAAGCTGCAAAAAGAGTTCACGCAAACCATCAAAATCGATTGCACGTTTCTGCTGCGGAGAAAGAAAATGTTTCGTCCTCCAGAAAATGGCATCGACTGGTGCAGAATTATTTTTCCAACATTCCAAACAACGATCTTCGCGAGAGAGACTGTCAATTCCAATTTGAAGCAAGGAATAGTGCGACTCCCCGTCGGAAAACACTCTCTTACAAACAAAGCAAGAACCTATATTTTTCTGAATTTTCCAGACTTCATTCATGGTGTTCCACTTTCTTTTTTCAAAGCTTCCATGGCCGCCGCTGCCTTCTTGCGAACAAAAGGATCGGGATCAGAAAGAGCTTTCTGTAAAGCCTCCCAGATTTCCGGATTTCCAAATCGCGGCAACTCCGTTGCGATCGCCGCACGCACTACCCAATCCGGATCCTTCGCCAGCAATTGAATCAACTCTTCTTCCCCTTCTGGAGGGGACATACGTGCAAGCGCCTGCGCACAACCACGCCGCCTGCGGGGCTCGGGAGATTTCAATTCTTGTTTCAAAAATGGCACTACTCGCTTCCCCATCGAAGAAAGTACTTGTCCGCAAATATTCCCAACGGCGGGATCGTCCACCTCAAAAAAGGCGAGCAACCAAGGCAGAGAAAACTCGCCCAGTCGAACTAATTCCTCTTGGGCACGAAGCGCTTGAGGCGATCTTCCAACTTCCGTGCTTCCCGTTGCATCAGTTTGCCGCACCAGCTCGCGAATCAAGTTTTGGATGAGAAAATCGCGGTCTTCTTTGTTTTGCACTGCCGCATCTCGCTTGGCCGGCCAGGAGGAGTCGTTCTTTAAATAAGAAATCCAAATCTCGTCGAAATGAGCTTTCTGCTCCGGACTGATCTGTGGAGTAGAGCGACAGGAAAGCAAAATGAGAAAAAATGCGAGAAGGCCTGGTTTCATAGACCTTGTTTATAAATAATCCTCCTCTTCAATTCTATGAGCGTCTCTAATCTTGCGATCTTTCCTGCACGCAGCTTTCGCGATCGACTGCGTTTTATCAAGCTTCCCAGGGAGATACAAAAAAACGATCCCCAATTCGTCCCCCCACTCGTCCCAGAAATGCTCAAGACCTTGAACCAACGCAAGAACCCCTTCTTCCAGAACGCAGAAATGGAAATGTTTCTCGCCAAACAAAACGGGATTTGGGTTGGACGAATCGCCGCGATACGAAACAAAATTCACGACCAAACTCACAACGAACGCTGTGGCTTTTTTGGCTATTTCGAATCCATCGATGACCAGACCGTTGCAAACGGATTATTAGAAAAAGCGCAGCGCTGGACACAAGAACGCGGCGCAAACATTTTCCGCGGCCCGATTAATCTTTCGACTAACAATGAAATCGGATTACTTGTCGATGGCTTCGATACTCCCCCAGCGGTGATGACCACTCACAACCCTCCTTACTATGAAAAATTGCTTCAAGGCTTCGGTCTTCAAAGCGTGAAAGAGTTGTTGGGATACGATGTGAAAAGCAAAGGCATTGCTGTCGACCGATTGCGGCGAGTCAGCGAGCGTGTGCGTGAACGTGGGCGTTTTACCACGCGAAAACTCTCGATGAAAAATTTCCAAACGGAAATCGAGACGATGCGTGAAATTTACAACGCAGCTTGGGAAAAGAATTGGGGATTTGTGCCCGTAAGCGCCGCGGAGTTTCAATTTTCGGCGAAGAGTCTGAAACAAATCGTCGACCCAGAACTTGCCCTCTTCGCAGAAGTTGACTCCAAACCCATCGCATTCATCGCAGCCATCCCCGATATCAATTGGGCAGTGAAACAAATTGACGGCAAACTTCTTCCCTTCGGGATTTTCCGACTACCAGGCCTTCTTAAAAAAACTCACTCCGTTCGCATGCCTCTCTTTGGCGTACACCCTTCTCATCGAAATTCCGGCGTTGAAGGCGTTTTACTTTTGGAATTGATTGAAAGAGGTATTGCTAGAGGAGTGGAACGCTGCGATTGCTCCTGGATTCTGGAAGATAATCTCTTAATCCGTCGCCCCATCGAAGCCATTGGTGGGCGAATTTACAAACGCTATCGGATCTATGAAAAAACAATCCCATAAGATTTAGGCAAAATTTTGCTATAAGAGCCTGAAATCATGAGTGATTACCCGGTTTGGGGAATTCTCCTTGCCATCCTATTCGTAACCTTCAACGCGTTTTTCGTGTTGGCGGAATTCGCTATTGTCAAAGTGCGAGTGAGCCGAGTTCAGGAGCTTGAAGCTTCCGGCAATCTTCTAGCCCCTTTGCTCATGAGGCGAATTCTCCCGCGTTTAGATGCCTATCTTTCGGTCACCCAAATCGGGATCACAATTGCCAGTATCGCTCTGGGCTGGATTGGCGAACCTGCACTTGCCACAACCATCGAAAAAGCTGCCGAGTTCTTTGGGTTTTCGCCGCCGAAACTCCCCCATCAAGTCACCTTTCTAATCGCCTTTTTTCTCATCTCCGCGGCGCATGTCGTTTTTGGGGAACTCATTCCTAAAACCATCGCCATTCAAAAAGCGGAGACCATGGCTCTGTGGTGCGCCAAGCCTCTGCAATTTTTTTACTATCTCTTTTATCCCCTGCTTTGGTTTTTGACCTGGATTGCGAATTCAATCCTTTCTCTGTTTGGGATCAAGGCACACGCCGATCATGAACATGCCTACTCCCCTCAGGAATTGAGAATCTTGCTCTCAAGCTCGAAGGAACGCGGAATTCTCGATCCACAGATGTTCTTCATCATCGACAACGCCTTCAGTTTTCGCGCACGTAAGGTAAAAGATGTCATGGTCCCGAAAGAACGAGTGATTGCACTCTCTCTTTCGATGAGTTGGAAAGAGAATCGCGATCTCGTGCGTCGTTATCGCCATACTCGCTATCCGCTCTGTGAAACTAGCATTGAAAACCCAATCGGGCTCGTGCATTTGAAAGACATCATGCTGCGTAGCTTTTCTTCGACCAAAGAAGCTGATCTACGTCGATTCCGTCGCGAACTCTTCGAACTCGCACCGGACACACCGCTGGATCGCGCGATGACTTTTTTACGCTCGCATAGCGCTCACTTAGCAATCGTTCGTGCCCCTGGCGGGCCTGTGCAAGGAATCGTCTGCTTAGAAGATATGGTCGAGCAAATTGTCGGCAGCCTCGAAGATGAATTCGATCGGGAAGAAAAAACACCACTCTTCGAAGTTTTTGATCCGAAACTGATTGATTTAGGCAGTGAAGTAGCACAGAAGAAAACTTTATTTGAAACTGGAATCGCAAAAATTCATGCTCTTCATCCCGACTTCGATACTCAAGTCGCCCTTGCAGCCATGGAGCAGAGAGAGACTTTGTTCAGCACAGGAATTGGTGAAGGCGTTGCGGTTCCCCACGCGGTGCTTGAAGACCTTTTGAAACCGCGATTAGCCGTTCTGCGATTGAAAAAAGGGATCGACTATCATTCGATCGATTTCCAACCCGTTCGATTGGTATTTCTCTTTTTGTTGCCGGCAACGAATCCAGGGCTTCGTCTACGCTTTTTTGCAGAAATCGCAAAGTTGCTACAAATTCCAGGCATGCAAGAGAAACTGCTAGCGGCAGCCAACACGGAAAAATTCATCGAGCTGATTCGTACTGGACTAAAATCTTGAACGAGTTCGGATCACGAGAAACTGCACGAGAAATTTCGCCGCATCGACATTATCTGGCGCATCTCTCCAATCGGCCTCTTCTGGGTTCATAGATTTTGTGAGATCGTGATTTTTTTGTTGCTGCACCCGAACGCGCAATGAAAAACGATCTCCATTCGCAATCCATTCCAACGTCGCCTTTTCTCGTTTTTCTTCGCGTGAATAGGGAGAAAGCTGATATCGCCAGGCACTCTCGAATCGACGTTCAATCAAATTTTCATCGGACAGTTTGAACTCGGAGCGCCGAAAAGCCTCGCGAGTGATTTGCAACAGATCATCCCAAACCATATTTCCAATTTCTGCTTCTTGCCATTGAGGCTCCGCCCCTTTGCGAAACAAAGTACAACCAGAAATCAGGAAAACGAGACAAAATGCTGCGGCAATTTTCATGATTTTCTCTCCGACAAGAGAACCTTTTCGCGTTTGCGATAAAGAATGCGAATAGGTACCTCAGAATAAGGCAAGTCCTCACGCAGACGATTCTGCAAAAAACGATCGTATTCTTTCTTGAAGTACTTGGGCTCGTTCACAAAGAGCACAATCTCCGGCGGATGCACGCCGACCTGAGTGCCGTAAAAAATCTTCGGTAAGTTTCCACCAACACTGGGCAAACGCGCGTCTCGCGCCGCGTTAAGCACACGATTTAGATCGCCAGTGCCTACTCGCTCACCTGCTTGTTTATAGAGATCTAAAGCCAACTCAATCGTTTCCCAAAGATTGCTCTCATCCTTAGAGGAAAGAAAAGCAATTGGAGCAAAATGAAGTCCGTGCCATTTGGCTTGTATGTATTTGCGAAAGGCTTCGGGCTCTGCCTTACTCAAATCCCATTTGCTCACCACAATCACGCAAGGTTTGTGATGATCGACTACGAATCGAGCCAGCTTCTTATCCACATCAGAGATATCCGTCGTGCAATCGAAAAGCAGCAAGGCCACATCGCTACGGCGAATCGCGCGCTCCGCGCGATCCAAACTGAAATATTCTACCGAATCCTGAATTGAACTCTTTTTCTTCACACCAGCCGTGTCGATCACAATCAACGGAGGAAATCCACGTTTTTCGATACGCACATCGATGGCATCGCGAGTGGTTCCAGGAATTTCAGAGACAATCACACGAGGTTCTCCCGCCAGAGCGTTCACCAAACTCGATTTTCCCGCATTGCGTCGACCGACTATGGCGAGATGGACTACCTTTTCTTCTTTTGATTTCTTCTGTGGCTTAATCAAGCGATCAATCTCGCGTAATCGTTTCACCACTCGATCAAAAAGATCATCGAGTCCGTGCCCAGTCTTCGCTGAAACGAGATGCATTTCTCCAAGACCTAAAGAATAGAATTCGGCAGCTTCACTTTCCGCGAGCCGGCTCTCGGCTTTATTCGCCACGAGCAACAGAGGACGATTCAATTTGCGTAGTTTCTCGGCCACTTCTCGATCTAATCTCGTCAATCCGTCCTTTGCGTCCACCAAAAACAAAATCAGATCTGCACTCGTAATGGCGATTTCGATTTGGTTTTGAATTTGCCCTGTCAAATCCTTCTCGTCGACAATGCCGATTCCACCCGTGTCAATCAATTCGAAAGAGATTCGTTTCCACTCGACTGTCGTCGAAACACGATCGCGAGTCACTCCAGGTCGGGGATCGACAATGGAGATCCGTCGTCCGGCAATTTTATTGAGCAAGCTCGATTTGCCCACATTGGGACGGCCAACAATAGCTACTTTGGGCAAAACAATGTCGCTCATTTTAGTCTCAGTAATGGGTGTAATTGAGGAAGCACTCGAATCGTTTGCAAATACCGCGAGGCAATTTGGGAAAACTCTCGAAGTTTTACAGAAGAAATTCGCTGACGAACTTTTCGCTTAGGAGTTACTGGTTGCAAGACCACCGCAACTTTGGAATCGACTTGAGAAATGTCTTGTATCGCTTCTTCAAACTCTTTTCGCGGAATTTCATTTGTTAACACAATTTTTACTACAAGATCTCGCTGCTTCATCTTCAACGCTTGTTTCAAAAATTGCTTTTGAATCTCAGTAAAATCCCCGCGCTCCAAGGTTGAAGGTAATTTCCAATCCATCGAAACATGATCGATTTGAGAAAGTACTCGCTCTAAAGCGCGCGGCTGAACCCCTGCCGTTTCTAGGTGTACGCGTCTACCTTCTTTTCTCAATTGTTTGGAGAGTTCGTAAATAAAATCAGGATAGAGCAACGGTTCGCCGCCAGTCAGGCTGACCGTCAATTTACGTCCTCCCTCTTTTTCTAAACCGCGAATCTGTTTGAGAATTCCTGAAACGGTTGCAGGATTGGAAAACAGCCCCACACCATGCTCTCCAAAAACACGAAACTGCGAGCGTACAACCCAAGACCCGGGCGTATCGCAATAGAGGCAGCGCAGAGGACAGCGCGCGAATCGCACAAAGATCTGCGGCTCACCCAAATAACTGCCTTCCCCCTGAATCGAAGAAAAGATTTCCATCAAAGGCGCGCTCAAAGCGGCCTTTTTGCTTTTCGAGGGGGTTAAAAACTTCTTTGCATTCATATAGAGAAACAGCACAGAATACCCGGCATGAAGAATATTCGCATCGCCCTGTTTCTTGTCCCGGTGACTTTCCTCTCTTGTGTCGCGGGTACTGCTTACCGACTCGATCTCGAAAAAGATCTGATGCCAAGGCAAGTGGAAGAGTTCCGCGCTCAAGCCGACCCGAAAATGATGGAGCAAACTTTGGTACAGGGGGGGTATTCCATTCCGATTCTCCCCGTTTTTTGCGGTTATCGAGGCATCGACAAAGTCACTCCGCAAGACGCTGCGATTGGCTATAAAGCAGTTGAAATCGACGGACTGCTTTTCACGATTCTCTACGCCGATGCGCAATCTGCGGCTTATGACGGCGCTGGAAAAAATCTCAACTATCACCATGGCCGCGCCGGTCTCTTGGGAGCTCTTTTTCGCCAGTGGAGTGGATGGAAAAAGGAAAACGCTCAATCTGAATCAAAACCCTATCAGGGCTTCTCCCTACTCTTTGGTTTGTTCAAAACCGAAGTCGCTGAGGATAAGCGAAGCTATCGAATTTTTTGGATTCCGCTTTAGCGGCAGTTCTAGGCTAAAGAACGCAAGACTTCGACTCCGCGCTCAAGTTCTGAATCTGCTACCGCAAACGAAAGACGGAAATGGGTATGGCGATTGGAACAAGCCGAGCCGGGAACAATGAGTAGTTTTTTCGCGAGAGCGCGCTGGATGAATTCCTTCTCGGTAAAACCATTAGGAATTTTGGGAAAGGCATAGAAAGACCCCCCCGGACGAACCATGTCATAGTGCTCTTTGAGACCCTCGTAAACGAGATCTCGTTTAATTCGATAACCAGAAATCCACGGCTCCATATCCATCTTCAGCGCGGCCAATGCGGCATATTGCAAAGGAGAGGGCGCGCAGACAAAGGTGAATTGTTGCAAGGTACGCATAGCGTCAATGATTTCATGGGGCCCGGCCGCATAACCTAAGCGCCAACCTGGAATGCCATAGGATTTCGAAAAACCGCCGAGCAAAACGAGCTTGTCATAGAACTCGCTGATCGAACGGTACTTTCCGTCATAGACAAATTCATCGTAGATCTCATCCGAGATCACGAGCAAATCATGCTTGCGTGCAAAGGCAGCGATTTCCTTAAGCGTCTTTGCATCGATCAAAGCTCCGGTTGGATTTTGCGGAGAGTTGAGCAGCAAAACCTTGGTTTTTGACGTGACAAGCTTTTCCAGTTTCTTTACAGAAATCTGAAAATCGGGATAGATATCGTAGAAAACCGGCTTCGCGCCACAAATCGTAGCCAAGTGTCGATACATCACAAAATAGGGGTCTGGAATGAGGATTTCGTCGCCGGGATTTAGAGTAACAAAGAAGGACAGTAAGAGTCCTCCAGAAACTCCTGCCGTAACTAGAGAAGCTTCCGCTTTGAAGTGATAGCGCTGCGCAAGTCGCTCGAGCAAATGCTCATTGAGCTCAGGAATTCCTTCCGTGACTGTGTATTTATTTTTGCCCGCACGAATCGCGCGAATCGCTGCTTCCTTCACGGGTTCTGGTGCATCGAAATCGGGTTGCCCAATCGAAAAATTGATCGGCCGATCCATGGTCGCACCCAGCTCAAACATCTTGCGAATCCCGCTGGCCTCAATGAGAGACATGCGTTGGGCAAGCAAAGAGGATTCAGAGGATAAAAGCAAACTCGGAGCAGACTTTTTTGTTTTCGTCTGTCTCCGAGTTGGACGTTTCGAGCGAGTAATGATCTCTCCTCGCAAACTACTTCTTCGCGGCAGGGGCTTTCGCTGCTGGTGCCTTGGCTGCGCCACCCGCTGGCGCTTTTCCACCTGCGGCTGGAGCTGCGCCCGCTGCTGGTGCTGCGCCTGCGGCTCCTGGGGCGGCAGCGGCTTCTTTCTTCTTCTTCTTAACGCCGGTCTTGAACTTGGTTCTGACCTTCGGAAGACCAAAGAGAGACTCGCCTTGATGCCAACGGCCGTCTTTTTCCAATTTCTCCAATCGCTCTGAACGCGTGAGCACCGAGCGGGTTCGGGCGAGTTTTCCGCCCGTTACTAAACTTCTATGAATTGTCATTGTGAACCTACTTCTTTTCTAATCGCGGCGTCTCGCGTACCGAGGCACTCGCAAATGGTTTTCCCTTCCAAAATGGCCCCGGCAAATCCGCAAGCCAGCCGCGCAAGTCTAGCAGAGACTTTTCGTCTTGGCGATCGGCTCCTCCCACGAAAAGTGCACTGCGTTCGCGACGATCTTCTTGAATCATTGCCATCTCAGCACTTAGCCCTAGGTTCTCGAGATAGTTTTTGTATTCCGCAAGCTTGGCTTTATCGGAATCAGTCAGGGAAAGCACCGTGGCTTGAATCGTAAAGTTCTTTTTCCAGGAGAAATTCCCCGCCGAAGGAGCACGAAGCAAGAGAGCCTGTCCCGAGGAAGCTCCCCCGCTGGCGTTTCTTCCAAGCCAGTAGAAAAGTCCGCAGCCCAAGACAATGCCAATACCTAAGAACAGGGCAAATTTGGGAGAAATCGTCCAACCAATTTTGTTGCTGTTACCGCCAATTCCGAGAGAAACTCGGTTGGGCGTTAAACTGCTTGGCGCTGTGTTAGGCACACTCGCCGGTTTTTCCAAAGTTGCTGTACTCGGTTTTACAGCAGAAGACGGAGACTCCGTCGGATTCGCTTGTCGTTTTCGATCCATCAAGGCTTGGAGCAAATCACCATTTTTTTTCATCATTTGCACACCCTTTTTCTAGAGTGCATTTTTTAGAAACCCCGTTTCACTCTGTCAACCAAGAAGTAAGATGTTCCCCCTCTATGCAGGTCCTGATTCTAGCCGCCAGTGAAATCCCCACCATTTTTTGGATTGGTTTATCAATCAGCGCGATTGCCGTAATTGCGATTTTGGCGATTCTGTTGCTGCGCAAACAGTCTAGTGACGGGGAAATTCGCATTCGCTTTGAACATCTGACCCAGGAACTGGTCACTTTCCGTCGCGAGCAACAAGAAACCAAGGCCGCGGTTTCTCAAGTCCACAACGACAGTCTGAGACAAACCAGCGAATCGCTTTCTAAGATCAACGAACAGCTCGGCGCCCTAGGCAAAAGTACGGAGAGAATTCACGAAGTTGGCAAAGACATTCGATCTCTTCAAGATGTGCTTCAAGCACCCAAGCTACGCGGGCTTTTTGGCGAATTCTTACTCGAAGATTTACTCCGCTCCATGCTGCCACCCGATCATTTTCAACTTCCTTGCGCGTTTCGCGATGGCAGTTCCGTCGATGCTGTTGTTTGGCTTTCAGGTAAAAAAATCCCCATCGATGCCAAATTTCCGCTCGAGTCCTTCCGTCGCATGAGCGTTGCAAGTGAAGATGCCGTGCGGGAAGTCGCGAGAAAAGAATTTGTTCAGTCCGTGCGAGTGCGCGTGAATGAAATCGCAGACAAATACATTCGCCCCGAAGAAGACACTTATGACTTTGCATTGATGTATTTGCCTAGCGAAGCGATTTACTACGAGATTGTTGTGCGCGAACAAGATTTCGACAGCGCACGCAGCCCGCTTCAATATGCTCTCTCAAGACGTGTGATTCCCGTTTCTCCTTCGAGTTTTTACGCCTATCTTGCGACGATTGCTTTTGGCTTGCGAGGCATGCAAATCGAGAAAGAGGCCGAAGAAATTCGCGGACGTGTGGGAAAACTGCAATACGATTTCGCGGCGTTTCTAGAAGAGTTGCGCAAGATTGACATTCACTTCGATCGCGCGAAAAAGAAATTCGACGAAGCGCTGGGCCGCGGAACGCGATTGCACGATCGAATGGGACAGATCACAGGGAAGACGGTAGAAAACAAACCCCTCGAAGCTCTGCAGGCAGGAGAGCTTTAATTCCCCGAAGGTTCAGAATTTCCGCTCACGCGGCCGGCGAGTTTGCGAGTGCGCGGCAGGAAGGGATCGAGCGAAGATTCCAAATGTCCCCAGCCATCGTAATTTTGACGAATCAAGTTGATTGCCTGATCGAGATTCTGCTGGGCTAATTTTTCCTGACCAGAAGAGAAAAGTGTTTTCGAAAGACAAAGGAAACCTACGGGATCTTGAGATTCCAGATAGAGATAGGCATTGAGATCGAGTCGCGACTCGAGCCACATTTCCATTTTTTGATAACAAATTCCTCGCAGCAAGAGAGCCAAACTGTGAGAGCGTTCTTTGTCTAAAGCGCGCGAGAAGGATTGAGCCGCTTTGGCATAGTCGCTAGCGACCGAGTACTCCAACAAACCTTGAAAGAAATAATCCCAAGATTCCACGCCTACTTCTTCGGTATCTGAGAGAGGAGAAAATTGTCCCAATAAAGCGGCCTGCAAAGCACCAACGCCTTTATTTCCAGGGCGCAGATCTAAAGCATGTCGATAGTCTTCTAAGGCAGCACTTCGGTCTTGGAATCCTTTTTCTCGAGTGAGCCCACGCAAGGCAAGAGCGATAGGGTCTTTTGAATTGCGCGCGACGGCTTGATCAAAAAAACCTAGAGCTTTGCTATAGCTTCCCAACGCCAAAGCACCCGTGCCTTTGTGAATCCACTGAGTACATTCCACTTCTCGCGATTCCATAGAGGATGCACGCCAATTCGAAACCATATAACCAAACGGCAACAAAAGCAGAATGCCGGCAAAACTCGCTGCCGCGATTCCAGGATGCTTTCTCGCATAGACTCGGACTCGATCTGTGATGTTGACCGGTTTTGCCAGAGTTGGCCGATAGGCCATGTAATTGTTGAGATCCTGAATCATGGCACGAGCGGTTTGATAGCGTCGAGCCGGATCTTTCGAAAGCGCCTTGAGCACAATCGCTTCTAGTGCTGCAGGAATCGCTGGATTGTATTTGCGCATCGACGCGGGCGGGTCGAGCAAAATGCGATGCGCCACTTCTTGCGCCGTCTCGGCTTCGAAGGGCGGATGCATGGTGAGCAATTCGAAGAGCGCAGCACCTAGCCCATAAACATCGGTGCGCTGATCGATCGGGCTCTTTCCTCCCTGAATTTGCTCGGGAGCCATATAAGCCGGCGTTCCCAATACTTCTCCCGAGCGAGTAATGCGAGTACCACGCGTTCCTAAAGCGAGACCAAAATCGAAAAGATAGGGTCGTCCACTGGGGGAGAGCAAAATATTCGAAGGTTTAATATCGCGATGAATAATGCGTCGGCGATGCGCGTGATTCAGCGCCTCACCCACGCCAGTAAATACCCAACAAACCCAATCGATGTAATTGCCACGCCAAAGCTCGCCTTTGCCGCCCACCGCCTCGGCGACTTCTTCTGTATGAATGCGGCTTACATCACGAGCTTTGATTCGAGTCACCAATTGATCCAAAGTAAAACCAGGGATGTATTCCATCGCATAATAGCGGAATCCATCCGTCTCCCCCGCCTCATACATCGGGACAATATGAGGATGATGCAATTTCGTCACCATCTCATATTCGCGGCGGAATCGTTGTTGTGCTTGGAGATTGCCTGGTTCGAAACTGGTCAATAATTTGATTGCGACTTGTCTTTTGTCCCGATTGTCTTCGGCAAGAAAAACGCGGCCCATACCACCACGACCGAGTTCGCGAATTAATCGATAAGGTCCAACTCTTTGTCCATCGAGACTGCGCGCTTGTAAAAGTTTTCGGTAGGTTTCATAGCCGCGAATTTCGCGGCGGAATGTTTCGACTGCAATTTCAGAAAATCCACGCGCGGAGAGAAATTTTTCGACGTCGATTTCTTCGCCTTCTCCAACTCGAAATAAATACTCGGCAAAGAGATCGTCGGAGAGATCCTGCTCTCCGAACGAAGGAATAGAGTCTTTTTCTCGCTCTTGCGAATCGTCACTCATGAAAGGCCTATTTGCCTCCCTGCAATTCCGCAGACAAAGCTCGAAGCGCTCTCCAATAAAATTTTCTTGTCGCGTCGTAACCGTTATTTCCGAGCTGATCTTTCCCCATGCGTTTGGCTATTTCTTCGAAGCTCAAACCTTCAAAATCGCGCAAGCGCAAAATGGTTTGATACTCAGGAGCGAGCCGAGTCATCGCAGCTTCAAGCTTTTGTTTGCGCTCGAGACTGCCAACGTTTTGGCTCGGTGTGGGGTCGAGATGAATTTCTTCTTGGTGATTGGCTTCGCCTTCGTGATTGCGCGCAACCGTACTCATGCGACGAATCGCATCGCGAACGCGATTACGCACAATGATGGCAAACCAACGAATCAACGATTCTGGTTCGCGTCGCTCAAATCGAGGAAGAGCCGAAGAGGCTTCAATGAAAACATCGTGCAGAAAGTCTTGAGAATCGAAAAGACTGCGCACATTGGGATTCATCTTCTTTCGGATTCGTGCGAGTACGGGGTCGCGATAGCGCATAAACAGCGCTTCCAAGGCGGCTTGATCGCCTTGTTTCGCCTTCACGAGCAATGTCTGCGTGTTGGTTATAGACCCCATGATGAAGTTCCCTCTCGATTCGCTCTATCCTTTATGTAATAGCCAATCTTCTAAAAGTTATCCCAGGAAATGGCTTTAAGCCAATTTTAGGGAAGAAAAACAAACCGCCGAATTGGCAGGAATAAGAACGAATTCAGCTGCAAACTAATTTATTAAAACAAGTTAGGTCGTTTTTAACTAAAAATCAACGATTTTTAGGATATCGCAATTAATTACTCTCCGCCCTTTCCCTTCACAAAACGATCGAACCAGTCGAGCACGGTTTCGTTCCAAAGACGTGAGTTTTTGGGCTTCAAAATCCAGTGCCCTTCATCAGGAAAATAGAGAAATCGCGAAGGAATTCCTTGTCTTTGTAGTGCCGTAAAGAGCTGCATCCCTTCCGTGACATTCACACGATAGTCGAGTTCGCCGTGTATCACCAAAGTCGGGGTTTTGAAATTCGCCGCGAATCGATGCGGAGAGAATTTTTTGTAATTCTCTTCCCCATCTTCCCAAGGCTTGCCGCGCAAATCCCATTCGGGAAACCACAGTTCTTCCGTCGTTCCATACATCGATTCGAGATTGTAGACACCGGCGTGAGAAACAAGCGCCTTGAAGCGAGTGTTGTGGCCGAGAATCCAATTCACCATGTAACCGCCGAAAGAACCGCCGGCCGCACCCATGCGATCTGGGTCGACAAAACCTTGTGCAATCGCCCAATCCACACCTTTCATCAAATCTTCGTAACAAGCGCCTGCCCAGTCGCCGGAAATTTCTTCGGTGAACTTTTGCCCGAATCCTGTCGAACCGCGTGGATTGGGCAGCATCACGACATAGCCTTGTGAAGCGAAGAGTGCTGGATTCCAGCGATAAGAAAACGCATCCATCCACGCACCTTGCGGCCCGCCGTGAATGAAGTACAGGAAAGGATATTTTTTCTTCGGATCAAAACCCGGAGGTTTCACAAGCCAAGCTTGAACAGAGTCCCCCTTTGCACCTTTGTAAGAAATCGATTCATAACTTGGCCTCTCTCGTTCTGAAAAAAGAGAATCGTTGTGATGAGTTAACTGAATTAGCGCCGGGCTTTCGTTTTCTGAAACCAAATAGATTTCTGCAGGCTTTGTCAAACTGGATTGCAAACCAACCACCCTGCTCTCTCCTGCGGGAAAACCAATGGAAAGAGCACTGAGATTTTTCTCCCCTAAAACACTCGAATTCAAATGTGGAGAAGTTTTTCCTAGACGGCCAACTTGAAGCGAGAACCTGCCTTGGGACTCAGTCAAAAAATAGGCTTCACCGTCCGCTGGGCCCCAAAATATCTCCTCGATGGAAACTTTATCGCTAAACATACGCTGCAGCGTGCCGTTGCTTCGAAAGTAAACACCGAGGCTAAAATGATCGGATTCATAGCCGTCCCGCTTTTGGGAACGGAACGAAAGTAACATGCCATCCGGCGAATAATTTGGCGAACCATCCCAACCCTTATTCTCCACTGTGAGGTTCTTAGCTGTTCCACCATCGACGGGCATAATGAATAGATCTGCATTCGTGCTCCAAGCTTCGACTGAGGTATCGGCGCCGCGTGTGTAGGCAATTTCCTTCCCATCAGGAGAAAAGGCATAGGCATCTGGACCGCCAAGAGAAAATGGTGGCACATCGAAATTTCCAGGTGTGAGATCGCGAGCGATTTGTGTGCCTTTTGTTTTTGTATCAAAGTTCACAACAAAAAGATGAGAACGCTTTCCGTCGCGCCAGGCATTCCAATGCCTATATAGAAGGTGGTCGATGGTTTTTGCTTGGATTCCGGACTTCTCGATTTCTGCAGTGCGTTTCTGATTTGCCGCATCGTCCGCGCAGTCGGGATAAACGTCGCTGGTGAAGGCCAACATATTTCCAGTTGGTGACCAAACATGATCGCTGGCGCCGGTCGAGAGATTTGTAAGCTGCCAAGCTTCCCCACCTTCAATAGGCAAAACCCAAATCTGCCCACTGCCGCTGCGACTTGTCGTAAAGGCAATCCATTTTCCATCAGGAGACCAACGCGGCCGGCTCTCGCCTTTTTCTCCATTGGTTAACTGTCGCGGCGTCTCGCCAGGCGTAGAAGAAACCAGCCAAATATGGTTGATAACTTTGTTTTTCTCGAGATCGGGAGTGCCAACGGTATAGGCAACCCATTTTCCGTCTGGGGA
>CAZMYG010000015.1:0-27010 GCA_964570465.1 uncultured Planctomycetales bacterium
CGGTCGCGGGTGTTCATGGTGACGTAGCCGACCAAGAGGCCCCTCTCGCCCTTGATCTCCTGCGGGCCGAGCACGGTCGTGATGGTGGCTAGCTGCGCCAGCGGCACTTGCGCGCCGGAGGAGGTGGGCACGCTGATCCTCTGAATCGCTTCGCCGTCCTCGCGGAAATCGCGGGCCAGGCGAATGCGAATCGGATAGCGCTCGCGTCCTTCGACCGACTCCATCAGGTTCATGCCACCCAGTGCCATCTCGATCACATCCTGCACGTCGCGGATATTGACGCCGTAACGTCCGATGCGATCGCGGTCGATGTCGATCTGGATGTAGGGCTTGCCGACGATGCGATCGGCGACAATATCGGTGGCGCCGGGGACTTCGCGAAGAAGCTGCTCTATCTGCAGACCGATCCGCTCGATCTCGCGCAGATCGGCCCCGTAAATCTTGACCCCCATCATGGCGCGAAAGCCCGTCTGGAGCATGACGAGTCGCGTCTGGATGGGCTGGAGGAAAGTCGGCAGCACGCCGGGGATGGCGGTCTTCTCCTGGAGTTCCGAGAGAATCTCGTTCTTGGTGATGCGCCGCTGCTCGGGCCAAACCCATGCAAGCGGCGTCCGGGTGAAATCGGGCCAATCCGAAAAGAACCGTTCGACTTTTCGAGTGCGCCACTCCTCCTCGGGTTTGAGGATGATGATGCTCTCCATCATGCCGATGGGCGCGGGATCGAGCGCGGACTCAGCACGGCCGATTTTGCCTACGACCGACTCGACCTCGGGGACGCTGGCGATTGCAAGATCCTGAGTGCTGTTGACCTGGATGGCCTGCGAAAGCGAGCCCTGCGGCAACAGCGAAGGCATGTAGAGAAACGAGCCCTCGTCGAGGGGAGGCATAAACTCGCGACCGATTCCCGGAAGAATGCGACCCTCGCGGATCACAGTGTATCCCGAAGCAATCTCGACATCGCGCTCCCTCGGATCGGCCCGACGCCAAAGGACGCGGAAATTTTCGCCACCGTCCTTGTGTCGCACGCGTTGCCAGCGGAGCTGGTCGAACTCGATGCGCGGGCGGACGACGGATTCCTCCGGCGGTGCGTGCATGAGTTTCTTAAGTTCGGGGGATGCCGGTTCGCTGGCGAAGAGATTAATCGCGGCTTCAAATGGGTACATTGTTTTGCCAACACCGAGCCACACGCTCATGCCCATGAAAAGAATCAACACTGGAGCGAGCAGGAACATTTTCTTGTGCGCGAGAATCCACGAGAGTGTGGGGACATACCCTTTGGCGATGAGACGCGAGACTCGGTTCTCCTCCAGAGGCAGAAATCTCTCGCGAGTCATTCGAACCACGCAAAGCGCCACTCCCACGCCGACCGCTGCGGAAATCAGCCAGCCTTCATCATGCCCCTTGGCCAAGCCCCACATGAACGCAGCATGCGTAGCGAGCGTCGCGAGCACTCCGATGCCGACGGCCAGGGCGGCAGTGATCTGCTTGCGCCACTGCACCGGCCGGAAAAGCAGATAGCACAAAAAGGGCACCACTGTGATCGCAAGCACCACGGACGAGCCGATGGCAAAGGTCTTGGTGAATGCCAGGGGCTTGAAGAGCTTGCCCTCCTGATCGGTGAGAAAGAAGACCGGGATAAAAGAAACGATCGTGTTTGAGACGGCGGTGATGATCGCGCCGCCAACCTCCGTCGCGCCCTCGTAAATAATCTCGAAATGTCCCTTTTCGCGTTTCTCCTGCTCGCTCGCCGACGCGATGCGGCGGTAGATGTTCTCCGACATGATGATGCCCATGTCGGCCACGTCGCCAATCGCGATGGCTAGCCCCGCCAGCGACATGACGTTGCTGCTGACACCGAACAGATACATCAAGATGAAGGTAAGCGCCACGGCCAGCGGTAGCGTGGCAAGCACCGTCACAGTGGTCCGGAGGTGAAGCAAGAAGACCAGGATGACGATGCTCGCAAGCAGCGCCTCCTCGGCAAGAGCAGTCTTCAAAGTGCCGATGGTCTCGTTGACGATGGTTGTGCGATCGTAGAAAGGGATGATTCGAACCCTAGAGACGCGCCCATCGGAAAGCATTTTGCTCGGCAGGCCGAGTTCGAGCTGGGAGATCTTGCTCTTAACCCGTTCCATCACGTCGCGCGGATTCTCACCGTAGCGCATGAGTACAACGCCGCCGACGGCTTCGACGCCGGCCTTGTCCAACGCGCCACGTCGGAAGTCGGGTCCCAGCTGCACCGTCGCGACGTTGCGGAGCATGATCGGCGTACCGCTCTCCTGGCGAATCACGACGCGCTCCAGATCCTCGATAGTCTTGATGAACCCCACGCCGCGGATGAAGAACTCGACACCGTTGTTCTCGACGACCTTGGCTCCCACGTCGATGTTGCTCTTGCGGACGGCCTCGTAAATATCCATTAGAGTGACGCGGTGAGCGCGCAATTTGTCGGGATGGACGTCGATCTGGTACTGCTTGACGAAACCGCCAATGCTTGCGACCTCGCTTACGCCTTCGACGGAGTTGAGTTGATAGCGAATGTACCAATCCTGGATCGAGCGGAGTTCCGCGAGATCGAAACCCTCACCTTCGACGGTATACCAATAAATCTGACCTAATGCAGTCGCATCGGGCCCAAGTACCGGCGTGACACCCATCGGAAGCCGCTGCTGCGCAACGTTCATCCTCTCGAGCACGCGCGAGCGAGCCCAGTAGTAATCCACCTCGTCTTGGAAGATGACGAAGACCATCGAGAAGCCAAAGCCCGACATCGAGCGGATCGCCTTCACGCCCGGCGTGCCCGTCAGGCTCGTCGTGAGAGGGAACGTGACCTGATCGTCCACGTCTTGCGGGCTGCGTCCCGGCCAATCGGCGTAGACGATGACTTGTTTCTCGCCGATGTCCGGGATCGCGTCCACCGGCGTGCTCACGATGGCGAAGTATCCACCCACACACAGGCCGGCGATGATGAGAACCATCAGGAACGCATTCCTGAGGCACCAGCGGATGACGGCGTTCACCATGTCAAAACCTCATCGCTTGTGCTTGTGGGGAGCGGCACTGCTGGGTGCCTTAGTGGGAGTTGCAGGCGCACCGGACGAATCGGTTGCACCGTGCTGATGGCCCGCAGAGCCGCCCATCAAACCGCCGGGGTAAAATAAGCTCGGGTGTCCGGTGATTTGGAACTGGCTGTCGATGAGGAAGCCGCCGCGGGTCACGACGCGCTCCCCTTCTGCAACTCCCTTGAGCACGGGAAAAAACTCGCCCGCGCGCGGTCCCAGGACGAGCTCCCGCGGCTCGAACAAGCCGCGGGACTTTTCGACATACACGATCTGCCGGGTCCCACTGTCAAGAACCGCGGTGACCGGCACGGTGAGTAATCCCGTCCCCGCCGCAGAGGCCGCTCCCGCCGGCACGGGATCGAGTTTCATGTGACAGACAGGGCAATTCCCTGCTGTTTCATATGTCTTCTCGCCCTCGCATTTCATGGGACAGAAATGCCGGGGCGCTGCAACCGACGAAGATGGAAGGACGCCGGGAATCTGTTCCAGTGGCATCTCGCAGTTCGGGCACTTGCCGGCCTCGTCCCGGAGCACCTGCGGGTGCATGGGACAGGAATATTTGCCCTCGACTCCCGTGGGCGCTGCCCGTCCGTCGCTGGCCAGCATCGACTGGATAACTGCACTCACAAACATGCCCGGCTTGAGCGTGTGGTCCTTGTTCTCGACATGGACCGGAACTCGGATCGTCCGCGTCTCCTCGTTCACGATGGGCTGCACGAAGGAGACGCGTCCCTCGAACGTCCGCCCGGGGAGGGCCTCGGCGGAAAGCTTGACCGTCTGTCCGTAGAGGACCCAAGGCAGATCGTACTCGTAGATGTCGAGGTAGACCCACACCGTGTCGAGGTTGGCGACGCGGTAAAGCGCGTCGCCCGCCTTGAACGCGCTGTTCTGCACGATCGATTTCTCTATCACCGTGCCCTGAATGGGCGAATACAGCGTGACGCGGTCAGCGATTTTCTTGTTCTCGACCAGCGCACGAATCTGCTCCTCCGTGAGGCCCCAGCGCTGCAGTTTGAGCTTGGCCGTCTCCACGAGCGATCCGATCTGTCCGGCGACGCCGCTCTGGAGGGCGATCAACAGTTCCTGCTGGGCGAGCAGAAGCTCGGGACTGTAGATCTCGACGAGATGGTCGCCGGCCTTGATTTCGACGCCAGTGAAATTGACAAACAGACGCTCCGCATAGCCATCGATGCGCGCTGTAACGGTCGCCAGCGAGGACTCGTTGTATTGGATCTTGCCGACCGCCCGCAACTCCCGGGACAGCTCCCGTCGGATCACCGGCGTGGTCTCCACGCTCGCCATGGCCAGCGCGTGCTCGGAAAGTTGAAGCATCGCCTCTCCGCCCGATCCCGTCTGCGCCGCGTTTGCAGGAATGAGGGGCATCTCACAGATCGGGCAGTTGCCTGGACGATCGAGGCGCACCTGCGGGTGCATCGAGCAGGTGTAGATCTGCTGCGTGGCGCTTGCCGTAGTTTCGGCCTCATGCGCGGCATGTGGTGCAGGCATCTGCGCGCAGCGTCCGACCAGGTACCCGCCTGCAGCGGCAACAACGATCAAAACCAATCCGGCAACAAGGGATCTTTTCATGGCTGGGTCTCCTTCGACGGACGGCTGGGGCCTTCTTCCAGAGTCGGGGCCCCAGAGGGCGGGATTCCTGCAACGGACAACGACAGGGACGCGAGCGCTAGCTCACGCTGCGTCCGCGCTTCGATCCCCGCAAGCTCGAACTCCAACAGCGAACGTTGAGCGTCGATCACATCGAGAAATCCGGCCCGGCCATTCCCGTAGCCCGCACGCGCGGCCTCGAGCGACTGCCTGGCCTTGGGAACGAGTTTTTCCCGCAGCAGCGCATCGTTGCGGACGGCCTCGCGGAACATGTAGAGCATCGCCGCCAACTCGGCGGCAATTTGCACCTGCTCTGAATTGAGGCGAGACTCGGCGGCCTGCTTGCCCGCCTGCGCAGCCGCGATCTCGGCTGCGATTTTGTCACGCCAGATCGGCAGGCTCATTGCCGCCGACGGCCGGAAGAAGACCGGACTTGCCTTGAGGTCCGCCTCGATTCCGAACGAAAAGTCGGGAACGCCCGATTTGCGCGCAAGAGCTAGCGACGCCTCCGCTCTGCGCACGTCCTCCTCCATGGCTCGAAGGTTCGGGTTGCGGATCAGGGCCGTCGCCAACAGTTCCTCGGGCCGGAGATTCCCAGCAGACGGCTCAAACGTAGCCGGGAGCGGTGGGTCGGGATCTGTCAGCACTAACCCCAGGGCCGCCTTCAATTCCGCGACAAGAGTACTGCGAGAGTCCTCCAGATTGACGATTCGCGTTTCCAGTTGATCGCGGGCGATCTGGGCGCGAAGAACGTCTTGGAGTGTCACCTTCCCCGCGGCGCTCATTTGCTGCGCGAGCTGCTCCAGGTCGCCCAGCAGCCGGAGAGTCTCTCTTTGCACGCGAATCGTTTCTTCAAGGAAGTGCAACCGGTAGTAGGCCGATTTGACCGCCAGGGCAGTCCGAAGGATCTCGCGCTCGAAGCCGAAATAGACCATGCGGCTCTCTGCAGCCATCGTCTCGCCTGACAGCCGCAGCTTTCCAGGTCCCGGCAAGTCGATCATCAGCCCCGGCATGAGCGACATGATGGTGTTGCCAATGTCGCTCTCGAAGGTAAGTCTCGGGTCGGGCAGAGAGCGGGCGGGCGTGATCCTTTCGACCGCTGCCGCCCATTCGAAATACGCCGCCTCCACCCGCGGGCTATTCAGCATCGCGAATCGGAGATAATCGGCAAGCGAAGAAGATGCGGTGAGTTTGGGAAGGGCGGGTTTAGCGTCGTCGGGTCGGTAACGCTTTAAGATCGCGGCAACGTCAGAACGCGCCGCACGCTCTGATTCCGTAGGGGTCCCTACGCAACCAAGAGACACAGAAAAAAGAAGAGAGACCATCACGACTCTCTGTATGAGTTGACCTTTGATGGCATTTCGGCAACCAAAGAATCGAGAGTTAATGGGCGTTCCTCTCCGCGCTTCTCGTGCTCCAAAACGGATCAAAAGAGTCAATTAGGCCGCCTCTTCTCATCCCTGCCTCTTGCACTGAGGACACTTCTCCACGATCTGTCCGCACTTGTCGCAGGCGTGCACCTTAACCATCGGCGCGTCGCCGAAGCCCGGCTCCCAGTTATCCTTGCAAGAGGGGCATTTGTGCGTGTTGTAGTTCAAACCTTTGAGGAAGGTCATTTTCGTCTCCTGCTGACAATCGGGACAAATCACGCTCGTCTCCGATTTCACAAGCTTGCCGGACGTTTGACAGCTCGACAGGGCCGCCACTCCGAACGAAAAAAGGCTCACGATAACGATCGATTGCGTTATTTTCATGAAAATACTCCTTGATTACCATCTCCCCGAGGAAGAACCCAATGCCTGCCGCAGGGAGATTACGGCGGGGTGGGTTGAATCCATGGATGCGGCATGCCCCGCATGTTTGTAAGCGCTCGGCCGATTGCCGACGGAGAGATAGACCTGCCCAAGCTCGAGATGAGTTTGGAAGAGATCATCCCGCACGACGAGCCGTAGACGCTCGATTTCCTTTTTGAGGTCCTCCTGGGACTTTTGAATATCCGGAGCGTCGTGGATGACATCCTTGGGCGTGAGTTTCTCCAGCCGCCGAGACGCGATCTCCAGCTGGGCGAGCGCTCCGAGGAACCAATTGCTCGCCTTGACGAAGGAATTGAGCACTTGCCGGCCTTGCTGGAGATCGTCCTCGGATTTCTGCACGAGCTGGGTCAAGCGCAAAAGCTTTTGAGAAGACTCCTGGATTTTCCGCTGCTCTCGATTCAAAGCCGCTTGCTTTCTTTCCTCGAAAAGGATTTGCTCCTCGACTTGGCTAAGAAGAGCTGACGCTTCTTTTTGCGCCGCGCAGCCCGCGAATTTCTCGATCGCGGAAACGAGAGTTTTCTTCGCACGGGTCAATTCTCCAACCTGTTGGAAAGCTTTGGCGGATCGGATCTGTTCCTTGGTGCAGGCTTCCTTACATTCGTTTAAAGAGGCTTCGAGTTGCGGGGCACGAGTCGGATCGAGCTTGATGACCGTGGAGAGCGCCAACATTCTCTGGCCGTGCAGATCGTTTTTCTGCGCAAACTCGGCTAGCTTCATCCAGGCCTGCGGATCCGTCTTCGAGATTCTTTGCTCTTCGATGTCGAAAAGGGTTTCCGGCAGAAGGATAGACTTTGAGATTTTGACGCGAGATCCTGGATAAGCTAGAAACTCCAGGACGAGATCGGAGTCGGTGGTTTCGATGACTCGTCCGAACATCGAGCCGACCTTCACTGTGAATGCAGCGGCACCTTCTGTGGTTTGTTCGTTGTTTTTTTCAGTGCCTTCTTGAGCGAAGGATAAAGGGCTTAGCATTGCGATCAGGAACAGAAATTGCGAACGCTTTAACTTCATAAAAGATCTCCTTATCTCATCAGAAAAAATCGGTCCTGTTTTGCGAGCCACAGTGCACATTCTGTGCCAGAGTCTTTTGAATGCTTGCGAGCCAACATTTGGGACACAACCAAGATCGCCGCGGGAAATTCCCCATTCTGAGAGTTTTTTTAGGCTTTCACTCACTTGAATCCAAAGAAAAAATCTTCTCCATAGGACAGATCTCCACCAAACTTGCCGGTGATCGCTACGGAGATGGCGCTAGCAAACAAAACAATTCGATAGAACAATCCGATCGAAGCTGAGGATTTTCGTTTTGAGATTTCTCCAAGTGTCAGGCTCAACAGGATCAGAACCGCGGTCGTGATTCCGAAAAAGCGATGGCGCTCCAAGAGAGCGATATCCGAAACCATGCCGTGCTCCGCCGCGAGACGCAGTCCCGTAAGCACCGCCGCCACGGCCCCAGCGGTTCCCAGCCGGAGGAAGGCGGGGACTCCCGCACTGTAAAAGTCTTGACGTCGGATCATACGCCAAGCCTCGACCAGGGCGGCAGCGATTAATAGAGCTACTGGGAAATGAACGAGGAGTGGATGTACTCGTCCGACAATCGTTGGGACGATGGATTCTCCCGCCGCCTCGTGCTCGTGAGTATGTCCATGATCCTGAGCCATCAAAAGACCCGAAAGCACAACAGAAGCTAAAGCGACAAAGAAAATGATTCGGCGTTCTTTCATGGCTTCCTTCCCGGCTCAATCCCATCCGCATTCATTTCTTCCAAACTTGCCACATCCGCAACCGTCCCTTTCGGATGCGCGTACCAGCCTGCATCAGTACCTTCCGTCCATTTTTCACGGACCTTCAGTACGGTCACCATGCCTCCCATGGTGACGTATCCGAAGGGCCCACTGCCTCCTTCCATTGCGATACTGTTCTTGGGCACATCTGAGGTTTCCGAGTTAGATTGCCCGTGAACGTTACCACTCGACGCTAAATAGCTAGGCAAAACCTTGGCAAGTTTCTCGTCAAATAAACTTGCATTTACTCCTACGAGATTTGGAATGCCGTGACCCATTTGTGTCATGACATGGTGGGTCATATGACAGTGCAGCGCCCAATCCCCTGGATTGTCGGCGATGAATTCAACCGTTCTCGTGCTGCCCACGGGTACGAGTACCGACGATTCTGGCCATTGTCCTGGTTCAGGAATCACACCACCATCGGTTTCTACAATTCGGAAGTGGTGACCGTGGAGATGGATTGGATGGTGATCCATGGCGCTTAGATTTCCAATACGAATGCGCACACGCTCTCCTTTGCGAACTACGAGCGGATCCGTGTCAGGGAATACCTTGGCATTAAAGGTGAAAACATTGAAGTCCATCATTTCATTCGGATCGGGACGGCGAGCGCCGGGTGTAATTCGCCATTCACTCAGCAAATAAACAAAGTCCCGATCTGGAGGGTTTTCTGATGGTTTTCTGGGATGAATAACAAACATCCCCATTTGACCCAATGCCATCTGTGTCATCTCGTCATGGTGGGAGTGATACATCAAGGTTCCGTATTGGCGTAGAGTGAACTCGTATTTAAATGTTTCTCCAGGCTCGATGGGACGCTGTGTCAATCCGCCTACGCCATCCATTCCATTGGGAAGAAGCACACCGTGCCAGTGGATCGTTGTCGGTGCAGGAAGCTTGTTCGTCACATAAATGCGAACTCGATCTCCTTCTACCGCTTCAATGGTTGGTCCATGCACACGCCCGTTATAGCCCCAACACTCTGCCTTGAGACCCGAAGCAAACTCATGACTGACTTCCTCAGGAATCAAATGAAACACCTTAACTCCGTTGATGACCTTAAAGGGCAGACTCACGCCATTCGGCGTGACGACAGGACGATAGTCCTTGTTGGGAATCCCTGGGTTCCATACCTCCTTCAATTCATCCGAACTGAGAGAGTGGCTAGTCGTGTTTGCCCAAAGACCACGAGCAGTCAAACCCGTGACTAACGCAGCCGAGGCGGAATTTCTTAAAAATTGCCGACGTGAGTTTTGCATATTAATGCCCTTTCTTTTGAAAATCGTTTCTTTCATGCCCAGAAGGGGATGGCGAAGATTTCATGCGAGAGCGATTCAAGCTTCCTGCGAGAAGTTCTTCTAAGTCGAGCCGAGCGAGTGAGAGATCTTTTAGTGTTTCGATGTATTCTTGACCCGCTTCAATTTCTTGCTGTTTTGCCAGGAGCACATCAAACACGCCAATTTGCATCGCGTTGTAATTCTGCAAAGTTTCTCTAACAAGCCGCGCTCGTAAAGGAAGGAAGACTTTACGAAGGTAATCCGCACGAGAATTCAATGCGATGAAGCGTTCGCGAAAAGTTCGCGCAGCGGAACGAACTTCAACTGATAATTCGACGTAGCGATTTAGGGACTGACGAAGTTGCGCTTGTGCCGTGGCGATCTGGGTTTGTCCTTGATTGAAAAACGGTAAACTCAAAGACAACCCCGGGCCCACGCCCCAGGCATCGTCCAAAGCGTCCCGTTTTGCAACCAACTTCAGCTCTCCCGTTTCGAACCATCCTTCCCAGGAACGTATGCCCGCGCGCTGTGCAGCCGCATCGATTTGCGCGCGGTTTTGTGCGAGGTCTAAACTTGAGCTGACCGCCTTTGTTTCCAAGCTCTCCAATGCGATCTCCGTCCCGGCCTGCTCATCCAATTTTCCCTCGATCTGCCAAGTAATCTCCTGATCCCAAAGCCCAAGAAGTGTATTGAGAGGTTCCCGCGCCTCGTAGCTAGCGATTTGGGCCGCGGAGAGGTCAATTTTTGCTCGAGAAAAAGCGACTTCTTCCGCAGTGAGCTGAGGATCCGTGACGTTGCCAGCCCGGTGAAGCTCGACCATTAGTTCGTAAGAAGCTTTTGTCGCCTCCACAACCTGTTGACGCATTTCGACTAATTGTTCCGCTGCCCTGAGAACAACAAAGGCTCGACGCAACTCATAGATGACACCAATCACTCGATGAGCCACGTCCGCCTTTGTTGCAAGAAGTTCTGCCTCGGCCACCTTTTGGCGTAGAGGTCGATAAAAGAGATCTAGGAACGATTGTGCAATGCCAAGTTCGATCTCTGTGCCCGATCGGAAAAATTTGGCATTTGCATCAAAGACTGGATTAGTTAGAAGGCCGGCCTGAACCAAGTCCGCTCGAGCAATTCCCAGCATCTCGAATTCGGTACGGATACCGCGATTGTTGAGAAAGGCGATCTTGATGGCCTTTTCTTCAGTAAGACCACCCTCAAGAAGAGGGCACACTTCTGCCGCCAAAGCCCCATCGTCTTCGGCAGCGGTTGGGATGTGATGTTTCACACCTAAGCGCGACTGGAACATTTGCTCTATCTGAGCTTGATCCTCAGCAACTTCCTTGTGAAAGCTCACACAACCAGAAAGGAAACAGGCGACCACTAGGATTCCTGAGCGCATGAGCGTCACCATGATGGTTTTCCTCCGTGGTGGTGTCCATGTTGGTGGGGCTTTGCTTCGGGGACTTTCTCTGGGGCATCTTTGTTAGGTGGTGTTTCCTCTTCTAGGCTTTCTAAAATCCAGGGGCGCTGCGGAAGTGGGCTCTCTGGCGCCAGCGCAGAAGCCGGATGCGTCGGGGGAGGATCCGGCATCCGAGGTGCTGCGGCGCAAGCGACAAAGAGAAAAAAGAGGACAATTTGCGAACGACGAATCGCCGCTTTCCAATGGCAGTTAGTCATGTTTGTGATCCTTTTCTTCTTTGCCATGCTCATCGTGTTTGTGTTCTTTTTTTTTGGATTCGGATTTCGTTCCTTGCTTTGCCTTTAATTCTTTGGCTTTTTCGAGGGCTTTCTTAGGATCCTTCTTTACCTGCTCTACGCATTCTGTAGAGGAGAGGTGGATCAAGTCCTTACCAATAAGACAAAACGCATTCTGGGTGACAGGCTTTTCGGTAATCGGACAAATCTCGTTTTCGATGTCGGTCACCTTGGAATCGGTGGCTTTCACAAGAGCGATTTGACTGTTCGTTTTGACTTCCTGAACGCAATCTTCGCAGCAAACAGAAATTTCGTAGCCTTGAAGAACAACCGTTGGGGAATCCTTTTCGATTTTTTCACCGGTCACTGGACAGGTCGCATTTCCCGCTTTCTGAATCACGGGATAGGCAGTTTTGTGCGCCTTCTCCACATCCGCTTGAATTTTCGAAACGCATTTCTTGCAGCAGATGTAAATCCTTCCGCGATCCGTATCGGCAAAGAGAGGATTTGAAGCAGGTTTCCCCATAATAGGACAGGTCGCATTGGGGAAAACGGGTACAGTCACTTCATACGAAGAACCGGCTTCTTGTTGAAAACTAGGAGTTCCAAAAGAAAACAGCACGAAAGAAACAACAGCTAGATTTGTAAACATGATAAATCTCCAAAAAATCAAGATCAGTAGGAACAGAATTAAGAGAAATAGTGATCCGCGATGCTTTTGCATCGAGAAGAGGTGACGCCGAGTTCTACAAACTCGCGAGAAATGACGAGACAACAAATCTCTATCTTAGCCGCGAAGAACTCTGGCGTTGAGAAATGTCAGCAACGAATGATGCAATAAGTTCTATAGAGAGGAAGAGGGGGAGGACGCTCTCCGCCCAATTGGTTAACAAGAGGTACGAAATTATTATCGGGAAATAAAATCTCGCTCTCTAACAGAGTCACTCCGTAGGAAAAATCAGAAAAGAGATCCAATAGGCTCGCAAGCGAGGCTGCATGCGTGGAGATAGCAACGAACGGTGTAACGCATTCGCAGAGTCCGTGGTTTTTGTCGCTGGGATCTGGATGTTTTTCGTCCGGCTTAGAATCGTCGTGGGCGTGAGCATCGCTTGCTTCGGCACAGTGGGAATCTACAGGACAACATTGTTTCGAACTACAGGAAGCTTGGATGCTGCTACATAAACAAATTGGCTGCCAAAGGATGAGAGAAAGCAGGAGCAATACCTTCGATGCCATGGATTGAACTACTGCATTCATGAGGGCCCTATCTATAAGTCACAAAACTCAATGCGACAAGGAATTTCCTTTTTGGGTTTGCTTGTAAGGAATCGACACAACTCTCGGCTCGACGATTTCTCATCTCCCAAAATTCGAGGAAACCGTAGTGAGAGGGTGGGTATTTATTGAAAATCCCCAAAGGGGGGATACCCCCCTAGGCAGATTTTTACTGGAGCTTTGAATTTGCCTAAATGATCTTCTCAATTGATTTCTTGTGTAGTCCCGTGTGTAGTTCTGGGCGTGTTTCTGGGTCGGGCTCCGTTAGCGTGCGTTCCACTATCAATGAAGCTAACTCACCTAATCTCAGGGGCTTGGATATAAACAAAGACAGACCTAAAACGACGCAAAAAGACAGGAAATTGCATTACGAAAGCGGTGCTCTACCGTTGAGCCACTCGGGCGAGGAAGAAGTGCAGCAAGCTAACCGAAGAAGCTATAAAAGTGTAGGGGCGGCGCATGCGCCGCCCCTACCGTAGATTTAGCTTTAAGATTTAGTTTTGCTCTGCGTTCTCGCCAGAGTTTTCAGTCTTCTCTTCTTTCGTCTCGGACTGATTATTCGCAATCGTCGAAGAAAGAATCATCGCGCGATCGGCAGGAGAAATGCGTGCTCGTCCAATTGCAGCAGCTGCTGCCTGACGAACACCATTGTCCGTATCTTCTCGCATCGCCTGAAAGAGAACTGCAATCACGCCGTTAGGAACTTGATCCAAACGGGAAAAGGCCTGTCCCAATCCGTCTGCAATCGCAATGCGCAATTCCTTGCTTCGTTTGGTCTCGGCTAACAGACTACCCAACACTTCACATTGAGTCGGAGTCGCTGCCTTGCCCAAAGCGCGCGCTGCAGGAATCGCGATTAGATCGGGCTTGCTTTGCACGGCTTCCAACAGAGCAATGCTAGCTGGGGTCAAATCAATTCGATTCGAATCCATTTCGCTTAGCGCTGATGCGGCTTCTTTGGCAATTTGCTCTGCACTTTCGCGATCCGGGTTTTGTCGTGTCGCAACGGCTTCGCTGACAGTCTGGAGATCCAGCCAATTCGAACCATCAACGACTTGCTTGACTCGAGAACCATAGAGTTCGTTAGCCTTCTCCATCGCTTTCTTTTCAGAGATCAAGAAAACCGGAATGGTTTGAGTTCTCGTATCTTCCAAAATTTCTCCCAGCATTTGCTCCGTCGTCAGATCCGACAAGTGAGTGCTGAGAAGAATGAGATCGGCCGCACCATAGCGTTTGAATTGAACCAAACCCATCGCTCCCGTTTCGCTGGCACTCACCGAGTAGCCGGCGTTTTCCAATTGCTTGGCCAATTTATTGCGACGAGCTTTGTTTTCATCAATGAGATGCACTATGCGAGGGGTCTTGAGCGCTACGGCATCAGAGAGAGCACCAACTAATTGTTCCTCTGCGTTAGCAGACAAGGCATTGCCCATTCTGGCCAAGGAAATTGCCGCTGCATAACGAACTCGTCGATCGGGAGACTGCAAAGCATCTACCAACGCTTGAGGGGTTTCACTGGGGTTTTTGATTCCAATTCTTCCCAAAGCTTCGGCAACAACAGCGGCTGCTGAGTTTTCACCGGTCTGAGAAGCAGCAACCAAGCCAGTGTTCATTGTAGAAACACCAGAAGCTGCAAGTCCTAACTCAGAAGCCTGGAAGAACGGCGCGCCTTGCGCGATCTCTTCGCTGCGGTTTTCTTTCACCAATTCATTTTTCGCTGCGATTTGAGCGCCATAGGCCAACGCAATTCCTGCGGAAGCGCGTTGAGAAACTGGTTCCAATCGCAAAGCATTGGCAAAAGCTTGACGAGCCATCTCGCTTGCATAAATCGAAGCGGGAATCGACATCTTGACCAACGTTTGTTTGTTGTCGTCATAACGCCAAATCACAGACTGTGCGCCATCGAGAATTCGAGGATCTTCTTGAGCATAGGCTTCGCCCAAATCGCAAAACAAGTCGTGGGCGTTGGCTTGCAAAGCAGCAGGATTCATTTCGCTCAAAGATTGGTGCGCCAGATTGCGAATCGAGGCTTCTGAATCATTTTCCGCCAATTGCTTGAGAGCTGCGAGAGAACGTGTATCGCGAATGCGACCGAGAACCATTGCGGCAGAACGGCGCACGACTGGATCCGAGGATTGCAAACAAGCGCCAATCGGCAACACCGAGTCTTTGCCCATCTCCACCAAGGCATTCATCATCGCAATGCGAATGTCGCTGTGGGTTTGGGAGTTGAGATAGCCGCTCATAGCTGCAGCAGCGAATTCGCCATGTTCAAAAGAAAGCTGATGAATCGCCTTGCGTCGGTCGGCCAAACGATCACTTCTCAATTGTTCGATCAAAGCCTGAATCGCGGCGGAATCGTCTTTCTTTTCCGCTCGGGCGACCTTGGCCAATTTCATCATCCGGACGGCGACTCGCTCAAACTCTCCTTGTCTTGAGAGCATGCGGAGCCAAATTCGATTTTCGGTACCACGGAACAGATCGTAGGCGGTTTCTGCGCTGGGCTCTTCTTGCAATGATTCTTGAAATTTAGCGAGAGCCTCAGGCTCTTTACCGACCTGGAAAAGACTGATCCCTTCCTGGAAGAGATTTTTAGCCTTTTCTTGATCTCCTGCCTGAGCTAAGGAAAACAAAGAAAACACACCAAACGCTGTAATCAAAGCTTTCGAGAATGAACGCATTTGCGCTTCCTCCAAAATCCGTAACATATTGACAAAACTATACTTAGGAATTTCCCGTCCCCCGCAACCGCTGGAATGACCAGGGCATTTAAGAAAGACTAGTAACTAAGTCTATCATAGTTCTAGGAAGTTGGAGAGTTACTTTCCCAGGTCGACAAAGACCCCGCCGTTTTCCTTGGCAAGGTTTTGCATGAAATCGCGCTGGAACTCTCCAATGGCTAAGGCATGAATCACCACTTTTTTTGTTTCGTTCGCCTGGCGAACGGCACGGGAAAGATCCGCAGGCTCCACGATGATTCCCGTCGAAGGGCGGCCGTCCGAAAGGAAGAAAATGGTGTCGACTTCCTCGGGAACATCTCCAATCGGTTTTCCGTTCGGCCCACCCAAAGCCGTCATCAAGGCAAGATGAGAATTTGTTCGTCCCGACTCGAGTCCTGCGCTTCCCATTAGACCCGCGGCGGCTAAACCTTCTTTCGAATGCCCACCAATGGGTAGTAGTCCTTTGATATAGCCCTCAGCCGAAGTCTTGTTGAGCAGGTTTGCGCTAGCTAATTGTTTTTTCCAAACAAAGACATCGCTAGCAAAGGTGATGATATTGAACTGCACTTTGGAATCGAGATTGCGAATCGTGCGAACCAGTTCTTGCTTCACAATTTCGAATTTTGAAAAGCTCGAATAACCACGATCCTGAAAACGCACACGATCCGTGACTTCTTCTTCCATCGAACCCGATTGATCAATCACAAATAAAATGCGTTTCGACAAAGTGGTGATGCCGTTGTAATTGACCACATCTCCGCGCATTCCGTATTTTTCGTTCGACTTTCTTTCCTTTTCTTTCCAAGCGGCAAGTTCGGCAGCGGTTGGAACGCGATAATTCTTCCCGTTTAGATTCCACCAATCCTTCCACTGCACGAGATCTAATCCCAAATTCAAACCGGTTAGTTTTTCGAGCGCGCGACCTGCATCCTCCACGAGTCGCCCTTCTTCTTTTTCCATGGATTGAATCAAAGCAGCTACTGCGGGAGTGGCACGAATATGTGCGAGAGCTCCGATCGCCGCAGCGCGAACTCTCCATTCTTTATCCGCAAGTCTTGCAATCACTCGGTCCACACTCGCCGGATCTGCAAGCATCCCTGCAGCATCACAAGCGGCGACGCGAACTTCTTCCTTCCCCTCCTCCATATACTTCCAAACGATTTCGTTTGCCGAACGGTCTCCGATTTCTCCGAGGGCTCCAACCAAAGCAACACGCAGTCCTGTGTTTGTATCTGTTGAAAGAGTCATGAGCGCGCCGAGCGCTTGGGCATGTTTCCCTTTTCCCAAAGCTTCAACCGCGCCAATCTTTGCCGGATTTGTTTTTCCTTTCAGAGACTGAACCAACACCGCAACAGAGGCGGGGTCTTTCACTTCTCCAAGAATGCGTAAAAGTGCGTTGCGAACTTCAGGATCTGGATCGGAGAAAAGAGGAAGAAGGCATTCCACTCGATCGGGGATGTCGATTCCTTCTAAGGAAAGAATGGCTTCTACTTTTTGCGGGCTCGCTGTGAAGCTGGGATAGTACTTTTTGAAATCCTTGATTGTGTCTTCGCCTGCTCCCAAGAAGAAACTCAACGTGAAACAGGCAAAGCTGAGCAACATTAGTTCTTTCCTTTTTGAATCTTTTTGACTGCGAGGGCTCCCAAAACGAGTCCAGCTAGGATCAATAGGTAATGAGACATGCGAAAGTTACCAAGCCAATCAGCTAGGCCGACCGCGAAGAGAACGGCAGCAAATACTAACTGAATGAGAGACTTTGTCATGGGATCTATGCTTGCCACATCTGCAGTATGCATAGGGGCGGCGCATGCGCCGCCCCTACAACGAAATACGGAGTCTCAAGTTCCAGATTAACCCTTCAGAGCTTCGTGTACCTTACCCACCATCTTGGCAGAGGGCTTGAGAGTCTTATCGCCTTCGCTCTTCCATTTGGCAGGGCAAACTTCAGCAGGCGCCTTGCTCAAATAGATATTGGCTTTCAAGCGACGGACCAATTCGTCGACATTGCGCCCGACATTGTAGAAATTGACTTCTGAGTTGGTCAATTTGCCCTCAGGGCTGATCACAAAAGTTCCGCGCAAAGCGAGTCCGCTGCCTTCATCGTAGACACCAAACATCTTGGCTACGGTTGCGGTTGGATCCGAACCCATGAGGAACTTCGCAGCTGCGAGTTCTTTTTCATGCTGATGCCATGCAAGATGTGTGTACTGGGTGTCCTTGCTGACCGTCACAACTTCCACACCCATCTGTTGAAATTCGTTGTGCTTCTCTGCAAGCGCTTCGAACTCAGTTGCACAGACAAAGGTGAAATCTGCAGGATAGAAAAACAGCACAGTCCACTTCTTTTGCTTTTGAAAACCTTCCAAAGTGATCTCTGCGAAATCCCCAGCCGAGGGGTTGTAGGCCTTCATTTTGAAATTGGGAACCGTCTGTCCGACTTGAATTGTTTCGACCATGGAAATTTCCTCAAAAATTAACTGCAAAAATTGGAAAAACGAGAGATCAATCCTTAACTTCTTAGGGAGAAAAATGCAAGCGCGCACGAACGATCTAAAGCTCTCTATTTCTACTCATCTCTTGGCCTATCACCGTTTTGAGCCGGTACTCGCGGCGGCGATTGCGGAATCTGGTTTTCGACGTGTGGAAATGTGGTGCATGCGCCCGCATTTTCACTATGAAAATCGCGAACTCGTTCAACAAACTCGCGCGGCTTTTCAATCGTTTCGCATTTTAGTCAGCTCGATTCATTTGCCTTTTTACGCGCATTTGGATCTGTTGCGCCAGGGAGTCACTCTTTCCCCGATCAGTGCGAATGCACAAGCGCGTCAAGAATCCATTCGCGAATCGAAATTGGCACTCGATGCCGGTTATGAATTGGGTGCGAGCACAGCGGTTTTGCATTTAGGAGAAAAAGGAGATGCCCTAAATTCGGAAAATCGAAAATTCGCGCTCCAAGCCATCGCGGAAATTGGTGACTACGCGAAGCAGCGTAATATGACCTTAGCCTTGGAAAACATACTCTCTGAGCTCACGGATATTGAAAGTCTCAACTCTTTGATCGAAGAATCCGGCCTACCCAATCTCGGAATCTGCCTCGATGTAGGGCATTCTCAGGTTTGGAAAAACCCCATTACTGATTTGCATCATGCTGGAAAAAGACTATGTAATGCCCATTTACACGATAATGATTCCAAAGCTGATCAACATCTACCCCCTGGCAAAGGAAGCATTCTCTGGGACAATCTGATGCATGCCTTTATCCAAGGTGGATATCAAGGTTCTTATCACTTTGAGATTCGGGATGAGTCACGAGGAGTCATGGATCCGAAAACCCTGCTCCGCGAATCGGCTTTGGCGATTGGGCGCGTCGCTGCGTTCCAACATGGAGAGAATCTGCGATGGTAAGAGTACAAATTAGCTCGAAAGAAACGGGACTTCCTGCCTATCGCGAGTGGCTGACGAAAGCACTCGCTGGGGAGTTGCGATTAGAAGCCTTGCACGGAGATGGATCGGATCGCAGTTTTTTTCGACTTCGTTTTCCTGGGGAAAGAACGCCGCAGACGGCCATTCTAATTAAAGGAGTGGTTCCTCCATTCACGGAAGTGAACCGACTCTTACATCAAAACGGTTTACCCGTGCCGACCATTTACGCCGAGGACACGGCGCGACAAGCCGTGCTAGAAGAAGATTTCGGAGATTTGCACCTAGAACGTGTTCCAACGTCTATGAAACCGGATCTTTATCGCGAAGCGCTGACCTATATCGACATGATTCAACAGCGTTTGACTCCTGTCACGGAAGCCTCCGCTTCTGCGCCCATGCGACGAGTATTGGATCCCTGGGCGCTCTATCACGAATTACTTTTCTTCATGAATCACTTCATCGAAGGACATTTGGGCCGAAAGCTCACGCCGGTTCGCGAAGAAGATCTCAAACTCGAGTTCAAGAGATTCGCCGAGACTTTTTCTGCGCTGCCCAAACTCGCCTGCCATCGCGACTATCACGCAAGAAACCTTTTGCTCCGAGCGAATGGTCGTTTGGGAATTGTGGACTTCCAAGACGCGCGATTGGGGCCGCCTCACTATGATCTGGCTTCTTTGTTGAGAGATTCCTATGTCGAAGCGCCTCCAGGCATCGAGCAAGAGTTACTTGATCGCTTCCACGTTTCTCTCTTCCGCTATTTCCCCAATCGCAGCATGAAAGAACTTGAGATGATTTACTATCGCACGGCTGCGCAGCGAGGGATCAAAGCGTTGGGTTCTTTTGGATATCTCGCCAATGTGAAAGGGAAGACCCATTTCCTCGAGGCGATTCCACGTGCCATTGAAAATGTGCGCATTTGCTTCGAAAGAAATTCCAATCTTTCTTCATTGCGCCAGGCGCTCAGCGCTTACGTTCCGGAGTGGGAGTAAATCGAGCATTTCTTTTGGCCGCAGGGCTCGGCACGAGACTGCGGCCGTTGACAGAGAAGTTTCCAAAGCCTCTCTTGCCCGTCGCCGGGGTTCCTTTGATTTTTTACTCTCTCGCTTTGTTGCGCAGAGCAAAGATCCAACAAGTAGGGATTAATCTGCATCATCTCCCCCAGCAGATCTCAACTCTTTTGGGCAATGGCCACGCACTCGGTTTTGAATTTTACTATTTTTTTGAAGAAACTCTTTTGGGAACCGGTGGCGCGATACGCAACGCAAAGTCGTTCCTGAAAGAAGAAGAGTTTCTCTTACTCAATGCGGACACGATTTTGGATTTAGATTTGTCTGCGTTCTTCTCTCGGGCTTCGCAACATTCTCAATCTTCTCATCTTGTTCTTTCCACAAGCGCTTCTCTCTCGCGATTTGGCGGCCTTCAATTTGATCGGGAACACAATATTGAAGATTTGCTTACGGCCTCTGCTAACCCAAAAACTAGATCCAGCGCGGCTGTTTACGCAGGCGTCGCTTTATTACGTCCTTCTATTTTTCATTGGCTCGATCAAGCCGGAGCAACACCCTGTATTCTGCGCGAAGGAATTCTTCCCGCTGCAAAACATGGAGAGTCGAGTTACGCCTATTTGGAAAAAGGATATTTTGCGGATTTGGGAACAGTTGAACGTTGGAAAGAAGTAGAAAACGACTTCGAAAATCTCAAGGAATTGCTTTCGCTAAAACAAGAAGCTCGAGAACTCTTCGGCCTACTTACTTAGCAGAACCTTTGACTTCGATGCCGTGGCCGATTTTCACTTCGATAACCGTGTCCTGAGGAATCACGATTTTCGCGGCGGCGGAAGCGATGGTAATACTCTTCTCGTTTTGATCGAGAATCTTGCCCCACAGACGATTGCCATTGTTGAGCTGTACAAATCCATCTGGGTAGGCTTCATAATTTCCTTTGCCTGCTGGAGGCAAGAGTTTTGCGATTTGTGAAATCTCAAAATACAAATCCCCTTCAGGAACTCGGCAAACAACTCCTTGTTCCGTAATTTTCATCACTTTCACAGGAAAGAGATTTCCATTCTTCAGTTGGAGAATTCCATCCCCGCGTCGGAGCACGAGCTGCTCGGATCCTTCACCCGTTCCTTCGGCAGTTGGTTCTGCGCTCGGAGGATTCGCAGGAGCTTCTGGAAGTGCTGTAGCTTCTGCTTCGCCTGCGCCTGAAGAGAGAGAGACGATTTGCAAAGAACTCTCTGCTTCTGTAGAGATCAGAGGGTTTGCTGAAGGTTCTGGCTGGGGGACGCCAATTTCAGAGACAAGAGGCTCTTCGACCATGGGGTCAAGATTGGGCGATGGAAATTGTGCAACTTCGCTTTCTGTCGGTTCCAAAACTTGCACAGGCTCACCCGATTGAGCTTCAATTTGCGCTGGCTCTTCTGGCGTTGGAACTGAGGAAACCAGAGGAGTAGCCGGAGTTTCTACAGCTGTCATTTGGGGGGCAGATGCAATCGCAGGAAAATTGAGAGGCTTTTCTTTGCTCTTCATCCACCAGGCGCCGAAACTCAATAAGCAAAGCACTCCAGCAGCGATGGAACCCCAGAGATAAAGCTTGGAAGATCCAGTAGTGGCGAGCTCTTCTTCACTCTCTTGTGATTCTTCCAATTCTTCAGAGAACCCGGTGTTTTCTACCGATTCATCCACGCCTAAATTCAGTTCGACCGCTCCCATCTCTTCGGAAGCAGGTTCTAAGCTTTCACTAGCGTCGAGTTCGCTTTCTTGAAGTGTAAATAGATGCGCTTGCTGTTCTTCTTCGTCAGCAGAAGATTGCAAACCTTCAATGATGTAAAGACCCTCGCCCGAGTCTTCTAAAAAATCGTCAGCGCCTTCGTCTTTATTCATGAACCCCTCAAAATTCCGGCTCCTTCTTATCGGCAGGGAGGCTCCGAAAGCTTGATCTCCTTTTCAGGACTGGGTTTTCAGGATGCGTCTAGCCCCACTACGAAGCGTAAGTCCTACAGAATCCAGGTGTTCCAGCACCGGAAGTAGATACTTTCGAGTACAGCCAAGCTCATCTCTTAAGGCGGGAATATTGAGTTCTCCGTGTTGGCGGATATTCGCCACCACTTTTTGCTTCACACGCTCGAGAGTTTCCTGGGAAAAATAGAGTTCCTCCAATCGAATCACCGTTTTTTCGTCGAGGAGAATTCTCAGGCATTTTTGAGTGTCGAGGGTTGAAAGAGAGAGTTCTTTAGAAAGTGTGGCGAGATCTGGAGCGAGTATGCCCACCTTGCGAATGTACTTGCTCACTTTTTCTTTTTTTGTTTGTTCTTCGCTCGCGAGCTCGGGTCGTTTTCCTGCAAATCGCAATTGTCCTTGTTCAAGTGTCCAACGTTGGTCTTTTACTCCCAGCTCGCAAAGAGCATCAAAAACGGAAGTGGGCAATTGAGTGTGATCTCGCAACCAATTCAATGCGATGAGCAATCGTCCTGGATTTTGCTCAAAGAATTTCTGGATCGCGGAGTTCAAAACCGCGCTCGCATTTTTCCAACTTTGCTGATGCCAAAAGGGTCCCAGAGTGTTGAAAGCCTGGCTTTGATTTTGAAACTCGCTTGCCTGCAAAAGAGATTTCAATTCCGCAGCGGGAAGTTTGGAAATCTCAGAAAGCTCCGCAAATGTTTTTCCTTCAAACTCGGCACTCTGCAAATGAAATAACAAACAAGAAATCGGATTGTCTAAATTTTCTGCCAGCGCCGTCACTTCTTTCAGCCAAACTTCTTTTCCCTTACGCCGACGTGTTGGCAATTCGTTGAGCACTCGTCCACCTCCTACGGTTAGAGGAGGAGTTTCCAAACGCAGTAGAAAGCGATCCTTGGCAGCGCTGACGATTTCTTCTTCTAGTTCAATCTGAGCAAAAACTTTTTCTCCGGGAAGTATTTGCTTTCGATCAAAAAGCAAAATGCGACCCAAGGCTTCTACAGTTCCCACATGAAATCGAATCGGCATGCGATGGGAAATCGTTTTGCCTGGACGCGCTAATAATTGAACTTCTACATCGAGAAGACGAGTCGGACGAAAATAACCAGGCTCGACAACCACCATGCCACGATGAATCTCGCTATGTTCGATTTCGGAAAGATTCAACGCACAGGAATGCCCGGTCTGGGCCAGATCGACACGATCGCGATAAGCCTGAATCGCTCGGAGCTTGCCTTGCTTCTTGATCGGCAATATGTCCAAGCGAGATCCCAACAGCACTTTTCCAGAAACAGGAATACCCGTCACAATCGTTCCAAATCCTTGGGCAGAAAAAACGCGCTGAATCGGCATACGAAAAACGCTATCTGCTGAACGAGTGGAAATTTTTTGTAGCTGTGTTTGCACGCCCTGACGCAGTGTTTCGACTCCCTCTTTCGAATTCGCGATGACTCGATAAATCGGAGCCTGAGCTAAGAAAGTTTCTCGAAGCCAAAGACGGATTTCTTCTTCGACCAAGTCTGCTTGTTCTTTTTCTACGAGATCGACCTTGGTCAAAGCGATGGCACCGGCTTCTACTCCGAGCAATTGAAGGATCTCAAAATGCTCTCTGGTTTGAGGCATGATTCCATCGTCTGCGGCAATCACGAGAATCACGAAATCAATACCCGTCGCACCAGCGACCATATTCTTTATGAACCGCTCATGCCCTGGCACGTCAACAATCCCCACCTTGCGGCCGTCCGGCAAAATCCAGGGAGCGAAACCCAAATCGATAGTCAGTCCTCTTTGCTTTTCCTCAGGTAAGCGATCCGGATCTATGCCGGTCAGAGAACGAACAAGACTCGATTTTCCGTGATCGATATGACCTGCTGTGCCAATGACAATGCGATGAATCGAAGAACCCATGTTCGAGCGAGAGAGTGTAGCATAGTGAGCCTATGAATCTTCCCTATCGAGCCCTTTCCATTGATATACAAGAGCGCTTTGGACAGCGCCTGCATCGCATTGCTTTGGATGCGGGCTCGGATTGTCCGAATCGGGATGGAAGTAAAGGGCGCGGTGGTTGTGTGTATTGCGACGTCGATGGATCCGGCAATGGTTTCTTGCGATCTGGATTTCAAATTGCGGAACAAGTGCGTCGTGGTCTTGCTTGGTTAAGGCGTCAACATCCAGGCACGCGACCAATCGCTTATTTGCAGTCTTATTCCAATACTTACGGTTCTCTCGCGAGACTCGAAGAAATTTTGGAATCTCTCAAACCTTTCGAAAAAGAAATCTCCGTACTTTCTATTGCAACAAGACCTGACACTTTTCCAGAATCTGCAGCTCAACTTCTAGCGAGCTATAAAAAACACTTTCCCGTTTGGGTGGAATTCGGTTTAGAAACTGCCGACGATCAAACGCTACAGCAAATTAATCGTCTCCATACTCTCGCCGAATACCAAGAAGCCGTTTCAATAGCTCGCCGCTATGAACTTGAGGTAGTCGCGCATGTCATCTTGGGTTTTCCTGGTGAAGATGCCGGACATTTCGAGAGAACTGCACAAGCTGTGGTCGATTCACAAGTCGACGGGGTGAAAATTCATCAACTGATGGTGCTGCGAAAAACTGTGCTGGCCCGATGGCATGAGGAAGGCAAAGTGAATGCGTTCGATGAATTACAGTATGTCCGTCACCTCTGCGACTTCTTAGAAAGAATGCCCACTAAAATGGCAATTCATCGGATTATGGCAGATGCGAATCCTGGAGAATTGATCGCCCCAATCTGGAAGCTTTCTAAGAATCAATTTCGCGATTTGCTTTGCCAAGAATTTGTCCGACGAGGCAGCAAGCAAGGCACAAATGCTCTAAATCCCAAACTCACTTGCCATCAAGTTTCGGATGCTAGCTTTGGCTTTGAGCCGCGTTACAATCCTCCCGCCACATCACTATAGAAATTGGAATCTCCAAGGAGCTTTAATGCGTTTCTTTTTTGCAGCTGGTGTGCTGTTTCCTCTCTTCTCTTCTTTCCTCAACGCGCAAGTGATTTTGAGCCAGCCTCCTCCCAAATCCAATAATGGCTGTCCGGGATATAACGGGGATCCAGGTAGTGGACCCAGATTTTTAAAAAGGAAAAAATCCACAAAAATAAAGGATAGAAAATCAAAGCAAAAAATTGTTTCAGAAATTGGTTTTGATTTTGAGGAAGAGGAAGAAGAGGAAGAAGAGGACTATTCTGCAATTTCCCACGCCATTGTAGGCGCACCGGTGGATACGGAGTCGGGAGTCTGCGGAGATTATCTTTCAGGGCTAGTGACTCTCACTGGGGAGTATCACTTATTTCGCGAGGACCTCTACATCGAAGGGCGCGGTTTTCCCTGGAGATTTTCACGAATCTACAAACAGAGCGATGCCCTGCCTTATTATCTGGAAGATCTCAGCACTCACCCGCGTTTTGGACACGGTTGGACTTTCACTTATGCCGATCGCTTGGTGATCGAAAGCCCGTTTCAAGTTTCTCTCTTCGAAGGCGGGCGACTGCGATCAACGACCTGGGCGGACAATAATAGCGATGGTTTTTTCGAAGGGATTCCAACGGGAGAAAACTCGAGGCTTTTTAAGAATCTCGTGACGGGAGAATTCGAGCGCATTGATTTGGAAGGCAATATTTGGTGCTACGAGTCCAGTGGAAGATTGAGTTCGCTGGAAGATCGCGCGGGGAATCGGATGCAGTTTTTTCACGGGGAAAACAGCGCTCCCTCGGACGCTTTGACGAGCGTCATCGATACCTTGGGTCGCGAGATTGTCTATCACTATTATCTCGATGAACAAAATGACCCGGTTCGATTCGGAAGGCTGTGGAAAGTGGTCGATTTCAGCGGGCGCGAAATCGTTTTTACTTATGACGAGGTTGGCAATCTCTCGGCGGTCACGACTCCGACGGTCAACCAGACCTTCGCGAACAGCAGTAACACATTCCCTGCAGGAAAAACCGAAAGTTACGAGTACGACTTCAATGGCTTTGGCCAATACGCGCTGACTCACATCACTCGCCCCAATGAGAATGATTTTGGATATGGCGAGGCGGAGGAGTTCACGCCCTTTCTCATCAACGTCTACGATCCCATGTCAAAGAAGGTGACCCAGCAACATCGGGGACCTTCAGAAAACGCCTTGGGACAATCCGTTTCCAATACTCTCACCTTCAGCTACCAGAGTATTTTAGATCCACAAACGCAGATGGAAAATTTCGATCCCAGCAAAGAAGACTCTCCCTCTCTGCGTACCACCGTCATCGATCGCAATGGCCATGAGCGGGTGTTTTACACCGCCGCTACAACCGGGGCGGTGACCCGCATGGAGATTGAAGAGAGCAATGTCTTAGAAGGGAGTACGCTCTTGGCGCAAGAGACTCTGATTCACCGCTATCATTACGACAATCACAATCAACTTCTCCAAGAGACCTTCCCCAACGGCAAGCAAGAGATCTATGTCTACGATTCGGCGAGCAATGTGATTGAAAAGAAAATCTTGCCCGGAGTGAATTACGACCCGATCACGCAACAGCCCACGAGTAGCGCACAAACTTCGCGCATTCGCCGCTTCACTTACGAGCCGATTTTTAACCAAGTGTTGAGTGTGATCGATGAGCGCGGCAACGATCCAAATTTTGAACCTGACCTACCTGGCACTGCAAACGGGCAGCGCTATCTCACTCACTATTTCTATGATTTCATGGAAGGCAATCAAAGTGCCCTCAGCGCACTGGCTTCGAAATACCATCGCACGTTAACACCAGCCCAATTGCAGTCACTGGCTCTTAATCAAGATCTCAACGGTGACAATCGAGTCGATCAGCAGGCGGGCAAACGCATAAAGATTGATCATCCTAGTGCAATTCTCGACTCCAACTCCCCGCAAGTCTCGATTGAAGGCTCAACGACACAGTCGATCGTCGAGCTTTTTGCTTACGACGACTTTGGACAAATCGTTTTCGAAGTCGATCCCGAAGGCAATGTCTCGCGCTATTTCTACTTTCCCGAGATCGATCCTGATGGTGATGGAAATCCAACGCCGAATTTCTTAGGCAACGCAATCACAGGAGGTTTTCTGCGCGAACGCCTACTCGATACGAGTGCGCCACCGGGAAGCAATCCGGCACTTTCCCCGCAGCGGCGAGAAACGGTTCCCTTAGTCGGGGCATCCTCTCACTATTTCTACGATCCCCGAGGGAATCTCCTAGAGTTTGTGAATCCCAGAGGCATTGTGTTTCTCTACGAAATCAATGAACGAGATCAGGTCTATCGAGAGATTCGCGGCGCTGGCACCCAAGAGCAGCAAGAAATTCGCAGCGAGTACGATGCCAATGACAACCGAATTCGCCAGTTCGTTGAGAACTCCATTTCTCCTGCAGGCC
>CAZMYG010000016.1:0-25959 GCA_964570465.1 uncultured Planctomycetales bacterium
CGGATTTACTCGTCGTGCTAAAAGACGATGCTGAGCGCCGTGGTGATGATTTGGTCGAAGCCATGCGTCCTACTGTTGCTGAAATCCCTGGTATTCGTTCGAGTTTTACAACTCCTTTAGGAATGCGCATTGATGAAGGTTTAGCCGGCACTCCCGCGGATCTCTCTGTAAAAATCTTTGGTCCAAACCTCGACCGTTTACAGGAACTGGCAACGCGCGCGGAAGATATTCTTCGCGAAATTCCTGGCTTAACAGATATTCGGGCAGAACAACTCGGCGGCGTCCCACAACTTCGCATCACAATTGACCGCGAAGCTTGTAATCGGCTCGGTATTGAAGTAGGCGATGCCGCGCGCGCCATTTCTGCTTGCTTGGTCGGAGAAACCGTTTCTGAAGCCTGGATAGGTTCGCGTCGTTACGACATTGTCGTACGGCTCTTCATTAAGAGGACTGCGCATCAACACCGAACATGGAAGCACGGTACCGCTCGAAGAACTCGCCCGGATCGAAGAAACCAGCGGACCGTCCGCCATCCGACGCGAAGCCGTCACGCGTCGTATCGCTGTTGACTGCTCCGTGGAAGGACGGGATCTTGCGTCGACGGCCGAAGATGTACGCAAAACGCTTGAAACGAAGCTCTCTCTTCCTGCGGAGTATTTCTTCAGCCTTGGTGGCAAAATCGAAGGACAGGAACGCGCGCAGGAAGCTCTGACTCTTGCGGGAATTTTTGCGACCCTGGCAGTGTTTCTGCTGCTTTATCTGGCTCTTGATTCTTGGGCAGAGACTCTCGTCATCCTAGGAACTCTTCCTGACGCTTTTGTCGGAGGAATTTTTGCACTTTGGATTACTGGCGGCACCTGGAATGTTAGCTCACTCGTGGGACTCATCGGGTTGTTTGGAATCGCCGTGCAAAACGGCTTGGTGCTGATCACTCAAACCAAAGGCTTACTCGCACAAGGGATGCCTTTTGAAGAAGCCATTCGTGAAGCCAGTGTCTCGCGCGTGCGACCCAAACTCATGACCGCCGCTTGTGCAATTTTAGGACTACTACCTCTCGTCGTTTTTGATTTCCGCGGTGCAGAACTAGAGCGACCCTTGGCCGTGGTCATGATTGGAGGACTTGTCACTTCGACACTGTTCACTCTTTTAGCATTACCCACTTTTTATGAATGGGTGCATCGCCTAGCGAAAAGGTTTGGGGCAGAGCCAAAATTAGGGTGATCAACTCCCAGCGCGTGATAATTCGCGATCTGAGAATTTTTTCCCAATCCGCACTTCGCCGCTAGCCGTCATCTCCCCGGAGAACTGAAAAAGTTCTCTTGGCACAATTTGTGCTTTCAGCGTCGCCACATGCAAAACGGATCTCTCTTCATTCGGGTTTTAATTGTTCTCTCCGCACTGCTCTCTTTGGGTTTGGTGTATTGCTTCATGAACGAGGCGGAAAAGATTTACGAGCCTGGTGTGGGAACTCTAGGGAATGATGCTTCGAATCTGGGACAGCGAACGGCTTGGTCGAAGGTCGCGATTCCTGCGAACGATTCGCATACAAGATCGGGGAACAACAAACCGGAACTGGGAGACGCGCTCTTCGCGCAATGGTGTTCCGCCTGTCACGGTGATGCTGGCAAGGGTGATGGCGCTCTCGCCAAGGCGCTGAATCCGCCACCTCGAGATTTTACGAAAGGAAGATTCCGTTTTTCCTCGACGCCTGCGGGAGCGGTGCCTAGCGATAGCGATCTGTACCGAACGGTGACAGCGGGCGTACTGCCAAGTCGCATGCCTTCCTTTTCCTTTTTGAATGAGGAAGAACGCTGGGCGTTGGTCGAGAAAGTAAAACGACTTTCCGTTTTTCATGACGAAGAGGAAGAGAAAGAGCTCAACTATTTTGCTCTGGCTCCTGCACAGTCTGAGATTCCTGCTGCCTCTCTTACGGCGTCAACCGACCACGCCACGTTAGAACGAGGAAAACAGATCTTCGAAAGTAAGGCCGAGTGCGCTAAGTGCCATGGAATGCAGGGCCGCGGAGACGGGCCTTCGGCAGCCGAACTCAAAGCCGAGGAAGGCAATGCCTTGCTTCCTGCCAATATTCGTCGCGGCCCGAGTTTTTTCAAATCGGTAGCAAACTCTTCGGACTTGCATCGCGTTTTGGTTACCGGACTCGCCGGAACTCCGATGCCTTCCTACGCCAACTCCATCACCGAGTCGGAGATGCACGACTTGGTCGCCTATGCATCCAGTCTTTGGAAGATTGAGCTGCGAGGCGACGTGCTGCATTTTCCCGACGGAACTTCCCCACCAGAACCTCGCCAAGCCTTGGTGGAATTGGGAGAAAAGCTATTTCGTGCGGACTGTGCAGGCTGTCACGGAAAGTTGGGCCGGGGCGATGGACCCGCCGCTGCATTCCTCAACCCAAAGCCGGGAAACTTGGCAGCTGGAGTTTTCAAATTCAAAAATGTCCCTGAGGGATGTTTTCCTCTCGATGAGGATTTGAAAAGAACTTTGCGTCAGGGCGTTCCCGGAACGTCGATGCCCGCGTGGAGATTTTTTTCGGATTCCGAACTCCAAGCAATTGTCGAGTACTTGCGGGACTTGGGTGAAATGCGCGCTCGCGTTGGCGATCCGCTTGCGACGTCGAGCATTCCCCGTAACCGATTGGGTTCGTCCGAGTCGATCGAAAGTGGAAAGAAGTTGTTCGCCACGAACTGCGCAGTCTGTCATGGCGATAGCGGTCGAGGAGACGGCCAGTTTTCAAAAATCTTGCAGGACTATCGCGGCGAAACGATACAGCCGCGCAATTTCCTCGAAGAGCCAATGAAAGCCGGCGAGGACGCGGCAACGCTCTTCCGGACAATTTCTCACGGGTTTGAAGGAACGCCGATGCCCGGTTTTGCGGCAGCGCTCAGCGAAGCGGAACGCTGGGATCTCGTCAGCTATGTCGCCAGCCTTAGGAGGACCCAGTGAACGCAACGGCCACTTTAGAAACCGACCCCGTCAACTACACGCGAGTGAAGTGGTGGCTGATCGCCGCTTTCTGCTGGCTTGCGGGATCGATGCTGATGGGATTTCTTTTTTCTCTGCAATTCCTGCGCAGCTACCCGTTTCCGGGAATTGAATATTTTTCACCCGGCCGAGTTCGAGTGCTTCACACGAACGGAGTTGCCTTCGGATTTCTCGTTACCGCAACACTGGGGTTGATGGAATACGCGATCCCAAAACTGACTCGCCGGCCTGTGCTCAGCCAGAATGTCGGCTGGTTCGCGCTGTTCGCTTGGGTTGCAGTTTTAATGGCGACAGATATTGGAATTCTTTTCTTCGGGCAAATGCAGGCGATCGAATGGGGAGAAAATCCGGTCTGGATCGATCCCGTGATTCTCTTCGCTCTCGCGATTGTTGCCGTGAACAACATCCTGGGCCCAATTCTTCAATTTGCGAAGCAATCGAGTGAAGGGCTCTATGTAAGTCTGTGGTATTTCATCGCTGCCTTTGTCTGGACGGCGGTCAATTATTTCGTCGGGAACTTTCTGCCGCAGTACTGGGTTGCCGGCTCGGCAGGCGCTTCTCTGACTTCGATGTACATTCACGATTTGGTCGGACTCTATGTCACACCCGTCGGCTGGGGGCTGATGTACTATCTCGTCCCGGTCGCTCTTAAAAAGCCGCTGTACTCTCACAAACTCTCGTTGCTCGGATTTTGGTCGCTCGCCTTCTTTTATCCTTTAAACAGCGTGCATCATTACATGTTCTCTCCCATTCCGATGTGGGTGCAAAGATGCGCGGTCGTTTCCTCTGTGGCCGTTCACCTAGTCGTCTACACGGTGATCTACAACTTCTGGCAAACTTTGCGACAGGGCGGCACCGACGCTTATTCGAAACTGACGCTGCGCTGGTTTGTCGCCGGCGCCATCGCTTATCTGCTCACCTGTCTGCAATGCGCCTTTCAAGTCACGCTCACGGTGCAGGAATACATTCACTTCACAGATTGGGTAGTCGGTCACGCGCATCTGGTGATGTTTGGGACATTCTGCTTTTTCATCTTTGGCTTCGTTCATTTTCTCTGGCCGAGGCTTTGCAAGAAAGAAAAGTGGTACAGCGAGTCGCTCGGACACTGGGCTTTCTGGCTGATGGCGATCGGGAACATGGTGATGTGGATTGTCCTGATGATCGCGGGCTTGCTGGAAGGTGGCTCGTGGAAGGCGCTCGAACCCTTCACAAGATCCATCGTCGCCGCCGTGCCTTACTGGGCTTTCCGCTCTGTAGCCGGCGTTGCGATTCTCTCAGGATTCTCGTGCATGCTTTGGAATCTATGGAAAACGATGCGGAGTGAAGAATCATGAAAAAAGTCGAAGGTTTTTTTCCCGTCGCGCTGATAGCGGGGTTTAGTTTTTTTGGTCTGGCCTTTGTGTCGCTGGGCGTTCTCCCCTGGCTCATGACGGACAAGATTGCTCCAATACAAACGGGAGCGGATTTCGAAGAAACCTTCTTGCCCCCGAATGTGCCGGCGGAATTCAGAGAAAAATATCCTGATCTACAAGTTTATAAAAAAGCGCTCACCCTCGGCCGCGACATTTACATCGCCGAGGCCTGTTGGCACTGTCACAGCCAGTACGTTCGCCCCGCCGGCAATGAAATCGCTCGCTATGGACCGATTAGTGAAAACTGGGAATACCAAAACGAAATGAATCTCCCCCAACTTTTCGGCACGCGCCGCGTGGGACCCGATCTGATTCGCGAAGCGGGAGTTCATACGAACGACTGGCACTTCGCCCATTTTCGCGACCCGCAGTTGGTCGTCCCCGAATCCGTGATGCCCCGCTACGATTGGTTTTTCGAAAAAAATGGAAAACCCAACGAGCGCGGCTGGGCGATTACCGCGTACGTACAGTGGCTCGGCTCTTGGAGAAAACCCCAAACGGGAGAAGGGAAGTAGCAATGACATTTTTGTTTTTGGCCTGCCCGCTCTGCGGGATTGGATCCGGTCTCGTTCTCTTTTTCATCATCTTTGGGCTGTTCGCCTTGATGTTAACGGGAACGATCATCCTTTTCATCGCTTCCAAAAAGAACGGAGACTGGACAGATCAAGAAGCCCGCTATGCCCCACTTCGAGCGGAACAGGAGAATCAAAATGAAAGATGAGGAAATCAAAATCGAATACCGCCACGATGGCAAGATCCCGATCGGCATCTGGATTGTCTGGGGCGGGTTCGCGATCTGGGCAATCTATTACCTACTCAAGTATGCCGTGCCCGATTTTTTGATCTGGATGAAGAAAATGTAGAAAAATGAAATCTATCCCACTCGCCAAAGACATCATGACCTGCAATGTTTTTACCATGCACCAGAATCACACCTTGCACATCGCCAAAGAGATCATGGATTGGAAGCACATTCGTCATATTCCCGTGGTCAACAGCAAGAATGCACTTGTGGGTTTGATCACTCACCGTGATTTGCTGAAAGCTTCTATTTCCACCATCACCACTTCGATTGCGAATGTCGAACGAAAGCAACACCTTTGGAGCATTCCAGTGGCGAATGTGATGAATTTCTTAGTCCGTACGGTCGGGCCCGAAGAACCAGTCACTGAAATGGCCAGGATTATGCGCAAAGAAAAAATCGGGTGCCTTCCTGTCGTCGACGAAAACGAAAAACTCTTGGGTATTGTGACCGAGGCTGATCTCTTGGGAGTGCTCGAACAGTTGGGCTAGTGCAAAATGTTCAAGAGATTTTTGGATTCAGGCTCTCGTCGGATCAACACGTTTCAGGAGGATTTCATTTCATCGCCAATCCAGGTATACACCGCTACGGTTGAGGGGAGGCCTAAGGTTCCCGCGGCCAAAGCAACCACTTGCTCGATTTCTTCCTTTTTGATTCCAAGAGCAAGAGCTTTGCGGACTGAGGAATGGATCGCGCCTTCCCGCATCGCTCCAATCGCAATTCCCAATTTGATCAGGCGCGCCGTTTTTTCATTGAGAGGTCCACTTTTGCCTTCTTGTGCAAGAATTTCCCAGGCACGCCCGAGCTCTGGGTAACGCTGCACGAATTTTTTATAAGCTTCTGGTGGCTTTGGTTCGAGGCTCATCGTTTTCCTTCCTATTATTGTTTCACTACTGTCCGGTTAACGAGCGGGTGATTTAACCCAATCGTTCAGATTTAAACAAGTTGTGCGCATAAATGTCTGTTTAGGCGACAGTGAGATTTGAGGCTTAGGGTATTTGATAAGAGAGACTGTCGGATAAATACGGATGGGTAAAAGGGACAGGGCTGTTCTTCGATAAATACTGAAGAACTATCAAGAAGAAAAGCGATAACATTCCTAAGACCGGTAAAAATTCCCAAATCCCAAACGATACATCTCCTCCAGGCAAGGCAGGCGCAACATGTACGAAGAGCTCTACGGCGTGTCCTGCGAGAACAAGGCCTGCAACTCGGGCGAGAACTGCACGGCTTCGAGCGCAACGGCGGGAAAGAAGTGCGAAAAAGGGAATGGCCCATTTAAGAAGCAGTGCGGTTTGTGCGAGCAGCCACCAGGCGCCTTCCTGGCGATGGGTGTAATGAATCGTCTCTTCGGGGATATTCGTGTACCAAATCAGCATGTACTGGCAGAACCAGCAGTATGCCCAGAATAGCGTAATCGCAAAGAGCAACCGTCCTAAGTCGTGGAGATGTTCTTCATTCAAGATGCCCGCCAGCGCTCCTTGTTTTTCAAGAATCAGTGCGAGCAGAATGGCCGCCGCAACCCCAATGGCCCCGAGACTTGCAAATTGCAGTAGCGCAAACATTGTGCTGAACCAATGGGGCTCTAAAGACATGAGCCAATCGAAGCTAGCGATCGAAAAGCTCAGGGCAAAAACTGCGAGGAAAATGGCGCTGACTTTGGTGCGCTGCGGGATGGCGTTTGGGGCGTTTGTTTCGACCTTCTTGGCAAAGAATCGCAACAAGTAGGCGAAAAAAATCCAAAGCGAAAAAATCAAGAATAGTCTCAGAGCGAATCCCGTTGTATTGAGCCAGACGGATTTATGTTGCAGTAGCTCGTCCTGGCGGACAACGCTTTCGTGCGACCATTCATAGAGACTGTGCACGCCAAGGAGAAGCCCAATTCCCAGTAAGGCGGCAACGGGCAAAGCGCTCGACATGGCTTCTGGAATTCGCTGGAGCGCCACCCACCAGCGAGCACTGCTCATCGAGAGAACGGATAAGAAGACAGAGCCGGCGAGCGCCAAGGATGTGAAAAAAACAAATCCCATGAGATAGCCGCCCCAGGCTTGTTGAGGAGCGACAATCAATCCCGCGAGAAAGCCCGCAGCACCAAGGACGACTCCGATCGTGAGCCAGATTCGCGATTTTGCGCCGAGTGTGTACTGGGGAATGGCGGATGAAGCGGCCAAATGAGGCGAGCTCATGGTCCCTCCTTTTGAAGCTGGCGAATATAGCTCACAAGTAGCCAACGTTCATACTCACTAAACTCCGCGGCATAACTCGCCATATTGCCTTGCCCGCGTGTAAGAATATGAAAGATCTCGCCATCGGCGATTTGCAAAGCGCGTCCCCCATGAAGAGAAGGAGGAGTCAGCATTCCCCGTAACGTTACGGTTCCTTTGCCGGTTCCTTTAGCGTCATGGCAGACGACACAGCCGATGCGATACAGCTCGGCTCCCAGTTTTTGAATCTGGGGGTTGTCCGCTGCAATCGGGTTTTTCAACTCATCTCCCGCTCGTTTGGCTTCGTCTGGGCCGTTGCCATACGGAAAAGGCAAGGATCCGCGAGGAACAACGCCTTCAACGAGAGGCTGGATCGTACGCCCGTCCGGAAAAACCGAACTTGGTGCATAACTCTCGCCAGCTTTGCTGTAGGCCATTTCTGTGAAGATCTCGTAATTCCGTTTTCCTGGATTTGGTCTGACCGCCAGGGCCAAACCGGCGAGTAAGAGCATACAGATCAGCGCAACGACAAGAAATCGGCTCATGATCGATACTCCATGTGAGACTGAGTCGCTCCGTGACGAGCCCAGAGTTCTTGCACTTCTTTTTGGCTGAGACTTCCATCAGGAAGTTGCACGACGAGTTGATAACGATTGTCGGTAACCCGTTGTGGGATCGCTTTGTTCTGATTCCAAGGAAATAGGTGAGAGCGGAAGAGCAAAGCAGCGGCAGTTCCAAGCCCCGCAAAAAGAATGGTGACTTCGAAGGCGACCGGCACGAAAGCGTAAAAAGAATCGAACGGTTTTCCTCCGACATTGATCGGCCAGTCTGAGTGAGAGCTCCAATATTGAAAGAGCAAAGCGAGCGAAGCGCCCGCGATCGCGCATCCCAGTGTGACGGCAGGAAGTCTCGACCTTCGCAGTCCCATGGCGGCATCGAGTCCATGAATCGGGTGCGGGGTGTGGACATTGACCAAGCGCATCCCACGTTTTCGAGCGTCTTGTGTGGCGGCAAGAAGAGTTTGCGCTTTTTCAAAGACTCCCAGGTACACGGTGCCCTTTGCGTTGGTTTGGGGTTGAGTGGCCGTTTCTTCTGTTGCGTTTGCAACATGCGCAGGTGCGTGATGAGCGGAGGATTCTTCGCTGACGACAGCGCGCACTTCTGCCATGGCGATCATGGGCAGGAATCGGCAAAAGAGCAGGAAGCAGGTGAAGAAAAGCCCAAAACTGCCGAGCAAAGTGCCTAGCTCAACCCAGGTTGGTAGATATCCGCTCCAAGCGGAAGGTAAGAAATCGCGGCTGAGCGAAGTGACAATGATGACAAAGCGCTCGAACCACATGCCGACATTAACAAGTAAGGAAATCGCAAAGATAGCTCCCAGCGAATTGCGAACCCGCTCGAACCAGAGCAATTGTGGAACGACTACATTGCAGCCGACCATAATCCAATAGGCCCAGCCCATCGGTCCGAACAGGCGGTTGTTGAAAGCAAATTGCTCATAAGGGCTGCCCGAATACCAGGCCATGAAGAGTTCCGTTGCATAGGCGAGACCTACAATCGATCCGGTGAAAACCAGGATCTTGCACATGGCATGGACATGACGAAGCGTGATATAGCCTTCAAAATGCATGACCTTGCGGGCAATGAGCATCAGTGTTAGCACCATGGCGAAACCGCTAAACACGGCGCCGATTACAAAGTAGGGAGGGAATACGGTGGCGTGCCAGCCTGGGACTACAGAGGTCGCGAAATCCATACTGACGACACTGTGCACACTGACGACGAGTGGAGTGGCCAGTGCTGCGAGCAGCAAGCAAGCCATCTCCCATCGCGACCAAGTTTTTGCACCGCCATCCCAGCCTAAGGAGAAAAGCGAAAAGATTTTTTTTCGTAGTCCTTTCGCTCTGTCGCGCAAAGTCGCAAGATCCGGAATCAACCCGATATACCAAAACACCAAAGAGATCGTGAAATAGGTTCCAATCGCAAACACATCCCAGAGCAGCGGGCTGCGGAAGTTAACCCAAAGTGAGCCGCGTAGATTGGGATAGGGGAAAACCCAATAGGCGAGCCAAGGTCTTCCCATATGAATGAGCGGAAAGAGTCCCGCGCAAATCACCGCGAAAATGGTCATCGCTTCAGCGGAGCGATTGATCGAGGTGCGCCATTTTTGCCGCATCAAGAGCAAGACGGCAGAAATCAACGTGCCTGCATGGCCGATTCCAACCCAGAAAACGAAGTTGGTAATATCGAATGCCCAGCCCACTGTGCGGTTGAGCCCCCAAGTACCGATTCCTGTTGCGATTTGGTAGCCGACACTAAGTACGCCGATCGAAAGGGCAAGTAAAGCAAGCGCGAATCCTAGATACCAAAGCCCCGTGGGTCCCGATTCCAGTGGAGTGCAGACATCGCGAGTCACGTCGCCAGAGTTGGAGGCCGCAGGAATCAGACTAGACTCAGCCATGTCGCTGGCCCTCCTTGGATTCCATATGCCGGACATCGGCAAGATAGCGCACCGAAGCTTGCACATTGAGTTCGCCTAACACTTCGTAGGAACGGGGGCGCGAGATCCATTGAGAGATCTGGCTCTTAGGATCTTTGAAATCGCCAAAGACAATGGCATTAGCCGGGCAGCTTTGTTGACAAGCGGTTTGGATTTGGCCGTCACGCAGTGCAACCCCATCTCGTTTCGCTTGCACTTTGGCGTCCTGAATTCTCTGGATGCAAAGCGAGCATTTCTCCATCACGCCTTTGCTGCGGATGGTGACTTCTGGATTCAAAGACAAATTCTGGAGCTGGTTCTCGCGCGCGTACTCAAACCAATTGAAACGGCGAACCTTGTAGGGGCAATTGTTCGCGCAGTAACGAGTCCCTACGCATCGGTTGTAGACCTGTTGATTGAGACCGTCGGCTGAGTGGACGGTCGCGAGCACCGGACAAACTGTTTCGCACGGAGCATGTCCACAATGCTGGCACATCATCGGTTGGTGTCGGACTTGCACGCCACCATTGGGCTCTTCTTCATAATATCGATCGATTCGAATCCAGCTCATTTCGCGATGACGCTGCACTTCATCGCGGCCGACAACGGGGACATTGTTTTCCGCTTGGCAACCCACGACACAGGCAGAGCAACCTGTACAAGATGCAAGATCGATGGCCATGCCCCAAAGTGGGCCTTCGCTTTTATGATCGTCCGCCCAGAGTTCCGCAGAGGAACCGTGTTTTTTCTCGATCGCTTTCTTCGGATTCGCTTGCAACTCGACAAAGGCCAGGGTCTGGACTGCGTCGCGCACTTCTCCCCCTTTGGGAGCAAGATGGGCTGGAACACTCAAACTGTGATGGTCCTGGGTACAAGCGAGTTCCTGATGAGCGCCGCTGCGCTGTACTGAAACCGAGCGCGTGTCGTAGGAAAGCGTTCCCTGGCTCAGTTCGAGAAAGGGCGCGCCATTCACTCCGACCAGTCCTCCAGGTCTTACCGTCGGTTTTGCCTCCAGCCATTGTGGGCCAATCTTGGTGAAACGATCCGTACCCAAGCGGCCATAACCTAGCGCCAGAGCCACAATGCGTTCGTCTTGACCGGGTTGAACCAAGGCCGGCACTTCGACAGAAAGCCCGGTCTCCGTACTCAAGCGAACCAAATCGCCGGAGCGGATGCCGAGTTTGGCAGCCGTTGCAGGAGCAAAATCGGCGTGATTGTCCCAGACTGTTTTCGTGATGGGATCGGGAAGTTCTTGCAGCCAAGGATTGTGAGCGCCTCGTCCGTCCAGCAAGCCGACCTTTGGATACAGTACGAGGCGGAATTTCCCTGGGTTTTCCGCTTTCGATCCACTGGCTATGCGTTCGAGCGCAGGTCTTAAGTTCTCTTTGCGAAACGCACTGGGCGTTCGTTTGACTTGCCATGGCAAGAATACCCAGCCTTGCTCGAGAATTTTTGTAAACCAAGTCTCAAATCGCTGTGTGTCTTGTGTCGGATGCTTTGCGAATTCCCCTCGCCAGTGATCTTCCAACAAAAGACGGTCCTCGCGTCGATCTCCTAACCATCGCGCTATAGAACATCGCAAAGTTCTGGTCGAACGCAGAATGGGGATTGTCGGCTGGGTTGTTGTCAGAATGCCCGCGAAAGGCTCGCCGTCGTCCCAGCGTTCCAACTCGTGCGGCTGTGGACAATTGATTTGAGTCAGGTTTGAAGTTTCATCGGGCAGAGCGGAGAAACTGATCGAGAGCCGCGCGGCCTTTAGCGCCGAAACAAAATCGGGGAGATCGTAGGCTGGGTTGCAGTCCGCGATGAGAAGCAAATCGACCTCTTTACGCAACAACTCTTCTCGCAAGGAGGCAAGTGCTTTGTCATCGCCACGTTTTTGCAGAGAGGGGGATTCTAGATCGAGAGTCTTTCCTGGCGCGCCCAGCATCTCGTTGATCCAGCAACACAGAACTTGGCTTTCCAGATCGTTGCGCCCGGAAAGAACCAAGCTTTCTCCGCGGTGATTCCAGAGATCTTGAACGAGCTCGCCCACGGCTTTTTGTAAAGGCAAAGAGAAAGAGGATTTCGAAGGGAGAGGACCTGGAATTTCCGCGCCCGATTTTGTGGCGATTTCTCCAGCTAAGAAGGCTAAGACTTTTGGAATTTCCCAGGGAGCGAGCATGACGCGCCGGTCGGCACGCGCACCACTGAGAGAAAGCCGAGACTCGAATTGCCAAACTCGACTCATCTTCGCAGCTGCGTCATCTGGCTTGCGCGCGCTCGCCCAGTCTTTTGTGAATCCTGCAGGTGAAATCCAAGCTCCTAAAAAGTCCGCATCAAAGCTTGCTAGAGCTTGAGTTTTGTCGAGACGATATCGAGGAAGAGCGCGTTGTCCATAAACCACCTCGCACGCATCTAAAAGCGCTGAACAAGAAAGCGCATCGTAAACGACATGCTTACCATCAGAAAAAGAACCCAGGAATTTTTGAATCCAGGCGAGTGTGCTTGGGCCGGTAATCGTGGAACTTAAAAGCCGCACTCGGCCGTTCTTTGCCCGGATGGTTTCGAGTTCTTGCTGGACCCGTCGGTCCAACTCTTCCCAGCTACATTGCCGCTGTTCGATTCTGGCTCCGTCGAACCGATGATCGTCGTAGAGAGAGAGCAATGATGCTTGAACGGAGGCGCTCAGTCCTCCTTGATTGACCGGATGCTCTGGATTGCCTTCGAGTTTGATGGGCCGTCCATCGACACAACGCGCGAGAATTCCACTGCCCGATCCATCTGCCCAGGAAGTGGTTGCGATCCAATAGCTTCGACCCGCGACGATATTCTCGTTGGGGTGAAGCAAAGTGAGGGCGTTTTGCACAGGGCCTCTGGAGCAGCTAGCAAGTCCCGCGGCTCCTAAACTAAAGCCCACGAGTTTCAAAAAACTTCGTCTTTCCAAAGAAAGGGTTTCCTGTTCCGCGTGCTCCGCAAGCAGCGTTTTTTCTCGATGAGTCGTGTTCGAGTTTTTCATAGCTCAGTAGTGGCAAACCGCACAATCGGTCGAAACATGCTTACCCGCAGGAAGTTTTCCATGCGGCTCTTTCAAAATGACGGAAGGATCGGCAGCACGGTTACGATGACAATCGATGCACCAACCCATACTCAAATCGTTTTCTTGTCGCACTCTTTCCATGGACTGCACAGGACCGTGGCAGGATTCGCAGGCAAGCCCACGAGCCACATGCACGCTGTGATCGAAGGCGACAAAATCTGGCAAGTTGTGCACCTTGACCCACAGCAATGGTTTTGGAGAGGCCTCTTTTGGTTTGAGATCTGTATCGAGCCCCATGGTTTCGTAAAGTTTTGCAATTTCCTTGGAGACAATTCGCTTGGGTTCTCGTTTTTCTTGTTCGGCCAGTTCGCGCTCTTGGACTAGAGCATCGAAGCTAGAACTCACTGTCGTATGACAGCGCATACACACACCGGTTGGCGGAATCCCCGCTCGCGGACTCGTGCGTGCTCCGTAATGGCAATAAAGACACTCCATTTTGAGCTCTCCCGCATGGAGTCGGTGGCTAAATGCGATGGGCTGTTCTGGGGTGTAACCTTGGTGCAGATTCCAAGGTTTGGCGTCACTCATCAACATAAGAACACAGGCCCCGAACCCAAAACTGAGCACGAAGAAAATTCTTGCGTTTCCTTGCAAGGCTTTTAACAAGGAAGCTCCGCATTTTTCCGTGTGTAGAACCACCAGTTAATCACCGTCGCTACGAGGTAGAAGGCAATGGCGCCAATGAAGAAGGCACCAGCAGATCCTGTTCTCGTGATCGATACTCCGACCAAGGTCGAAACGAGAAATGGTCCATAGGCGGCCACGGCTCCGGTCCATCCCAGCACCCCAGCGCCTTGGCGTGGCGAATGCGCGAAGATCAAAGGGTATTGGCGAAACGTGGCGGCGTTTCCGATGCCAGTGAAGAAGAAAATGGCCAGCATAAGTCCAACGAAAAGAGGAAAACTTTCCAAGGATGTTGGGGTCAACGTTCCCGTGAAGACCATCGCTGCGCAGAGCCCCATCAAGGCGATGCCGGAAATATGGGTAAGAATCGCTCCTCCAGTTTTGTCGGCGACAAATCCAAAAATCACGCGGCTCGCCGATCCAATCAAAGGTCCATAAAAGGCATAGGCCAGAGGATCCGGGGCATTGGGAAATTGTCCGTAAACGGTTTTGATCAGCAGCGGAAAGGCTGCGGAGAATCCAGAGAAAGACCCGAAGGTCATGACATAGGTGATGGTGCAAAACCAAGTGTGCTTATTTTTGAAGATGTCGAGCTGCTCTCGGAAAGAGGCTTTGACGGGCACGCGGCGAAGCCAGATGAAACAGGCGATCCCGATGACAATCAGAAGGGGAACGTAGACAAGAAACGCATTTTGCAACCAGATGTTTTTTTGAACATCTCCTTTGGTAAAGGTTTGATTCGCGCCTCCGATAGCACCGAATGCGGCGAAACCAATAATCCACGGAGTCACGAATTGAACCACCGAGACGCCAAAGTTCCCGATTCCTGCCTGGATTCCCAGAGCTGCTCCTTGAAGTCGCTTGGGGAAAAAGAGACTCGTACTCGGCATGTAGGAGGAGAAATCGCCTCCACCCATTCCGGCAAGAAAGGCGAGCAACAAGAAAAGCCAAAAGGGGGTTTCCGGATTCATCACTGCGAAGACAAGTCCCACACAAGGAATCAACTTCAACAAGGTTGCTGTTCCAATCACCATTCTTGTGCCAAAGATCGGAATCAAAAAAGTATGCACGATGCGCAGCGTTCCTCCAGCAAGTCCAGGCATGGCGGTTAACCAAAACAGCTGCATGGTGTCGAATTTGAAGCCTACATTGGGCAGACGAACGACCACCGCCGACATCGCGAACCAAGTAGCGAAAGAAAGAACGAGGCTAATGGTCGTTAAGCTCAGCGTTCTCCAGGCAATGCGACTTCCTGTTTGTTCCCAAAATACAGGATCTTCAGGAGTCCAATTTGCAATGGTTCCAGAACTGGATGAGTTCATGATTTCCTCCCAGATGGGATGGGGCCGAGTTGACACGCTCCAGTTCCAAAATCTGAGCTTGGCATGGGAGGCGGAGTTTCCTCTCGAGCTTTACCCCCTTCTCCAACCCAAGTACTTGTCCATTGTTTTGTGACAAGGCTCAGTGCAATTAAGACAAAGACCGCAAGCAAGGTTCCAGAGAGAAATCCAGGAGTGAAACTTCCTAGATGCTCCTTCCCTAAACCCATGGCAACTGGAAGAAATCCACCTGCCAGAGCGCCGATCTCGCCAATCAAGCTTCCAGCGACAGCAGTCGTGGTTTTGAATCGAAGAGGAACCAGTTGAAAGACGGCGCCATTTCCCGCGCCCATGGCGCTAAAGCACAAAACCATGATGGCAACCATCATCCAAGGATTCACGGGAATGATCGAAGCGACCGCTGTGCAGCCGACAATGGAAAGTCCCAAGATGTAGAGAAGGCGGATTCCCCCGATTCGATCCGCCATCCAGCCCCCCAGAATGCGCAGAATGCTCGCCATCACAATGATGATGGCGGAGTATTTTCCAATCGACTCTTTGGGGATTAAGTATTGGTCATGAAAAAGCGTAGGAAGAAAACTCGTGAGTCCGATATAGCCGCCAAAGGTCAGCATATACATCAAGTTAAAAATCCACGCATCGCGATCGATCAACACTTTCAAATAATCTTTGAGAGTTTTTTGCTCTCGGTCGGGAGGTTCTTTGGCAAAGATTTGCAGCAAGATCATGGCGAGAACGATGGGAATGATGGAGAGTCCGTACACCGCTTTCCATCCGTAGAGTTTGGCGAGTGGAGGCGCAAACAAAACGGCGAGCACGGCTCCGGAGTTTCCTGCACCCGCGATCCCCATGGCCAGCCCTTTATATTTAGGTGGATACCAACCCGAACCCAAGGACAACGCGACGCCGAAACTGGCGCCCGCGACCCCTAGAATGATTCCCATGACGATGACGCCCAAATAGGTTTCCACGAAGAAATACCCAAAGGCTAGTCCAACACAAATCATCCCCATTTCGATCTGAGCTGCGTTTTTTCGCCCAATGTATTGGGAGAGCAGGCCCAAAGGAAAACGCATCAAGGCTCCAGCAATCACAGGAACCGAAACCATGAATCCTTTTTCCGAAGGGGTAAGCCCAAATTCTTGAGAGATGTATGGGGCCATGGCGCCATTCAAAACCCAGACGGCGAAGCAAAAGTCAAAGTACAAAAGGGAAGTGAGAAGAGTCCCGGGATGACCCGATTTGAGAAAATCCATGCTGCGACGATAGATTCCGCTCACGTTTAGCCTCCTTTGATTCGGGGACGATTCCAAATTACGACCTGAGTTCGCCGCCATAGATACGGATTGGGCGCTACGAGCACATGCACAAGACGAGTGAAGGGGAAAAATCCAATCAGCAGCCACGCGTTGATGATGTGAAGTTTCACAAGCCACGGCATTGCCGACACGTAGCTGAGATCTGGTTGCAATATGGCAAGAGACCAAAGCCAGGGAGTTAAAGAACTGGCAAACCAAGAGCTGCCCCAGCCATAGAAGAGTGCGACGCCGATTCCGCTGATGACTTGAACGCCAAGTAAGGCATAGACAATCCAGTCGCTTGCCGTTGTGACTATGCGGGACTTACTGTCGTGCATGCGCCGCAGAACAATGTTGCAAAGCCCGAACAGGGTGATTGCCGCCATGGCGAGCCCGGTGGTCTCGGTAATGAAGAGTCGCAAAGGCGCGGCATTCCAGGCCAAAATCGTCTTGGGAATTAACACTCCAGCGAGATGTAATCCCAAGACAAAAAGCAACCCGTAATGAAAAGGAACGCTGCCCCAAAAGTGCTGGCGATTTTCTAGGAACTGGGAACTGAGGCTGCTGTAAGTAAACGTTCGCTGCCGGTATCTCTGAATGGTTACAAGCAGGAAAACGCTCATGGACAAATAGGGCAGAACGCCAAAGAGTAAGAAATCATTCATAGCCTTCCTCCGAACAAGACTCCAATGCAGTCGGGTCATTGACTGGGGCTTTTGCTGGCGCCACCGTTCGCGCTTGGGGATCGTGAGTGGCGAGTAACTCCAAGACGGCGGCGAGTACGGGGCTCCAAGGATTTTTGGCTTCATCCAAAGCGAGTTGAATCTTGCGTACGGCGGGAGCGAGGCACTCCAGGACAAGCAGCTTTGCTTTTTCTGGCGGGCTCTTCCCGGCTAAGGGAAGCAAGTGGCTCAGATGGTCCGGAAGCTCTCCATTTTCTTCGATGCCGTTTTCTCGTAACTGCCGACGCATTCCGGCCATGAAACTGCCACGAGTGTAGTTTTCACCAAAGACATGCCAGCCCACTTCCAATGCGCAGCTGTCGCTGTGATCGAAGGTTGCCGTAAAGAGTTCTTCAAGCTCCGTAGGGGATTTAGAATTTACAAATTCCGCAAAGGGACGAAGGGCCGACCAAGCGGAAGGGCATTGGTTTTCCAAGATGCGAGATCCATCTTGAAAAGACTTCATCCATCCTGCTCGTGGATACTCGAGTAGCCGAGCTAGAGCTTCGTGAGTTTCTAAAGAGGCACGCATGGTTTTAAGCTCCCCGCGTTGGTCCAGTACGGAATCCAAAACCCATCCCTTGCTTGTGCTCCAAGGGATCCTCAAGAGCCTGAATCGCCATCTCTCTTTGTGAAGGAGGAACGACGACACGCTCATCCATACTGGCCAACGCCGTCAGACGATAAATCGCATCCGCTTCTTCAGGACTGCAATCTCCTTCGCGAAGCGCGGCTTTGGCGGCTTCTTCGTTGATATCGCCGACGGTGATGTGGCGTCGCCACTGACGCACGGCCAATTGCTTTCGCAGCGCGTAGCGAACCTTGCTTTCATTTCCGGCTGCAAACAGCCTCGCCAAAAATTGAAGTGGAACTCGAGCCTGATCGATATCGGCAAATAGAGCGTCAGTTTCGTTATGCACGACATCGCCTTTTCGCGAGGCGAGCACGGGCATAAGAGGTGGCACGTAAAAAAGCATGGGGAAAGTGCGGTACTCCACATGCATGGGCAAGGCGAGCTTCCAGTCCTTGACGAATTTGTAAACCGGCGAGCGTTGTGCCGACTCAATCACGCTTTCGTGCATGCCGTTGCGCAGAGCGGCTTGGATCACTTCGGGGTCTTTCGGATCGAGAATCAACGCGCGCTGCGCTTCGACGAGTTCTAGATCCGGCTGCTTGGCGCAGTCGACAATTTTGTCCGCGTCGTAGAGGACATTGCCGAGATAACGAATGCGGCCGACACAGGAATGAAAACAAGCGGGCGCTTGTCCCGTTTCGAGCCTTGGAAAGCAGAGAATGCATTTTTCACTCTTGCCCGTCGACCAGTTGTAATAGGTTTTTTTGTAAGGACAGGCAGAAATACAGGATCGCCAGGCGCGGCATCGTTCTTGATTGAGTAGAACCACTCCGTCTTCGCCGCGTTTGTAGAGAGCGCCTGATGGACAACTCGCTACACAACTCGGATTGAGGCAGTGATTGCAAATTCTCGGTACGTAGAAGAAAGCAAGCCGCTCAATCTCAAACATGGCTGCGCGTACTTCCGGAGAAAGTTCGGCGAGATTCGGATCGTTTGCAGCATAAATTGGAGATCCACCTAGATCGTCATCCCAGTTGGGGCCCGCTTCAATATTAATGGGCGCACCCGTCACCATCGAAACCGGTCGCGCCGTGGGCTGATCATCTCCTTCTGGAGCGTTGAACAACTCGTCGTATTTGTAAGTCCAGGGCTCGTAGTAGTCGTCCATCGAGGGCATCGAGGGATTGTGGAAAATATTGGGAATAATGCGTTCCGGGCCTGTGCTCTTGAGCCGAAGTTTTCCGTCCTTGAGTTCCCACCCGCCTTTGTAATTTTCCTGGTCCTCCCATTTTGTTGGGTAGCCAGTGCCAGGCTTGGTCTCGACATTGTTCCACCACATGTATTCGGTGCCTTTTCGGTCGGTCCAAATATTTTTGCAGGCAACGCTGCAAGTATGGCAACCGATGCATTTATCGAGATGGAAGAGCAAAGCGATCTGTGAGCGAACGTCCATGTTTTTCCTTTCCTACCATTCCAGGCTCGGGCATTTGCGCACGAGAATGTGAGTGTCTCGATTGCAACCAGTGGGTCCCCAGTAGTTAAAGTGGAAGGTGAATTGCCCATAACCTCCCACCATCAAATTGGGTTTGAGTCGCGTGCGAGTGAGGCTGTTGTGCCCGCCTCCACGTCGATGCCCGCGCAGAGGGCTCTTGGGCACTCCGTAGGTTCTTTCAGGGGAGTGATAGATGATGCAAATCCCAGGTGGGATGCGCGCACTCACCGCCGCGCGAGTGACGACGACTCCGTGATCGTTGAACACTTCGACCCAGTCGTTGTCCACAATGCCAATCGAAGCAGCGTCCTTGTCGTTGATCCAAAACGGTTCGCAGCCTCGCGAGAGCGTGGTCATGCGATGGTTATCGCCGTAGGTGGAATGGATATGCCACTTGCCGTGCGGAGTGAGATAGTTGAGCCGCAACGTTTTTCCCTCCCCTTCGCTGAAGAGCAGGTCCGCGTAATCGTCGGGACTGGGCTTTGGCTTGTAGGTGGGTAAATGTTCGCCGAATTGAATGTATCCGGGATGATCCAGATAAAAATGCTGGCGCCCTGTCAGCGTTCTCCAGGGAACGAGCTTCTCCTTATTATAGGTAAAGGGCGCATAGGCCCGGCCATCCTCGAGAAGTCCCGACCACATGGGGGAATTGAGCAGGCGACGGGGTTGCGTTTGCAGATCGCGGTAGCTCATGCGAACGCTGCGGCTTTTTTCCGCGAGATCGGTGAGATGCAGACCGGTTTTCTTCTCCATATTTTGATAGGAGCGATAGGCCAGCTCTCCGTTGGTGACCGTAGCCAATTTTAAGATCGCATCGCAGACTTCTGTCGCGTGTTCGAGCGAAGGATAGATTTGACCGCCCCAACGCTGCGCTCCGGCTTGCTTTGCTAGCTTGTCGTATTCGTCCTCGATCGCGTATTGGGTTCCATGAGCGCCGAGCCCATTGGCGCGTACGAGCGGGCCGTAGGAAATGAATCGGTGATAGACGTTTTCATAGTCGCGTTGCACGACCTTGAGTCCAGGCATGGTTTTTCCCGGAATCGCTTCGCATTCCTTGCGATGCCAATCGCGAATTTCGGGCTGGGCGATTTCTGCCGCCGAGTCGTGGGCGAGAGGGGAAGCGACGATATCGGAGTGCAAACCCGGGAGATGTTTGGGTGCCAGAGCGCTGATCGACTTCGCAATCGCGCGGAAAATGTCCCAATCCGATTTGCTCTCCCAGCAGGTGGGCACGGCCTTACTTAGCGGATGAATGAAGCTGTGCATGTCGGTGCTATTGAGGTCGGCCTTTTCATACCAAGTGGCTGCGGGAAGAACGATGTCGGAATACAAAGCCGAAGTGTCCATGCGGAAATTGAGATCGACGACGAGATCCATTTTTCCGGTGGGCGCTTGTTTGACCCATTCGACTTCCCGAACTTGGTCTTCTGCTAAATCCTTCGAAACCGCATTGTTGTGAGTTCCCAGATAGTGCTTGAGGAAATATTCGTGCCCTTTCGCAGAGGACATTAAGGCGTTGCCGCGCCAGATGAACCAAAGCCTAGGCCAAGATTCTGGAGCATCCGGTTTTTCGATGGCGAACTTGAGTTTTCGTGCGACGAGCTGGTCGCGCACCCAATTCGCGATTTCCGTCTCGCTCTTGGCGCCCGCTGCCTTTGCCTGTTCGCAAAGTTCGAGAGGACTGCGATCGAATTGAGGGAAGAAGGGTAACCATCCGTTGCGAACCGCACGGACATTCGTGTCAATCGTGTGGCCCTCCGTGAGACTGCCCTTCGGTTGATTTGGGGGGACTGTGTGATAGTCCCGGAAACTCTTCTCGTATCTCCACTGATCGGTGTGCACGTAATGCCAACTCGGAGCGTTTTGCAGTCGAGACGGGCCAAACCAATCTTTGGCGAAGGCGATGGAAGACCAGCTTTCCATCGGGGCCAGTTTTTCTTGTCCGACATAGTGGGCAAGACCGCCGCCATTGACTCCCACACAGCCGCAGAACATCAGCGCGTGAATTGCGGCGCGATACATCAGATTGGCGTGATACCAGTGATTGATTCCAGCGCCGATGATAATGGTGCACTTGCCGCCCGTGTGCAGCGCCGTATTGGCCCACTCGCGAGCGAACCGGATCAACGTTGCTCGGTCAATTCCCGTATATCGTTCGGCCCAAGCTGGAGTGTAAACCGCGTCTTCGTCATAGCTCTTTGGGTAATCCCCCGCTAAGCCTCGCGGCACTCCATACTGCGCCATGAGCAAGTCATAGACGGTTGCGACTTTCACCGTTCCATTGGCCGTTTGTACCGTTCGTACCGGAACCCCTCGCAGTTTTTGTGCTCCATCGGCGAAGTCGTCGAAGGTGAGTTCCAAGACTTCGTCGTGCTGCTCTAAAAAACTGATTTCGGCATCGATTGGGCTGCCGTCTTTTCCATCCTGCGCCTTGAGATTCCATTGCCCTGGTTTCTGCTGCCAGCGAAAGCCGGAACTGCCCATAGGCATTTTGGGCCGATTCTCTGTGCGATCCCATTGGAGAAATTTCCACTCCCCGTGTTCTTCTTGGGCATAGTTTTCCAAGCGACCCGCGCGGAGCATTTTCCCCGCGGCCCAGTGCTTGCCTTGTTTTTGGATCTCGACGAGAAAGGGCGCGTCCGTGAATTGCTTGGTGTAGTCGAGGAAAAACTTTTCTTTTCTCTCGTGATGAAACTCTTTGAGGATGACGTGATTGACTGCCATCCACCAGGCTCCATCTTGTCCGGCATTCAGTCCGATCCATTCGTCGGCGTATTTTGCAACCTGGTTGAAATCTGGGGCGAAGACGACCATCTTCGTTCCATTTGTCCGAGCTTGGCTCGCGAAGGGCACATCGGGCGTTCGCGTCATGTTGAGATTGGAGCCCATGACGGCTAGAAATTTTGAGTGATACCAATCCGCAGATTCGTTGACGTCGGTTTGCTCACCCCAAACTTCTGGGGAAGCGTTGGGAAGATCGCAATACCAGTCGTAGAAAGAAAGCGCGACGCCGCCAAGCAATTGCAACAACCTAGCACCCGCTGCGTAGCTCACCATGGACATGGCAGGAATTGGAGAAAAGCCGGCAATTCGATCAGGGCCATGTTCTTTGATCGTGTGAACGGCAGAAGCCGAGATGATTTCAAGCGCCGTATCCCAGCTCGTACGCCGGAATCCCCCTTTGCCGCGCGCTCGCTGATAGCGGGCACGTTTTTCAGGTTGGGATTGAAGCCAACGCCAAGCCTCAACAGGATCTTCGTGTTTGGTTTTTGCTTCTTGCCAGAGGTCGAGCAAGGCGCCGCGGATGTATGGGTATTTCACTCGCAGTGGGCTGTAGAGATACCAAGAAAAACTAATTCCTCTCTGGCAACCGCGAGGTTCGTAGGGAGGAATGCCTTCTTCGAGTCGGGGATAATCGAGAGCCTGCATTTCCCAGGCGACGATTCCTTCCTTGACGTGGATATTCCAGGAACACGATCCCGTGCAATTAACCCCGTGCGTGCTGCGTACGACTTTGTCGTATTGCCAGCGGTTGCGATAGAACTCTTCCCAAAGTCGATCGTTCGGAGAGATTTTGTCCTGGATCCACGGGTTTCCGTTGCTTGATTCTTGATTCATGACTCAAAGTCCTCCATCGATCGCCCACGAGAAGAGCGTTTTTCCAGGAGCGGCCGACGTGTCGCGCGATAGCGGCGACGCCAAAACACATCGAAGAAAACTAGCAAAATGGCCGAGCTGCCAAATCCGGCGAGGAAAAACCCAGGGAGTTCACTCCTCGCTTTTTCCGCGCCACTGGCAGATCGATCTTTCAGAAAGGCGGTGATCGCAAGAACTTCCTCTTCGTTCATCGGAGTCTTGCGAAAAATGGGAGACATGATTGAGGAAGGAGGCGCGCTAAGCCAGGCTGAAAGAGCCTTCCGCCCCTCGAGTCTTGCAAATACCGCGGTCAAATCAGGGCCCAGTTGGCCTCCGCCAAAACCAGAAGATCCCTCGACCGTGTGACAGCTATAGCAAGCCGGCGCCCCGCTTTGAAAAGAAGCCTCTCCCTGAAATAGTTTTCTTCCTAATTCCGTGTCGGCAGCTGTCAGCGGGCGTTCGGTGACTTGCAGCCCGGAAAAACGGCTTTGCTCTTTGGTGGACTCGGCTTCCACAACTTGGATCAGTTTTTCTGCGAGATCCCGAGTGATACCAGGAGGAGTAGGCATGTAGACTCCGCGTGCTTCGCGGAAGATAGTTTGCGCATAGGCGTCGCCGCTATCGATCACGGCCTTTGGGTTTAATAAAAACTTTTGAACCCATGCGCGATCACGTCGCTCTAGGATGTTTTTAAGATCTGGACCCGCGAGCCGTCCACCTCCAATCGTGTGACAGCTTTGGCAGTTTTGTTCGAAGTACCGATAGGCTTCTTCGCTTGGCGCTTGCGCCAGAGCGCTGGCGCCAAAAACAATTAGAAAGGTGCCGCTACACAGAGCTTTCCTCATACCGGCCATTTTGCAAATGATGTGCCATTTGGGATTTGAGGCGTTTCATGGTGAACACCCAGCAATTATTTCAAGACCTGTTGAGTACAGAGATTTGATAAGGGGAAAAGTTTACCCTTTTGGGAATTTTTCCCCGGAGATGCTCTTACTCTAAATGAGCTCAAGGGCGCTCATACCTCAACAACTCTTCGTCGTTCTCCGAGTTGACTGTGAATTTTCCCGGCTTCAATCCAAAAGAATTCGACGGTGATTGATTTCAACATATCCGATCGCTTGAATACTTTGAATTCAGACTCCTCGCTGCGAAGGGTTTCGGTGACTCGGTTGTATTCTTCCTTCTTTAAAAAGAGATTTGGTCCGTTTGCACGGCCTTTCTGCCCCTCAGGAATAAAACGGTACAGATGCCAGGCATGCAAGAATGGACTTGGCCGATTGAGCGCCAGCAGCATCTGAAAAATAGATCTCAAGTCTCTGTAGTTTTTCTTCGTGACCACGGTGGAAATGGTCGTCGACTTTCCAACCGATTTCAGCTTGTTCAAACGATCCATAACGATTTGAAAATGATTATCTCGCCAGAAACGAAGCGAGTTATGAATCTCGGCCGACGCTCCATCTAAAGGTAAAACATAGCGGTCGATCGAAGAACTTTTCTCAAACCCGCTTGGGAGCAAAATACCGTTGGTGCCGAGCTGCACGAGAAATCCCTCACGTCGCGCCTCTTCGGCTAGGGAAAATGTCCCGTGAGGCCATTCCAGTGGTTCACCGCCTCCAAGAACGAGAGACCGAATTCCCTCTGCTTTCAAAACGAAAAGCAACTTTCTTGCTCGCTCTTTCGTGAACGTCTCCATGGATTTCTCGTTGATGCAAAAGGAGCAGCTCATGTTGCACTGTGAGGTCAGCATCATGACAGCAACCCGAGCCTGGCCAGTTGTCATATTCTGTCACTCTACGGACGACTCGAACGTAGGCTGCGCCAGGTCATGAATATAATAGAATTTGTCATGGAGAAGGAGTAGTGCAACCCCTATGCCTTATTTACTGCCAGAGAAAAATCTGTCTCCCGCATGATATTGAGGGGAAAAATCCTCTTTTGTGGGAAATTTTTCGACGTGAGGCTTTCATTTCAGAGTAGCGCACGTCGTTTTCGAATTGGCTCGCGATTTGCAATCGTCCTGTTCGTTTGATGTTTCAAAGGAGAATACGATGGATCCACTCATGAGCAGTTGCTGTTCGATGTCTTCGCAAAGCCCCGATGTTGCGAAACTCAAGTCCCGTCTCGATCCTGGACATGTGCTACACACCATGATCAGCGAGCACGACATGATTTTGAAATTTCTCGACGATTTAGAAAAAACGAATCAAACAATTCAAACAATGACGCGCTTCGAAACGAAGCGCCCCGAGTTCGAGCTGCTAAAGAGCATCGCTTCGCATTTGATCGGCGCGGAGGCACATCACAAACGAGAAGAAGATGTACTCTTCCCTGAATTGGAGAAGCGCGGCTTTGCAGGCCCGCCTCATGTCATGAGATCGGAACATCAGGATCTACGTCAACGCAAACATCAGCTCCAGGATTTGACTGGGACGATTTCGGAGCGAAACTTCTCTACGTTTAAAAATAATCTAGATCCCGTCTCACAAGGGTTGGTTACCTTGCTTCGCGACCATATTTTCAAGGAGAACAACATTCTCTATCCCATGTCGCTTCAGGTGATTCCGGAAAGCGCGGAGTGGGTTCGGATGAAAGAGGCCTGTGATCGCATTGGTTACTGTTGCTTCACGCCAAAAATCTAAGAGGAGTACTCATGAAGAAAACTAGTTCCGTTTTGTTGGCGATCGGGGTGATTTTGCTCTTTACGAATTGTCAATCTCCACACGCCACAATCTCTCCCACGATTTCTACAGGAAAAAAAATACGAGTTGGGACATTCGATCGAACGAAACTGTTGGTAGCCTTTTATAGCTCCGAACACTGGAACCGGGCGCTTCGCGAACTGCAAAGCAGGAAAAAAGCCGCCCAAGCCAGGGAAGATAACAAAGCTGTCGAAGAACTCGAAGCACGGGGAGCTTCTTTGCAAACAAGAGCGCATCAACAATTAAGCGGCGAAGCCTCGCTTTCGGAGATTATCAAAGCCTTTGAGAAAACTCTTCCCGACATTGCCAAGAAGGCGGGAGTTTCACTCGTCGTAGAAAAACCCCTGTATCACGATCGAGAGATTGAATTTGTAGATCTTACTGAAGAGATCATTTTTCAATTTTCAACTCGGACAAAGGAACAAAAATAGCATGCAGCTATTTTTGTTCCTTTGTCTTTTCTTTTTTTTAACGAATCCGCAGATGGAAAAGAACTGTATTTGCAACACTGTGTTTCCTGCCATGGAGAGGACAGAGCAGGCAACAGGTTTAATGCCCATACCAGACATGCTCAGGTCGTTTCAGGATTTCATCAATC
>CAZMYG010000017.1:0-25854 GCA_964570465.1 uncultured Planctomycetales bacterium
ACTTGATGCGCAACCCGAACTTCCCGCAAAACAAAATCGATTTAGCCAAGAAAGAAATCTCGACTGGGATTGCTCGGCGAAACGACAATCCCGGCCCCATCGCGAGCCGAGAATTCCAAAAAATGATGTGGGGAACAGATTCCCCTTGGGCACGCACTGTGGAATACGAACATCTCTCGCGCATCACCAGAGACGATCTCGTCAACTTTCATCGAAAATATTTTGTTCCGAACAATTTGCGCTTGGGAATCATTGGCGACTTCGATGCCAAGACCATGAAAACGGTCGTGGAATCGGCTCTGCAAACTTGGATCCCGGAAATGCTTTCTTTCCCAACTGTCGAGACGAAACCTCTAAAACCAGAAAAAACCAAGATCTACTTCGCGGACAAAGCTGATATCAATCAAAGCACGATTTTGCTTGGTCACGAAGCAGTACGAAGAGATCACCCCGACTACCCCGCTCTTTGGCTTTTCTCTTCGATTTTGGGAACGGGCGGATTTTCAACTCGTTTAGTTCAGGTTGTTCGATCGGATTTGGGGCTGGCTTATAGCGTTCGCGGCGGATTTTCGGCTCCCTATGCCACAGACGGAATTTTCCTCTCTTCTTGCGGCACGAAATGCCAGTCCACCACAGCAGCGATCAACGCCATTGTGAAAGAATGCCAGCGCATACTCGCCGAGAAACCAAGTCCTGAAGAACTCGAAACGGCACGTGAACGCATCGTGAATACGGAGATTTTTCGCTATGACAGCCGGGACAAAATCCTGCGACGGCAAATGGATTTGGATTTTTATGGCTATCCCTCGAATTTTCTAGAAAAGGAAATGGACAAAATTCGAACTGTGAGCTTGGACGAAGTCTGGGCTGCTGGAAAACGCCATCTCGATCCGAGTCGTTTCACCATGGTCGTCGTCGGAAATGAAAAACTTTTTGAAACTGCTCTCGACAGCATCGCAGCGGTTTCGAAATTGGATATCACCATTCCCGCGATGCCTGCCAGTGCCTTACCCGCAGCCACTCCCCAAGCTACGGAGAAGGGCAAGCAAATACTTCACTCCTGGCTCGATGCCTGCGGTTGCAAAGAGAAAGTCGCCGCGATTCGTTCTTTCGAGATGAAAGGCGAAACCATGCGAGTCAATCTCGACGAAAAAATCTATCGCGTGCCTGTGGAAATCACGGCCATGTTTCCCGATCGCGCAAGGATTCAATCCGAGATGTTTGGCACTCATGTGGTTCAGGTATTGGACGGAAACTCCGGCTGGATGAAATCTCCACAGGGGATGATGAATATCCCCGCCGCGCAGATTCAAGAAGCACAAGCGAATCTGAAACGCTCTTATCTTTCGATCTTGGTTCGAGCGGCGCTGGGCGATTTCGAAGCACAATATCTCGCCTCGGAAACCATCGATGGTGCTGCCTGCGACACCATCGCCATTCGCAATGGAAACAATTTCAGTATGAATCTCAGCTTCGATCGGGAGAACTCACGATTGATTCGCCAGATTCAGCGTGAAGGTACTGACGATCAGATCACCAATTACAGCGACTATCGCGAACTCGATGGAGTTTGGATTCCTTTTCAATCCAAGCGAAGTGTTGGTGGAAAAGTCGATCGAACGGTGAATGCGAGTTCTTATCAACTCAATGTTCAAATCGACGAAGCGACGTTTCAGAAGCCTTCGGAATAAGGATTTCTTAAACGCGAATTTAATGTAGGGGCGGCGCATGCGCCGCCCCTACTGTTTTCACTCGGGCAATGATTGATAGAAATAGGATTCGTACACTCCATTCCCAAGCAATAGATCAATCAAACGCAGAATGTCGTAGGGTTCGAGCAATCCATTGCGATTGATATCAACATAGTATTCTTTGCCTGGCTGGATCGGCTCAACGCCTAACATGATGTTCAGCAAGGTCAGAATGTCATGGGGGGAACTCGTCCCGTCGCCATTCACATCTCCAGGCAAATAGCCAACGCGAATCGCTTCTCCCGTGGGAATATGAGTGAAAATGGTCCACGTTCCAGGCTCAAGAACACTATTGAGATAAAAAGAAACCGCTCCTACAGAACTAGCTTGCAGATAGGAAATGCCGGGAGCTATCCCATCTCCTCCTATTTCACTGACCATCCATTCCTCGGGAACCATTCCGAGGCCCGCAGTATTGAATTGCAAATAAACCCCGTTAATTCCAACGTTAATATTCCCCATGGAATCGCTCGGTTGGCGTGGATCAATCAATCCATTACTCGGATCACTGTAAACGATTCGAAATGGCAATTCGCATTCATCGGGGAGCTGATTGTGATTCAAATCCTGGCTATGTCCTAGCAAGACCTCGATTAGATCGTCTGTCCCATTTGAGTTACAGTCCTGCAAGCAGTTTTCTGCGATGGAATAACTCAAAATACTGCCAGACAATCCATAGAGAAATTGTGGATCACCAACCAGCAACTCTTGTGCATTCAAATTCACTGATTGTCCAAAATCCGAAAAGCTGGAGATATTTGGAAAAGTCGATGGCGCAAAGATGTTTCCTCTTTCATTCCAAATTCCTCCAGCATTTTCAAAAACGTGAACCGAGTTTCGACTTGGTGGATAACCATAGTATTTCCCGGAAGAATCTGCGACGGCTGCGTGATTCTCAAACAGTGAAACCTTCACTCCAAAACGAAAACCATTTTCCGGATTCCCAGAAAGCAAACGCACGACCTGCTGCCAGCTTCCTTGCTCTCTTTGGAAAATGTAAGCTGCTCCTCGACTTGCACTCTGATCGAGATATTCCTCGGGCGCACCAACCAAAAGTTGATTGTTGTCCAGCGAAATCGCAGCACCAAATCGATCCGAAAAATCAACTCCAGTTGGCAACAAGACACTTTCTTGCTCCCATAAGGAAGCATTTTGCTGAAAGATAAAAACTCTGCCGCGAAGCTCCGAGGACGTGAAGGAAATACTGTAAGCAAGAGGTGCACCCACAATCGCCAAGGAGTCTTCCAATTCCACGGCTGCACCAAATCCATAGGAATAATAGTCCGCAGATGCGCGAAGCTCTGCTTCTTCTATCCAAATCCCTTCTTGGTATTGAAAAAGATACGCGGACCCATAAAGAAAAGGCTCGACCGTAAATCGCTCCGGCGCGCCTACCAAGAGCCGGTTGCCGTCTAGAGAAAGAGACTCCCCAAAATGATCTCCTGGGCTGTGGTTTGTTGGAAGCAATCTAGCTTGTTCCAGCCATTGGTTTTCTTGCCTTTGAAATAGATACACCTGTTCAGAAGACATCGGAATCGGATTCCCGATCACGTACGCCTGCACGAACTCGGTACTAACAGCTATGAAATCCTCAGAAATCGATACCGCATGACCAAATCGCTGACCTGGAAATAGGGCTGCATCAGAAGCCAAAAGTTTCTGTGTTTGAACCCACTCTTCACCTTCACGATGGAATACATAGACAGCACCCGATTCGTTCAACACTTCACTGTCGAAAGGCGCGCCGACAACAAGCCAGTTTCCATCTCTATCCATGGAAAAACCAAACTGCGCTCTTTGCACATCATCGGGGCCTAACTGTCCCTCAAAGCAGGCGGTATGCTCTTGTGCATGACCCTGTGAGTTTCCCCAAAATCCAAACAACAACAAACTAGAAAATACCTGTCCTAACTGATTGCGAAAGTTCATTTCTGTCTCCTGTAAGCAAGTTGCCGCCTCAAAGTACACGAGCCAGCGCTTACGCAATCTGATTGCCAAATGAAAGTTTCTAGAATTTGCCTATGGAGTCTGGTTTCAAGCGCGCCGAAGATGGCTTGGAATTGGAAAATCTTTCTGGAATTTTTTTCCAGGTTGGAGCCCGAGGCGGGATTTGAACCCACAACCCCCGCTTTACGAAAGCGGTGCTCTACCATTGAGCTACCCGGGCTTACCTACCTCCTTACAACGATTTGCGTCATTTAACCGGCCGCTTTTTTACTTGAAGCTTCGCCTTGTGTAGTCCCGTGTGTAGTTCCAGGAACAGGAAAACCTCTTTCGAGGGAGGCGACAGCATCTCGCAGATTGGCGGGAGCCAAGTGTGCGTAGCGCATTGTAACCTGAATCGAACTATGGCCAAGAATTTCCTTCACCGCAGTGATGGGAACTCCGGCTTGTGCCATGCGCGAAGCGCAAGTATGCCTCAAGTCGTGCCAGCGAAAATTTAATATCCCAGAATCCTTCAACGCCTTCCGCCAAGGCGTGTTGTTGAATCGGTCATAGCGCGTACCTGTATCGGAGACAAAAACAAACGGGCTCGAAAAATGTCGGGGCATGGCCGAGAGAATCTGAAACACTTTTTCATTCATTGGAAGGGCTCGATCTCGACCCGACTTTGTATTTCGTACGAAAATCAACCTCTCTCCAAGCTTCACGTTCTCCCACTTCAACGCTGTAAGCTCCCCCTCTCTCATTCCAGTATGAATAGAAATCAAAATCGCCGACTTCAGCGGCTCGGAACATAGAGACAATAACTTCGTTTCTTCCTGAAAACTCAGGTACCGCACAATCGTGTTGTTGACCTTTGGCTTCGTCACGAGGGAAACTGGATTCCGGTCTACAAGCTCGGCTTTTCGAGCCTCACGAAAAAGAGCGGAGAGAACAATCATTTCCCGAAGCCCCGTTGCCGGAGCCGCCCCATCTCGAATTCGCTTATCAACGTACCTCTGAATATCTCCCGGAGTAACACGGTTCAGCACAAGACCACCCAATACTGGAAGGACTCGTTTATCCAAGGTGTCTTCTGCTCTCTCGTAACTCGATGGCTTTAACTGGGCCTTGGCATGTTCAAGATATTGCTTCGCGAATTGACGAAGCGTGAACGCCTCCATAGGTTGGGACATTTCGTCCACGGTTTTAAGACCCGTGAGACGCGCTTCCTCTACACTATTGAGACGAGCACTCAGAGCCCGCTCCGCAAGAGTTTTAGTATTAGCGCTTATCCTCTCTCTTCGCAGCCGACCAATGTTCTCTCCAATCTTTGGCAGGAAGCTAGGTTAATAATAGAGGTGAACTGTCATGTTTTGAAAAACTCCAAAATCCGTGTATTGCTAGCGAACAGGGACAGTGGTATAGAACTGCGCAGATGTTCTCCTCTCTCAAGAGAAAGTATTTGCAGTCCCGTTGGAAGCGCGCGCTGTTTTCTCTCGCCGCGTTGCCTGCATTGCTTTTCGGCTCCACTCTAGAAGGTCACGTCGCGCTGTTTCATGCACACGGCGATGAAGAAGAACATGTTCACGTGTTCCCCTCTCATGAATTCCACACGGATTTGGAAACGTTTTCGAACTGGCATCATGCAAAACACAGTGAAGAGGATCATCATCCAGAGCCACAAAGTGATCACTCACGAAAAGGTTTACTGCTTGCAATCCCTTCGCTTCCTGCAGGCTTCCAGCTTCCAAGAAATACTGTTGTGGAGTCCACGTGTGGGATTTTAATTTTTCCCGCTCGCATCTTACCTTGTGCATTGCCTTTCTCTGAACAGCAGCAAGATCTAGGCAATCTCCTCCACCCTCGGGGTCGACCTTCTGGCCTTCTCGGCATTCTTCGTTCTAGTCACGCCATTTTGATTTGAAGCTTTCTTAGGTAATTCTACGCCTCGAGTGGCGCGGATCTCATAGTGCCCGCGCGGGTGTCTCGAAGCTACTCGCGCATTCGATGAGTCACGAATCTAAGGAGCTTTTATGAAACCCTTTTCTCTTTTTCTTATTGTTGCAAATTTTTTATTTCTCGCCGGTGCTGGTTGCCGCGAACAGCCGCACGATCACGACCATCCCCACCCACACGGTGACGCCCCCTCGATCGAGCCGACGAGTAAAACCGTTTTCGGCGAAAAGCTGCTCCTTTTCCTCGAGTATCAACCTCCCGTGCAGGGAAAGTCTAGCCGCTATCTTGCGCATGTGAGTGTGCTCGGGACGGGTGAAGCGGTTCGATCGGGCGTAGTCACTCTCGAAGTTGGCGGTTCTTCACTGACTGCGAATCTTCCAAAACGTGAAGGACTTTTTGTTCCGGAGGGAAGTTTCTCCAAATCCGGTAGTTTTCCTGCAAAGCTTGTCTTGCAAAGCGATCAAGCCCAAGAAACGCTCGACCTGGGCGAGATGCAGATCTACGCCAGCGACGCTGAAGCCGTCAACGCGGCCGCAAACGAAACGGAAAGTGAACCCGCGGGCGCCGTGCCTTTCTTGATGGAGCAGCAGTGGAAATTGAAACTCCTCCTTGCCAAAGCGGAGCCCCGAAAATTGAATCGTCGGCTTGTTGTCCCCGCACGCGCGGCAGTTCCTGAAAGTGCGATGGCCGTTGTCACAAGCGCCTTGGGTGGCAGACTTCTTTCCTCTTCTCCGAACTCGTTTCCCAAAACGGGGGACATTGTCGAAGCGGGAAAAGTTTTAGGACTCGTCGAGCCGCCACTCAATCCCGCCGAACTTGCACAGCTTCGGGCACTGGATCTCGAGTTCGATCTCAAGGCACTCGATGTTCTGCGAACTGTTGGCGACGCCGAAGCACGGCTGCGTTTTGCGCAGCAGGAGCGAGAACGGATGGGCCGTCTTCGTCCCGAGGGCCTCAGCACGCAACAGCAGCTCGATCAAGCGGAACAGAATCTCGCGGTCGCTCGCAATGAGGCACAAGCTGCTACTCGCATGAAGGAGTCATTAGACCGGCTTCTCGCAAGTCGGGGAGAGAAAGACAAAGGAAGCTTTGTCTCAACTCATTCCTTTCCGATTACGGCTCCAATTGGAGGACATCTTGTCCAAGTGCATCATGTAGAAGGCGAAGCTGTAGCAGCCAATGAGGCTCTCTTTCGGATACTGGATTCCTCGCGCATCTGGATTGAAGGACGAGTCTCTGAGTTTGATCTGGCCTCTGTTGGAACATCGCCGAAAGCAGCCGTCCGTTTTGCTGCTCTGCCAGACAAACGTTTCGACCTCTCTAGGAACTCCTATATCAGTCAAGAAGTCGATGCAAACTCCCGCAGTTTACTTTTGCGCTTTGAGATGCAAAACCCAGAGAACACGGTCCGCCCTGGCATGCTCGCGGAATTGGAAATCGCAACGGAAGAAGTCGATGCGCCGGTTGCCATTCCCGCAGCGGCCATTGTCATGGATCAGGGAATGCCAACTGCCTATGTCATGCTCGAAGGCGAGTTGTTTCAAAAACGTGATCTAGAGCTTGGCATCAAAGACGGGGATTGGATCGAGGTCCGACGCGGTCTCAGCGCGAATGAAAGAGTCGCAACGCGTGGTGGCTATATCGTGAAACTCGCTGCACTTTCTCCGGCTTCCTTTGGCGCCGGTCACGCCCACTAGGAGAAAAACATGGTCAACGCCTTTATTCGCTGGTCGCTTGCCAATCGCGTTCCGGTCCTTCTCCTCGCTCTTCTCGTGATGGCGGTTGGAAGCTATGTCACCGTAAAAATGCCTGTCGACGTTTTCCCCGATCTTACGGCTCCTACGGTCACTGTGATTGTCGAAGGACACGGGATGGCGCCCAAGGAGATGGAAACGCAGGTCACCTTTCCCATCGAAACAGCGATGAACGGAGCGGCCAATGTGCGACGCGTGCGTTCGGGCACGGCAGTTGGAATCGCCGTGATTTGGGTAGAATTCGAATGGGGAACGGATATTTACCGCGCACGGCAAACAGTTGCAGAACGATTAGGAGCCATTGCAGGAAGCTTGCCGAAACAAGTCGAAACTCCCGCGATCGCTCCCGCTTCTTCCATTATGGGTGAGATTCTCTTTCTCTCACTGACATCCGACCAACACAGCCCTCTTGAACTGCGCACACTGGCAACGACACAGATTCGCCGCCGCCTACTTTCCGTCGCGGGGGTTTCGCAAGTGACGCCGATTGGCGGCGATACAAAGCAATATCAGGTGCTGCTCTCTCCCGAGCGTCTGCGGGCGTTCGGAGTCAGCGCCTCTGAAGTCGCTCGTGCTCTGGAAGAAACGAATGAAAATGTTTCGGCCGGGGTATTGGCACAAGGCTCTCAAGAAACCATTGTCGAAGGAGTCGGCCGCATTCGCACAATCGAGGATGTTGGAAAAACTGTCGTCGTGCTGCGCGGTGAAACACCTGTAAAGGTTTCCGATTTGGGAGAAGTCACCTTGGGTGCAGCCTTCAAGCGCGGAATCGCTTCTGCCTCGCGGCGGGGACCAAACTGGGAACCGATAATTGAACGTGGTGTCATCATTGCCGTTCAGAAACAACCGGGTGCGAATACTCTAGAACTCACAGAACGTTTAGACCGTGCCCTGGAAGAAATTCAGGCGAGCCTTCCAGCGGGAATGTTCATCAACAAAAATCTTTTTCGTCAGGCGAATTTCATCGAAAACTCCATTCACAACACGACGGAAGCGCTCTGGGAAGGAGCCATCGTGGTCGCCCTCATTGTCATTCTTTTTCTAGCGAGCGCTCGCGCAAGTATCATCACTCTTCTCGCCCTGCCTCTTTCCTTGTTGAGCGCAATTCTTGCCCTCAAGGCTCTCGGTGGGACGATCAATACAATGACTCTTGGCGGTATGGCTATCGCCATTGGCGCGCTCGTTGACGATGCCATTATCGATGTGGAAAACGTAATCCGGCGCCTGCGCGAGAATCACCAACTTCCTGAGGAACGTCGCAAATCGGCGTTGGAAATCATTTATGAAGCAAGCGTGGAGGTGCGGGCTTCGATTGTGTTGGCGACCTTCATCATTTTGCTCGTCTTCACTCCTCTTTTTTTCCTCTCGGGTGTAGAAGGACGACTGCTCTTTCCCTTGGGTCTCGCCTTCACGGTAGCATTAGCCGCTTCGCTTCTGACTGCACTCACAGTAACCCCTGCCCTCTGCCTTTTTCTCCTTCCGAATAGCAAAACGGTGCAAAGCGGCGAAGAGCCGCGTTTCGTTCACTGGCTGAAACATCTCTACGAGCGACCTTTGAACTGGGTGTTGAAACATCCATGGCAGGTCACGATTCCCAGTGTGCTTCTTTTTGCGGTTAGTCTTTTTGCAGCCGCCTCCATGGGCCGCAACTTTCTGCCTGAATTCAATGAAGGAGCACTCGTCGTTGGCATCGTTACAGTACCTGGCACTTCCCTCGCACAAAGTGATGAATTGGCCCATTTCGTAGAGGAAACGCTGATGCGACATCCCGAGATCGCTGCGATTGGGCGGCGTACAGGACGCGCAGAAGAAGACGAGCATGTACAGGGAGTCGAAGCGAGCGAGATTGATCTCACACTGGATATGGAAGCTCCCGTAAGACTTGGCAAGCCACGACGAAGCAAAGAGGAATTACTTCAAGCGCTGCGCGCCGATCTCGCCACAATTCCCGGTGTTCAAGCGACATTCGGACAGCCGATTAGTCATCGCATCGATCACATGCTCTCGGGCACGCGCGCAAGCATTGCGGTTAAGATCTTTGGAGAAAGCCTCGAATCGCTACACACACTCGGAAAACAAGCGGAAGAACTGATACGGAACATCCCAGGTGTGGTCGATCTTTCGACTGAACAGCAAACCCAGGTGCCGACTTTGAGAATTGAATTCGACCGCGATGCGATTGCACGCCACGGGCTCACTATTGCTGACACCGCAAAAGCTCTTGAGCTAGCAACCAGCGGCGCAGTCGTGGGCCAAGTGTTCGAAGGCGTCAATACCTTTGATCTACTTCTGCGGCTGCGCGATGTGGGATCAGCCTCCCAGGAAATGATCGCGGAAACGACGGTTGAAACTCCTCATGGTGCCAAGATTCCTCTCAAAACGCTTGCGGCATTTCGGGAAGAGCGTTCCCCCAATTTCATCAGCCGCGAAAATGTGCAGCGCAAAATTGTTGTGATGTGCAATGTCGCCGGGCGGGATATTCGAAGCGTCGTGGAAGATATCCGTCGCGCCGTGAATAGTTCGGTCAAACTTCCCTCGGGTTACTATGTCGAGTACGGAGGTCAATTCGAAAGCGCGGAGCAAACAGCAAATCTTCTCTTCTTGCTTGGTGCTCTGATCATTATGGGTATCGCCGGGCTGCTGTATCTCATGTTCCGCTCGGCGCGCGATACCGTGCTCGTCATGGTGAATCTTCCCCTCGCTCTCTTTGGAGGAATGATCGGCGTTTATCTTCTCGGGGGCACACTTTCAGTCGCTTCGATCATCGGCTTCATCACCGTGTTCGGCGTTGCCGCGCGCAACGGCATCATGCTCATTTCCCATATTCGCCATCTCCAAATTGTCGAAGGAGTCACTCATTTCCCAGAAGCGGTGCGGCAAGGGGCAATGGAAAGGCTTTCACCCATTCTCATGACGGCGTTCGCCGCAGGACTCGCGCTTCTTCCGCTCGCATTGCGAGGGGATCGCCCCGGCAACGAGATTCTGACCCCAATGGCAGTCGTCATTCTCTTTGGGCTTCTTTCTTCAACCCTGCTCAACATGCTCGTCGTCCCCTCGCTCTATTTGCGATTTGGAAAACCTGTCGCGCCTGCGGGAAACAGCGCGGCCAATATGGAGGTTAAACATGTTTAAGAAAATGCTCGTTCTGACGATTCTCTCTTTCTGCGGCTGCGCTACGGTGGACCCTAGGCCCGATTATGAAAAAGCTCGAATGGAAATTCGCGCGAGGACGGGTATCGAAACAATTTATGATCCGGAAGCGACAGCACTTTCTGCGAACGAACTCGACGCTTCACTCGCAGATGGCCTAGGTTTGGAGGAAGCGATGCGTCTCGCCTTGCTAAACAATCGTCGACTGCAGGCGGGATTTATGGCCTTGGGTGTCGCTCGCGCGGATTATGTGCAGGCGGGACTTTTAAAAAATCCATCCTTAGGTCTTGGATTCCTTTTCCCCGACGGAGGAGGCAAACCAAAATGGACCACCGATCTGACGGCGAATCTTTCCGAGCTTTGGCAACTGCCGTTGCGCCGAGATCTCGCTCAAGCGGAATTAGATGCGCGTATCTTGGAGCTTTCCCGTTTTGCGGGAGAGTTGCTAGTCAATTCCAAAGCCTCCTATTTCGAAAGTGTGGCCGCTCGAGAGCAACAAAATGTTGCCCAGGAAAATCTCAATCTAGCAAAGCTCTCGCTTACTGCGGTACGACGGCAGGTTGAAGAAGGAGTCGCGACCAAGGTAGAAGAAAATCTCGCGGAAAATCTCGCTCTAAGCGCGGAACTCAATGCACAGCGCATCGATCGTTTGCAAATGACGAGTCTGCGCCGGCTCGCCTCGCTGCTCTCTCTCGAAGGCGACCTCCTGACTGTGCCACTGATGGACCTTCTCCAGGAACCATCGCTTCCAACAGAAGATCGCGAATCCTTGGTGGAAAGAAGCCGCGAAACGCGGGCGGATCTTCGTGCAGCGAAGCAAGCGATTGACTCCGCACGGAAAAGATTCGATTTGGAACAGCGTCGCAAATTTGGGGCAATTGATGCCGGCATGGGCGCGGAGCGCCCCGAGGGAGGAAGTGATGTCGATCTACTCGTCGGCCCCCTCCTCAATCTAGAACTTCCGTTATTCGATCAAAACCAGGCGCAAATTGCGCGGGCGCGATTTCGTCTTGCAGAACTCGAGAAAGAACAAGAAGCTCTCTGGGCAGAAGCGCGTCAACAAATTCGATCCGCTGTCGACAACGCCGCGATATCCGCCAAGGCAGCAATCTTTGTGAAAAATGAACTCCTACCCCAGGCTGCGCGAAGCGCCGAACTCGCTAAAAAATCCTATGAACTTGGGGATGCAACCGTGTTGAGTTTTTTACAAACTCAACGAGCCCTTCTAGAAGCACGACGGATGGAAATCGAAGCGCGCTTAGAAGCGGCGCAACTCCGAATTGAGCTAGAACGGGCACTCGGCGCGCCTTTGACTCCCTAAAGCTAATGATCTTTATGTGGAGCGGCTGCGTGCTGCGCATACTCTTTTAGTTCTCCGAGCAGCGGCTTTATCTTGCTTTGCGCTTGAACGATTTTCTCCTGCTGATTTCCCTGAGTAGCCCGGATTACTTCTTCACAAGCCTGTATTAAATTCTTCGCTTTTGTCTCCACCTCGCCGGACATTTTTTGGGGGATCTCTGTCTTCGCAGTGCCTGATAATTTTTTCGCCGCTTCTTTGAGTGATGAAGCAGCCGCTCGTGCTAAATCAGACTGACCCTGGCTGATGTAATTTGTTAATAACTGGTAGGTCAATTCACACTCCTTGATCATTTCCCCGTACTGAGAAGGACCATGAGGAGCGTGTCCTCCTTTGCCGCAAGCAAATAGCAGCAGACAAAACACACTAGCCAATGTGATCGCTTTCATATTGAGATAAGTATCGAGAAAAACGGCGCTTGTTTTGAGTTTTGATTAGAAGGATCACCTGGATTACTTGGGAACTGCTGACCAGGGGCCTCTTAGCGTCATATTTTTGCATACCGAAGTCTCAACGCATTGGAGATCACTGAAACAGAACTCAGACTCATCGCCGCAGCCGCGAACATGGGACTTAGCAAAATCCCCCAAAAAGGATAAAGCACTCCGGCGGCAATCGGTACACCAGCGACGTTATAGACGAAAGCGAAGAAGAGATTCTGTCTGATGTTTTTTATGGTCTGTTCGCTTAATTTTCGCGCTCGCACAATTCCCCGCAAGTCACCCTTCACAAGCGTGACGCTAGCAGCTTCCATCGCGACATCCGTTCCCGTGCCCATGGCGATGCCAACGCTGGCTTGAGCTAAGGCCGGTGCGTCGTTGATCCCATCACCCGCCATGGCGACGATTCGACCTTGAGCCTGAAGCTCCTTGATCTTCTCTGCCTTTCGATCCGGCAATACTTCCGCAATCACTTCTTCAATCCCGAGTTTTTTGGCAACTGCCTGGGCCGTGGTCTGTGTGTCTCCCGTCAGCATGATGATTTGCAAACCTTGTTCCGCAAGTGCACGAATCGCCTCTGGCGCGCTTTCCTTAATTGGATCGGCAACGCCGAGGAAGCCGGCAAACTTTCCGTCGATTGCCATGAACATGACGGTTTGCCCCTCACTTCGTAATGTTTCCGTGGACGACACGGTGGCGCCGACATCAATTCCACGGCTTTCCATCATGGAGCGATTGCCAATGGAGATTTCCTGTCCTTCAACGCGCCCTTGCACTCCCTTTCCAGACTGGGAAGTAAAGTTCTCAACTCGGAGTAAAGAAAGTTCCTTCTCCTTTGCCGCTCGCACAATGGCTTCGCCTAGAGGATGTTCGCTAAGACTCTCCAAGCTCGCTGCAAGCCGCAGCAATTCATTCGCCTCGATTTCCACAATGGGTTCTAAGCGAATCAACCGAGGTTTCCCTTCTGTCAGAGTTCCCGTTTTGTCCACGACAAGTGTGTTGACCTGGCGCAGTGCTTCGAGAGCTTCCGCGTTTCGAAAAAGTACTCCCACTGTCGCCGCCTTTCCAATTCCAACCATGATGGACATCGGAGTGGCGAGTCCTAAGGCACAAGGACAGGCGATCAACAGAACAGCAACCGCGTTGACCAATCCATAAGACATTCGTGGTTCGGGACCGAAGAGGGACCATGCAATAAAACTCAGCACGGAAATCACAATGACAATCGGTACAAACACTCCCGAAACTCGATCGACAAGCTTTTGAATCGGCGCGCGGCTGCGCTGTGCTTGTACCACAAGCGCCACAATGCGAGCGAGCAGGGTATCCGCGCCAATTTTCTCTGCGCGAATGACGAGGGAGCCGTTGCCATTGACGGTTCCGCCAACGACGCGATCGCCTTCTTTTTTTTCTACCGGCGTGGGTTCTCCCGTCACCATTGATTCATCGACGTAGCTTTTTCCTTCGAGGACAATTCCGTCGACGGAAATTCTTTCGCCCGGGCGAATCCGGAGTCGGTCTCTCAGCTGAACCGCGTCGAGAGAAAGATCTTCCTCACTGCCGTCTTCACGAAGCCGCCGCGCCGTCTTCGGCGTTAAACCGAGCAGCTTTTGAATTGCGGCACCTGTGCGGCTTCGAGCCTTCAGTTCAATCACTTGGCCGAGCAGAACCAAGGTCACGATGACAGCGGAAGCTTCGAAATAACGACCGACTTCTCCAGACGCGTTACGGAAGGAAGCCGGAAAAACCTCAGGCCAGAGAATGGCGACGACGCTGTAACCGTAAGAAGCGGCGACACCGAGGCCAATCAAAGTGAACATATTTAATTGCCGGCTTGCGACGGATTGGGCAGCGCGCACGAAAAAGGGCCATGCTGCCCAAAGACAGACAGGAGTTGCCAAAACGAATTCAATCCAAGCTCGAACCCGAGGCGAGAGAAAGGAGAAGATCGAATGGCCACCAACCATTTCTCCCATAGAAAGGATCAACAATGGCGCGACGAGAATAAGAGAAACCCAAAACCGTCGGCTCATGTCTCGAAGTTCCAAATTCTGATCTTCTTCGATCATTCCAAACTTGGGTTCGAGGGCCATGCCGCAGAGAGGACAATTTCCTGGACCTTCTTGAACGATCTGCGGGTGCATCGGGCAAGTGTAGACAGCCTGTCCCTGATTCGATGACGATAAAGGAGAGGATTCGCCCTTCGGGAAAAAAAATGCTTTTGGGTCTTTCGAGAACCGTTCCCGGCAATGCTCGCTACAGAAGAGATATTCTGTTCCACCCAGCCGATAACGGATCGGAGCGTTCTCGGGAACCGTCATGCCGCATACAGGGTCTTCAATCATTGTCTGGTTTATCATAGGGCAAATTCTAGAAACGAATCAGGCTCTTGATCCGTCGACCTTCGTAGTGACTCGATTCCTCGAAAGCCTTGGCTCCCTCCACAACCGGGTAAACGTGGGTGATCAGGCTCCTCAAGTCCACACGTCCCTGAGCCGCCAGCTCGATCGCCTCGGGGAAGGAGAAGGCGCAAGTGTACGATCCGAAGACTTGCAACTCTTTTTTCACGATCTGCATGAGATCCAGTCGTGCAAGCGATTCAAAGATCCCAAGAATGAAAATGCTTCCACCGCGGCGCGCGATTTCGAGACTTAGCTCCGCCGTCTTTTCCTTGCCGACGACCTCAAAGACGGTGTCGAAGCCATCTCCGGTCCAATCCCTCACCTTCATGCCAAATTGCGGATCTTGTGGGTTCAACGTTTGGTCTATCCAGCTCCGTTCGGCCGCGAAACCAAGGGCCGACTCACGGACGTCAATCCCGGTTACTTGCGCCCCTGCCTGGCGGAGTACTTGGTCAACGAGCAGCCCAATCGGGCCCTGGCCGACGACTGCGACCTTGCGGCCGAGGAGGAAACCTGCCTCGCGTACGGCGTAAAGAGCGATGGAAAGAGGTTCGATGAGGGCCGCCTCCTCCAGATCCAGTGAATTCGGGACAGGATGAACTAGCTCGGCAGGAAGGGCGAGATATTCCGCGAGAGCGCCAGGGCTGTGAACCCCGAGGATTCGTGCCTCGATGCACAGATTTGGCCTCCCACGCAGGCAATAGCGGCACCTTCCACAGAAGAGGACATGCTCGGCAACAGCATGAGTGCCGGGCTGGAGATGCTCCACCTTATCCCCCACCAATTCGACGACGCCAGAAAACTCGTGCCCCAAGATCGTTCCTTGAGGAACCTTCATTCCTCCGTTGAAGATGTGCAAATCCGTACCGCATATTCCCACAGTGTGGATTTGCAAGAGAACTTCCTCCGGTCCGATGTCAGGCCTTGCTATTTCCTCGAGGCTAATTTTCCCAGGGGAAACGAAGCGAAGGGCCTTCATCGAAAAGCCATCGAGCGGCGGACCGCCTTCAATGCCAACTGTCGTCGAACTGCGTCCGCCAAAGACTGCGACAGATCAATTTGGTTCGTGGGATGAGGAATCGTGTTGCAGGTGACGATACTCCCGGCGCCGGCCGCGATGAGCTGCTTATAAGCATCATCAGCGAACACAGCGTGCACGCCGACGCAGACCGGAGGGTTCATTCCGGCGCGGCGGAGGTGGCCTACGGTTTCGACCATCGTCCGAGCAGTAGAGATAATGTCGTCCACGAGAACCGACTGATAATCTCTCCATTTTTTGACTTCCGGAATGCTGACTTTCACTTCCCGATCTCCCTTTCGGATCTTGCGAAGGACAATGTAAGGAACCTTCGCCTGCTTAGCGACATCGGACACCCACTGCTCGCTCTCGCTGTCGGGGCCGACGATCAAAGCTTTCTCAACTTTTTCCCGGATCCAGTCGGCAACTCGAGGTGCGGCGTGGACGACTTGGGTAGGAATGGAATAGATCTCGCGGAGAGATCTAAGTCGATGCAGATGCGGATCCACAGTAACCAGCCAGTCGAAATGCTCTGAAAGGAGCTGAGCGAAATAAGCAGAAGTAATCCCCTCTCCCGGCCGGAAGCGCCGGTCTTGACGCATGTAAGCCAGATAGGGTGCTAGGAGACCCACTCGTTTTGCTCCCAGATCCCGCAGCGTCTCCGCAAGGAGCAATACGGGGAGAGTTTTCTCGTCGGGCCGATCAAGCGTCGCAAGGACGATAACCTCGCGGCCGCGGCATTTGCTCTGGACTCGGACGTAGGATTCTCCGTCGGGAAAGCGGCGCTGGGTGAACTTCCCGCTTTCGCAGGGGATCGACTTAGCGAGCCTCTCTGCCAAAGATCTACAGCAATGCCAGGGAAAAAGAATTGGCTTCATGGTCTCTCCAAAATGCTGATGATTTCTGAATGCTGGCGCAGAAATTCCAAAGCGTAACTCAGCTCTCCTGGGGTCTCGGCATGCAGAGAGAAGAGCGGCATTCCTTTTTCCACCGTCATTCCTAATTTCACGTAGAGGTCGACGCCCGCCGTTTTCGCCGCAGGGGCGCCAGCGAGCTTCGCGGCCTGGGCCAAGCCTCGATTGTCCATCGAATCTACGATCCCCGTCCTCGGAGCAACGATCTCATGACGTAGTGGGGCAAGTCCCGGCTGACGCATTCCCCCTTGCGCCTTACAAATCGCCTGGAATTTCTTCCACGCGCGCCCCTCGTCCAGAATCTGCGACGCAAGTCGCAGCCCTCCGCCGGATCGGACTATTCCCCCCATCTCAAGGACGCCTCCTGCCAGTGAAAGGGCGCGTTCCCGCAGGTCGGCGGGGGCATCTTTCTCTACTTGGAGAATTGCCAAGACATCACGGGCTTCAAGTGCCGGCCCTATCCCTCTGCCCACAGGCTGGCTTCCGTCAGAGATCGCCGTCCTGACTTCAAGGCCGACTTGCCAGCCGACTCGGACCAATTGCTCCCCCATGCGAGTGGCCGCCTCCGCATTGCGTACTTTGGCAGTAGGTCCGACAGGGATATCGATCAGCACATGGGTGGAGCCTGCCGCTGCCTTCTTGGAAAGGACGGATGCGACGAGTTGCCCTTCACTGTCGAGATCGAGAGCCTTTTCGACACGAATCAAGATGTCGTCGGCCGGGCTCAGACGCACGTTCCCACCCCAGACGATGCAGGCGCCTTCTTGTTCGACAACGCGTCGCATGGCTGCGATGTCCAAGTCCACCGGAGCCATAGTTTCCATGGTATCCGCCGTTCCCGCCGGTGAAGTGATCGCCCGCGAAGAAGTCTTCGGCATGGTGAGACCGGCTGCTGCAGCGATCGAGACGACGATCGGAGTCGTGCGATTTCCCGGAAGCCCCCCGACACAATGTTTGTCGACGATGGGAGGATTGGGCCACTCAAGACGGTCGCCGGCTTTGATCATCGCCTGGGTCAGCGAAATAATTTCGTCCTCGTCCAACCGGTCACCGCCACATGCCGTGATGAAGGCGGCCAGATGGACGTCCGCATAACGGTTCGCGGCGATGTCGGCGACAATCGCCTGCGCTGCCTCTCTTGTCAGGCGGCGGCCATAGACCTTTCCTCGAACCTCGCTTAACGACCCCAAAACCGGAGAATGGGAAAGTTGCACCTCTTCCCCCTCGCTTGCACCGAGCATCTTCCAAGCCACTTCGGAAAGTCCGGCTTGTCCGTGCGCCAGAAGATGGTCATACACAACATTGAGGGTCGCAAGAATCGACCGCGTTCCCCTCCGAACGAGAACTCGAGAGTGCGCTTCAAAACCTTCAGAGCGACAAACATGACAATCGGAACGCATGTAGATGACAGGTTCTTGATGGGTGTTGATTCCCATGCGACGGACTCTCAGCACGTGCGAGTCTGTTTCCGATTTTGGAAGATGAGATTTACACGGTTCCATGATTGCCTCGTTTTTGATCTGCGAAGCCTGCGTTCTCCGCTTTCTCTAACAAGCAGAGAAACCCTAATGCCGGATGCTTGGGGGGCGTCCCGCGGAGAAGTTTCCAGTGATCGTGAACGTAGGTTTTCAGGAAGCGGATGACATGGTCCATCGGAATCACCAGGTAAGAATGATTCTCTTCTTCTTGACTCGTGCCAAAAGCAATCAAACGCACGGCATGCCCTGCATGGGTTGTCGCGCGGCCGTGCGCTAGAAGCCCTTTGACTATGTTTGGGACGTGCTCCGGAGAACAACAACCAAACCGCGCAAGCGCCGCGGCCAAAACTCGCGGATCCCTAGCGTTCTGGTTGAACCGAGCGGGGCCTTCTTTTACCTCGCCGACAATCATGTCCGCCTGATCGGGAGCCGCGCCAAGACGCGGATCTGGCGCAAAGGCGACATCCCCGACCATTTTGCCGCGCTGCGAGAGATGAACTTCTCTGCCCGCGCCAGGAAAGCGGAAGCCGAGGATGTCGAGGTCGGTCACGGTCTGCGTGTCGTTCTCTCCTAAAATTTTCAAAATGGGATACTCCAGCACGGTGAAATAGCCGTTCACGTGGAGATAGGCCTGAACTAGGGCGACTGCGCTATCCATCTCGATCCTCCCTTTTTTGTCTGATGAGCTTCCACGCCTCCAGGACAAGCAGCGGAATCGCCCCCAACGCCAGAAGCACGAGGCAGTGATGCATGGGCATGGGCTCGACTTTGAGAAAGGCCCCCAGCCATGCGTTGTGCGGCACCCAAAACATCAGCACCATGGACGCCAGCACGACCAGCGCTAACTTCAAGTTCGACAGAATCCCCACTTGCCACACCGAACGGGTCTCGCTGCGTGCGCCGAACGAGCGCAGCAGCTCCGCGTACACAAGCACAGTGAAGGCATGATCTCGCGCCATCTCCTGGGAGACGCGCCCCAGCGAATAGAAATAGACCGCCAGGGCTACACCTGCGGTGAGAAAACCGGTTCCGATCATCAACGCGACGAATCCACGGTCCGTGAGCTTCTCCTCACGCCGACGCGGCTTGCGCTTCATCACGGTCGGGTCGATCGGATCGGTGGCGAGACAAAGGGCGGGCAGTCCATCCGTGACGAGATTGATCCATAGGAGCTGGATCGGCAGGAGCGGCATCGGCAGCCCGATCAAGACGCAGGCCGCCATCAGTAAAATCTCGCCCACGTTGCCGGCGAGAAGGTACTGCATCGTCTTCTTGATGTTGTCGTAGATCCCGCGCCCCTCCTCGACGGCGGCCACGATCGAAGCGAAGTTGTCGTCGGTGATCACCATGTCGGAGGCCTCCTTGGTGACCTCCGTCCCGCTGCGCCCCATCGCGATCCCGATGTCCGCGCCCTTGATCGCAGGCGCGTCGTTCACCCCATCGCCCGTCATCGCGACGACACCGCCGCGGGCCTGCCACGCTCGCACAATTCTTAGCTTGTGCGCCGCCGTAACACGCGCGTACACGGCAATCCGTTCGACGCACTCCTCTAGGGCCCCTTCGTCGAGACGATCCAGCTCGGTCCCGGAGAGAGCGATATCCTGCTCTGCCGCGATCCCCAACTCCTGCGCCACGGCAAGTGCGGTGTGGGGATGATCGCCCGTGATCATCACGACGCGGATCCCGGCGCTGCGCGCCAGCGCGACGGCGCTCTTGGCCTCCAAACGCGGCGGGTCGTACATGCCCGCGAGGCCCAGGAAGACCAGGTCGCGCTCGACGGCATCCGCGTTCGAGAGATCGCTCCCTGCATCGAGGTCCCGCGAGGCAGCGGCGAGGACGCGCAGCGCTCGCCGAGCCATCGCCGCGTTTTGCGCGAGAATCGTGCGGCGATCCTCCTCGGTCATCGGACGCACGCCCTTTGGGTCACGGATGCGCGTACACAGCCCAAGAAGGACATCGGGTGCGCCCTTGCCAAGCGTGAGGAAGCCCCCGTCCGTGCGCCTTCGGATCACCGTCATTCGCTTGCGGTCGGAGTCGAAGGGAATCTCGGCAACGCGAGGGGTCTCGCGTTCGATGTCGGCCGAGCCGAGCCCCCCCTTCGCGCCCGCAGCGAGCAACGCTCCCTCGGTCGGATCGCCGATGACCTTCCATACACCGTCCTGTCGCTCGAGGCTCGCTCCGTTGCATCCGACGAAAGCCGTGAGTAGCTCGCGCAGCGGGCTTTCCTTTCCGGGCGGGAGCCCGTTTCCTTCGGCGCGGATCGCTCCCTCGGGATCGTAGCCTTCGCCGGCGACCTCGTAGTTTGTCCCCGCCGTCCACAACGCGCGGACTGTCATCTCGCCTACGGTCAGCGTCCCCGTCTTGTCCGTGCAGATGACGTTGGCCGAGCCGAGTGTCTCGACCGCGTGCAACCTGCGCACCAGCGCTCGCCGGCCAGCCATGCGCTGCACGCCAACCGCGAGCGCGATCGTCACGACGGCCGGCAGGCCCTCGGGCACCGCCGCGACAGCCAGGCTGACCGAGGTGAGAAACAGATCGAGCAGCGGGATGCCGCGCAGGAAACCAAACAGGAAGATCAGGCCGACGATCCCGAGGCAGGCCCAAACGAGAATCTGCCCAAAGGAATGCAATCTCTTCTGCAACGGCGTCGCCGCCTCGCCCCCAGCTCCCGTGAGCAGATCGGCAATGTGGCCGATCTCGGTGGCCATGCCTGTCTCCACGGCAATCGCGAGCCCCTTCCCGACCGCGACGCTCGTCCCCAGGAAAAGCATGTTCCGGCGGTCCCCGAGTGGGACGTCTTCGTGCTCGAGGCATACGGCCTCCTTGTCCACCGCCTCCGACTCACCGGTCAGCGCCGCCTCGACGGTCTTGAGCACGGCGGCCTCGATCACACGCGCATCGGCCGGAACGAGGTCTCCAGCCTCGATCTCGATCAGATCTCCCGGCACGACTTCGGCCGCGGGAATTGAGAGCGAGCGCCCGTCGCGGCGAACCCGCGCTTGCGGCGCCGTCATGCTTCGCAAGGCGGCGAGAGAGCGCTCGGCGTGGTACTCCTGATAGAACCCGATCAGTCCATTGACGACGACGATCGAGAGGATCGCGATGCAGTCCGCCCACTCACTCATGATCCCGGAGACGAGCGCGGCCGCGACTAACACCCAGACGATCAGACTCTTGAATTGGGCGAGAAGAATCGCGGCCGGCCGTATCGGATCGGCCTGGCGCAGCGCGTTCGGGCCATAGATCGCGAAGCGTTTTGCTGCCTCCTGCGAGGTGAGTCCGGTCACTGCGGAGCCGAGCTGGGCCAACACTTTTTCTACCGACTGACTATGCCAGGCTCTGCCGTTTGTTTTTTCGGCGACGGCGGAAAGCTTAGTCATGGGGCTCCTTGGACTGACACCACTTCCAATTCCGGATTTCTGGCATATCTTCCCCGTGAGTGGTGATGTATTGCTCGTGTTCGATGAGCTTGTCGCGGATAAATTGTTTGACCTGTGCGACCTTTGGACCGACGAGCTGGGGCAGGCGGTCTATGATATCTTCGACAAGGTGAAAACGGTCCATGTCGTTCAGCACAACCATGTCGAACGGAGTCGTCGTCGTGCCTTCTTCCTTGTAGCCGCGAACGTGCAGATTCCGGTGGTTCGTGCGGCGATAAGTGAGCCGATGAATCAGCCATGGGTAGCCGTGAAACGAGAAGATAATTGGTTTGTCCTGCGTGAAAAGCTTGTCGAACTCGTGGTCGCTCAACCCGTGCGGATGTTCGCTCTGGGGTTGGAGCGTCATCAAATCAACCACGTTGACGACCCGAACCCTGAGTCCGGGTAAAAGCTTGTGCAGCAACTGCACAGCTGCCAACGTTTCCAGCGTGGGTACGTCTCCCGCACACGCCATCACCGCGTCCGGCTCGCCGTCCTGATCATTGCCTGCCCACGACCAGGTGCCGATTCCGGCAGTGCAATGCTTGATGGCGGCGTCCATGTCGAGCCACTGCGGCGAGGGTTGTTTTCCGGCAACAATGACATTCACGTTGTTGCGGCTCCGCAGACAGTGGTCCGTAACGCAAAGCAATGTGTTCGCATCAGGCGGGAGATAGACGCGAATGATTTCTCCTTTCTTGTTCACAACGTGGTCAATGAAGCCGGGATCCTGATGACTGAACCCATTGTGGTCTTGCCGCCAGACATGCGACGTGAGCAGGTAGTTCAGCGAAGCGATGGGCCGGCGCCAGGAAATCTGCCGGGTCACCTTCAGCCACTTGGCATGCTGGTTGAACATCGAATCAACGATGTGAATGAACGCCTCGTAGCAGGAGAAGAATCCGTGACGACCCGTGAGCAGGTACCCTTCGAGCCAGCCTTGGCACTGGTGCTCGCTCAGCATCTCCATCACCCGGCCATCGGGCGCGACGTGATCGTCGCTGGCGATGATTTCCGCCGTCGAGCAGCGGTTCGTCACCTCGAACACAGCGCCCCAGCGATTCGAGGCCGTTTCGTCTGGGCTGAAAACACGAAAGTTGCGGGGGTTGAGCTTCATCACGTCGCGGATGAACTGACCCTGGACACTCGTCGATTCGGCTTCGACGGCGCCGGGCTGGGGGACTGTCACAGCGTAGCTACGAAAATCCGGCAGACGCAGATCGCGCAGAATCAAGCCGCCGTTGGTGCAGGGATTGGCGCTCATACGGCGTTCGCCTTTCGGGGCCAACTCGGAGAGTTCGGGAATGATTAGACCTGTCTCGTCGAACAATTCCTCCGGGTGATAACTTCTCATCCACTCTTCGAGAAGCTTGACGTGGCCTGGCCGATTCAGCTCGCCCATCGGTACCTGATGGGAGCGGAAGGAGCCCTCGGCCGGTTTTCCATCAACTACTTTCGGACCTGTCCAGCCCTTCGGCGAGCGTAGGACAATCATGGGCCAGCGAGGACGCTCCTTGAACCCGTGGGCGCGGGCATCGCTTTGGATGCGCCGAATTTCCAGCACGATGACGTCGAGTGTGGACGCCATGAGTTGGTGCATCTCCATCGGGTCGTCGCCTTCGACGAAATACGGCGTGTAACCGTAGCCGCGAAAGAGCGCCTCCAGTTCGTCATGCGGAATGCGCGCCAGCACGGTGGGGCCGGCAATTTTGTAGCCGTTCAAATGGAGAATTGGCAGCACGGCTCCGTCGTGGACTGGATTGAGAAATTTGTTCGAGTGCCAACTGGTGGCGAGCGGACCGGTCTCCGCTTCGCCATCCCCAACGACGCATGCGACGAGCAGGTCTGGATGATCGAACGCGGCACCGAAAGCGTGTGACAGCGAGTAACCCAACTCGCCGCCTTCGTGAATCGAGCCGGGCGTCTCCGGCGCGACGTGGCTCGGGATGCCCCCGGGAAAGGAGAACTGCTTAAAAAGCCGCTTCATCCCGTCCTCGTCTTGTGAGATATCAGGATAGACTTCGCTGTACGTACCTTCGAGGTAGGCGTTCGCCACCAACCCTGGTCCGCCGTGACCAGGCCCGGTGATAAAAATGGCGTTTAGGTCACATTCTTTGATCACACGGTTCAGGTGGACATAGACGAAGTTAAGCCCAGGCGTCGTGCCCCAATGACCAAGCAGACGCGGCTTGATGTGCTCCAGAGTGAGAGGATTCTTCAACAGGGGATTGTCGTAGAGATAAATCTGTCCGACCGAGAGGTAGTTCGCCGCGCGCCAATAGGCATCCAGCTTACGCAGCAATTCCGGAGTAAGTGTCTTTGTTCTCATCTTTCAACTGTGTTTTTGTGCGCCGCCATGGCTGAGGACACGGATGACATACCTTACGATCATGAGTTCTTCGTCGGTACGGATGACACGGACGGCGACTCGCCCACAGTCCGTCGAAATCAGCGACGCATTCTCCGAGTTGCGCCCCTCGTTCAATTCAATGCCAAGGAAGCCGAGTTCATCGCAGATGCGTGCACGGATAAGTGGCGCGTTTTCGCCAATGCCTCCTGCGAAGACGAGCGTGTCCAAGCCGCCGAGCGCAGCGGTGAAGGAGCCGATCCATTTTTTCGCCTGATTACAGAACAGCGCCACGGCTTCCGCCGCGCGAACGTCACCGGATTCCCGCGCGAGCAAGTCCCGCATGTCGGAGCTGATCTCCGAAACTCCGAGCAGCCCCGATTCGTGGTGGATCATCTGGTCGAATTGCGACGCGGCCATCTGGTCACGTCGCCACAGAAATGAAATCAGTCCCGGGTCCAAATCCCCGGGACGGGTGCCCATGACCAATCCCGCCGCGGGCGTGAATCCCATGCTGGTGTCGATGCTCTTGCCGTCGCGCACAGCTGCCAGACTCGCGCCGTTGCCGAGATGCGCGAGGATCACGCGGCCAGTTGTTGCCGCCTGGTCGCCGAGGCACACGAGCTCTTCCATGAGGAATTCATAGGACAAACCGTGGAAACCATAACGACGAACGCCCGCCGCCTCGTAGCGTCGCGGAATCGGCAGGAGACTGGCAACCCGCGGCATGGTGCGGTGAAACGCGGTGTCGAAACAGGCGACTTGCGGTAGGTTCGGAAATCGTTCACTCAACGCAGCAATGATGTCAATCTCTGCAGGCAAGTGGGCGGGCGCAAACAGACAGAGTTGCCGCAGTTCCTCTATCATCTCCTGGGTCACGACTTGCGGTTCCAAGTAGCGCGTGCCGCCATGTACCACGCGATGGCCGATCGAGTGGAAGCCAGCCTCGCCCATCGTTTCTTTGAGATGCTTGAGCAGATACCCCAGGCCGGTCACGTGGTCAGGCGCGGAGACCCTAACACGCTCGGTTTCATGGCCCACACCTCGTTTCAATGTGAAAGTGGCTTCTGGCAGCCCAATGCGCTCGATAGCTCCAGAGAGAATGGGAACAGGCTCTGCTTCACCGCGAAAAAGCGTGAACTTGAGGCTCGAGGAGCCCGCGTTGAGAATCAAAAAAATCCTCTTGGTGGGCTCGGCGAAAGCGGACGCCGTAATCATGCGGCGGCTCCTTTCGGCGCGAGGCGTCCAGCCCGTTTCCACTTCCACTCCTCCACCGCGCAAAATGCGCACGGAACGATGAAGAGCGTGATCAGGCTCACCGCCATGCCGCCCACCGCCGGGATCGCCATCGGCTTCATCACATCGGATCCGCGACCGGTGGCCCAAAAGATGGGCATCAAGCCGAAGACCGTCGTCGCAATCGTCATGAGGCAGGGACGGATGCGTTTGAGGCCCGCGTCGATGGTGGCCTCGCGGATCTCGGCGATGGATTTAAACTCCCGGCCTTCGAAGACGCCTTCGAGATAGGTGCCGATGACCACCCCGTCGTCATCCACGACGCCAAAGAGGACCAGAAAGCCGACCCACACGGCGACCGAGAGATTGGCGCCCCAAATCCCTAGCAGGATGAATCCGCCGGAGGCCGAGACCAGCACGCCGAAAAAGATCACCGGGGCGATCCACCAACGGACAAAGCCCAGATAAAGCATCACGAACATGATGAACAGCGTGATCGGGACGAGGATCCGCATGCGAGCCGTCGCGCGGACCTGATTTTCGAACTGCCCCGACCACTCCCAGTAGTAGCCGGCGGGCAGTTTCAAGCGACCGTCCTTCACTGTCTGCTGGAGCAGAGCCTCTGCGTCGTTGACAACCGAGACTTCGTCGCGGTCGCGGGTGTTCATGGTGACGTAGCCGACCAAGAGGCCCCTCTCGCCCTTGA
>CAZMYG010000018.1:0-25484 GCA_964570465.1 uncultured Planctomycetales bacterium
ATCAGAATAATAGAGTGAAAATCGCGTCCGCGGCGATGATGAAGAAAATAGAAACCACGACAGCGACAGTGGTAGCACGCCCTACTTCGCCGGCACCTCCGCGCACAGATAGCCCTTGAGCACAACCCGTTCCTCCAATAATGAGCCCAAAGGCGAGGCATTTGAAAAGCCCCAGATAGAGATCGCTGGCGAGAAGGGCTAACTTGGTTTCTTCCATATATGCAGCCATGCCAATATCGAGAGTTGAAGTCGTCACAATCGCTCCAGCCATAATCCCCACCATATTGGCGAGAATTCCAAGACAGGGCAGCGCAATCCCAAGACCGAGGATTTTGGGGAGAAGAAGAAAACGAGTCGGGCTAATTCCCATTTGTCGAATGGCATCAAGCTCTTCAGCAACCACCATGGTGCCAATCTCTGCTGCATTTGCGGAGCCAGAACGACCTGCAACCACAATGGCCGTTAACAAAGGCCCAATTTCACGAGTGATCGAAATACCAACGAGGTCCGCGATAAAAATCGTCGCGCCGTATTGTCGAAGCTGCACGGCAGCCTGCAAAGCCAAAATCACTCCCATCAAAGTCGCAATAAGCAGGACAATCGGAATGGCATTGAATCCGACCAGCACAATCTCCTGACCTACTCGATCCCAACGAATTCCTCGTTTACGAAAGTGGCCGACGGTCAACCAATAAAAAGTTTCGCTCCAAAGATTGCCTTGTACCTTCGCCGCATGAAGAAAAGGCAAAGAGGCCGCACCGACTCGATAGAAAAAACCTTCCTGTTTGGGTGGAGGAGGAACTTCGGCAAGACGATTGATTTCGACTAGTCCCAGATAATCCCGCAAATGAGGATCGGGGGAGAGTAGTTTTACCTCCATGCCTTGTTGTTTTCCCCAACCAATGGCTTCAATTAAGGAAGCAACCCCTAGGCTATCGAAACTAGAAACACGAGAAAGATCGAAGCGGAGTTTTTTAGCGCCGCCTTTCTTTGCTTGTTCTAACTGCGGCGTGAATTTCTCTCGAAAGCTCCGATCGAGCTTCCCTTCCAGCAGAATCGTTGGCGATTCATTCATGCCTGCCGTAAAGCTAGAAACTGTAGCTCTTGTTTTCTACATCAATTTTTCACTTGATCGAATTTGTTAACTTCTGAAACTTAGTTAGCTAGTTGTCACTAAAGGGTGTTTTCGTTCTTAAAACAATCAAACCGAGGAGAATTAAATGCTCAAATCCTATTTAGCAACGGCCTCCGTTCTTGGTTTCTTAGCCTTACTTGCTGCCAACAGCACAGCGGACAGCCGCCGACAAAGTGTCGTCCAACCAAATCCACCGCAGGCTGGCGTTGGCAATGACACCCTTCATTTGGTCAGTCAGTCCCCATTCCGTCAGGGACTTGCTGCCGAAGGAGTGGGAACCAGACCGGCCAGCGAGTTCACAAATGTCTCAGGGCTAAGGTTCGCCGCAAATGTACAAGAAAATCTGCAAGACAGTTTTGTGGACTTTTCTTTCTCCCCCAGTGATTTTGCAAATCCTGACCTCCCCACTTTGGATGAAGTGGTTACTAAAATTAATCAAGCCATTCAAGAAGGTGGAATCGCCGACCATCTCGTCGCCAGCGCACAAGCAAGCGAAATTGGAGCGGTTCTCAAGATTTCCACCGTCGCTACAGGCGCCCACGTAGTGTTGAAAATCCACGATGGAACAGATTCCGCGATGAAAGAGTTGGGGCTCGACAATCATGGAATTTCGGGAGCGGAATTAGCAGGTCGATCCACGACCCTACTTAACGATCTTCCAGATAATTTTGTTAACTATGTCCCAGGCGATACCATCAGCATTTCCGGAACCAGTCCACTAGGAACTCCAATCTCTGCAAACTTTGTTTATGGAAACGGCGGGGGGCAAAACGGGAGAACTTTGGGAGCCCTCATGGTTTTCCTAGATGCACAGATTCCGGGTGCAACCGTATTGCTCGATGGAGTTGGCAATATGAAGGTTCTCTCAACCGAACCAGGCTCGAACTCCCTTGCCCTCACAATCAGCGATAACCCTGCAAGCGTGGGACGTACAAATTGGGCCGCGCACGCTTTCGTGCCGTTGCCCTAAGAGGGACACTCGTTATATTGTCGGATTCTCTCGTAGGGCGAAACCCTACGAGAGAATCCGACAATATAACGAGTGTCCCTCTTATGCCAAAAGCCGCGTTCCTAATCATTTTTGCCGCAGCCTTGCCAAGCTGTTTTCTCTTTTCCACAAATCGGGAAATCCCTGGAGAATTGGCTTTATCACGAAACGAAATCGATTCGGCATTAGATCAACTTGAAACAGAAACATCGAAACAACCCGACAACGCCAAAGTTTGGATGTTGCTTGGTCGCGCGCAACTCTCTCTTGCTCAACGGGGCATGGAAGAGAATGCTTCAGCTTTTTTTGTGCACTCCGCTCTTACCGATGCCGAAAAATCTTTAGCACGCGCTAGAGAGCTATCTCCTGCGGACGGGAATACCCTTCGCGAGTTAGCAAAACTGAAAGCCTTACTGGGAAATACCGAACAAGCCTACGAATTGGCCCTCGAGGCTCAAACACAAGCTCAGAAAAATATCTCGCCAACAGAAAAGTTCGACTTGGAAAAAACTGTGGCAGAAGCCTCATTCCAAAAGTATCTCGCTCTGCGCCAAGAGAATACGGATGTTGAAGCTCTCGCCCTGCCTTTTTCCCGAAGCTTTCGTGCATTGAGAGAGTGCCAATCTCTCGATCCGAACCAACCCTGGAGCTACGCAACGGAAGCCGATCTTTTTGCTTGGGAAAATGCCTCTCCTGCAGTGATCGATGCCCTCTCACGAGGAATTGAGAAACTGCCCAATGAACAAAGCCTGCATAGCAAACTTGTGAACTATGCAAGCGAAGCGCAAAAAACCGAATTGCTATTGAGCTTTTATGAAAAGCTGTTGGTGAAAAATCCCGAACAAGCGACTGCGCTTTGGTTTCAGGGCTTAACTCGATTTCGTCATGCGGATTTCTTGCGCAGCCAAGAACAAACCCAGGCCGCTCTGAATACTTACCAAGGAGCCAAGGACTCGTTTGCGAAAAGCGTTGCCTTAGAGTCGAGTTTTGCGCCAAGCGCGGATTACTATCTGGCTTTGCTTCCGGTATCGATGGGTTGGTGCCTTTATCGCGAGAGAAATCTCGAAGAGGCGATCAAATTGTGGGTCGAAGTGTTGCGCCAGGATCGCAGTCTCAAGGACAAGCCTGATGGTTTGGGAATGACGGCAAAACAAGGTTTGGGAATTGTGGGTGGCGAATACATTTCCGCCAGTGAATTCGAAAAGGGGCTGGAACTTTTCAAAACTCTACACGAGATCGATTCAGCGGACTTTGACTGGGCGAATAACTACGCTTTTCTTTGCCGCGAAGCAGGCTCTGCCCTTGAAACTGCAGGAAAAAAGGAAGCCGCTAATGCTCGATTCGAAGAATCTTACTTAGCCTATGAAAAGGTTCTCTCACTAGCTCCTGAAGATGCTCGCAGTCTCAACGATTGCGCATTGATTCTGCTCTATCACTTGGATCGAGAGTTGGACCGAGCAGAGTCACTCTTTCAAAAAGCGGCGAATTTGGGAGAAACCTCACTGGCTTCACAGGATATGGATGTACAGGCAGAAATGGATCTTCGCGCTGCAATTGGGGATGCCTATCAAAACCTTGGTGTGCTTTACTTTGATAAGAAAAAAGAGCCTCTGCCCGCGAAGTTTTTTTTCGAGAAGAGCCTCGATGTGGATGCAAGCGTTCGGCCGCAAGTGAAATGGTATTTACAGCGAATTACAAATCTGGAGAAAGAAATGCGTGAATGGATGTTGCTTTGGGTTCCTGCTTTGGGAACGGTGATTCCGGAAACGACGACAAACGCCGCCATCGAATCGAAGTCCGCGGTCGACGCCGATTTAGCTGCCAGCCTCAAGAAAGCTCAAGATCTACTTCGCCAAGGACAGGTGAATGATGCGTTGGACATTCTGGATGCAGTGGAGAAAAACGCTCCCGATCTCCCGGAAACCAATCTGCTTTATGGAAAAACTTATCTTCAGAAAGCGGAAAACTTGGTCGCAGAAGGTTCTCCCGGCTCAAACATTACTTGGGCCTATGCTGACGCTGTGAAAGCGCTTTCTCGTGCCTTTGAACAAATGCCCAAGAGCGCTGAAGCAGGTTTGTGGCTCGCGCGAGCTCAATTCGGAAGCTACGAACTCGAGCAGGCAGCGAAAACTACGGATCAAACGATTCTTCTCCAGCCTCAAAGCGCGGAAGCGCATGCACTCAAAGCAGAAATTGCCTTTGCTCGTTATCGAGAAGCAAGGCAAAACGAAGCGAAAGAAGAACAGACAAAGTTTTTTGAAGAAGCAAAATCCTCCTTTGAAAAGGCAAGCAAATTAAATGGCAAGCTCGCCAAGGTCTGGAATCAGTGGGGCGATCTTTTGAGTTGGGAAGGCAAGCGCCAAGAAGCTCTCGATTTCTATGCTACTGCCTTGGGTTTAGAACCCACTGAAGCTCTCGCTTCTCGTTTGCTCAAAGATTATGAGATTGCCCTTTGGGAAAAGGCTTTTGAAAAAGCTCTCGTCGAGGCCAAGAAGACTCGAAACTCCAAAGATAAAGGCGTGGGATTGCTGCAGTGGTATTTGGGTTACACCTACTATCAGAAAAACGATTTTAAAAAGGCCAAAACCGCGTTTGAAGCCGCGGTCGATCTCAATCCAGATTGGGTCACTGCAAATTACTATTTAGGAAAGCTCTATTACAACCAAGAGAAGGACTATCTAGCAGCAGCAGAGGCCTTCGCGCGCTACGCCACCCAAGATGCGCCAGGACTTGTACAAGTGGTTCTAGAACAAGATTCCGATCCCGAAAGGCTGAAATCGATTCTTCAATTCCTTGAAGGTGAATCCTACGGAAAAGGAAAAGGCGATTGGGCAAGGGAGTTAGCAAAGGTGAATGCTTTACTAGAGCCCGATAAAGCAGAGAGATGGAACAATTATGCGTTTCTCTCTCGCGAAACCCAAAAATATGAAGAGTCCTATAGTGCCTATACCAAGGCCTTGGAATTAGATCCTGAAAATCCCAGCTTGCTCAATGACGGCGCACTCATTCTCCAATATCACCTCCATCGAGACCTCGATAAGGCCAAGTCCATGTATGAAAAAGCCATCGTGAACGCAGAAGCCTTTTTGAAAAATCAAAAAGGTGGAAAGTACGATGAGCAAAGTGTTCGAACCGCTCTGCGCGATGCCACGAGTAATTTGGAAAAGCTCAGAAAGCATCCACAAGGCGAGAAGAGCGAGTAGTTTTTTCGAGAGGTTCATGGAATTCCATTTCTATTCGCAAGAATTGGCTAACACCTCACTATTGAGTGTTGACGGAATTTGTCCAACGGGGCCCAACCTTTCACATTGGCCAGGCAATCGAACGCCCCCTGCATTAAAACACGATCTTTCGACAGGGATTTTGCTGCGTTATGCGGCCTTGCCCAAAAAGGAAAGACTCGCTTATCTCGATGGCATCGAGCTCGTGAGTAACAACCACTACGACACAGATGGTTTGCTGTCTTTGTGGATTGCCTTAAATCCAGAAAAAGCGCTGCGATTTTCCAAACCTTTATTGGAAGCCGCGGAGGCGGGCGATTTTTCCTTAGCTCCAAGCGCGGATGCCGTGAAATTTGATTTGATCGTCAGTCGCTTTGCTGATCCCACGTTTTCTCCGATTGGGCTGGAGCTTTGGAATCTCAATGATGAACAACGTTACGAGCGAAGCTATCAAATCCTGCTCGATTTGCTGCCGGGTCTATTCGATCGGCTTGATGATTACGCTTCGCTTTGGCGTGAACCTTTCGCACGCTTCGAAGAATCTCATGAGTATTTAAAAAAGAGCGCAACGATTCGCCGCTTTCCGGAGATTGATCTCACTGTGATTGAAGCCGATCGCGATCTTGACGCACGTGCACTGCAAACTGCGGCGCAAGCGGATCGAGTGCTATTCGTACAGCATCAAGCACAAGGACAGCTTTATCACTTCTGGTACGCGGTTACTTCTTGGTTTGAATTAGTCACTACTCGAAAACCTCTACGAGTTCCCTTGCGCCAGATTGCAACTCTTCTCAATCGAGATTGCCCCGGTGAACAGGGACGTTGGATCGGAGAAGATATCGATGTTCCGATTGCTCATTTGTTCTTTGGGGAAACGAGCAAAAAAGTCAATTTTCTCGATCTGCCAGGGCGTCTTCTCCCACATCCGATGCGCGTCCAAAAAATTGAATCGAGTTTGATTGAAGCGCTGACGAACAGTTCTCATTCATAAAAGAGAAGCACGAGTTCGAACGGTTGAAACTGAGACGAATCTTTCATTTTGCTGGATTCTTGCAGCACTTCCTCCCATCGAAGTTGAGGAAACTTCGCCCATTTTTTTTGAATGGATTTCCACTGCGCTTCACTGTTTACAGGAATTCGAATCAGATCCGCGCCTGCCGGAGGGGTTGGTGCCGGAGGAGCCGTTGCTGTCGGAGCCGCTTTTCTAGCTGTAGTTTCTGAACTTTTATTTTTACTCGTAACACCAGGAGTATTTTCTGCTATGGCAGCAGGCGAGGAAACCGGAACCATCAACGCAGCGATAATTTCTTTTTTATCTTCGGGTTTAACTTTCAATACAAAATAGCGAGCAGATGACTCAGCAAAAGAAAGTTTGTCGCCTAATGCTGAACCGCTTGTTTTCGAAATATCATCTTTGTCACGATTTTGGGTTTCGCGAAAACGCGGAGTCATTTGTCTTGCAGAATCGTCGCGGGAAAAACGCAGATCCTCCTGAGTAATCAACGAACTCGGCTTCTCCTCTTCTTTCGCGTAGAGTTCTAACTTCTGATCTGCCTCTACGGGGGCGTCAAGCTTTTGCTGTTTTAAATCCAAGCCGGCGAGATGTTCACCGGATTCCGCATCTGTACTCTCCCTGAGTCCATCATTCACTTTCTTCTCGTTGCCATATCCGTTCTGAGTTTTGCCTAAGGCCTGACTTCGCTCGGGTTCTGCATTTTGAGCGACCCGGAACTCTTCGCGAATACCCAAATTCTCTTCGCTGGGATCACGACGAAGCATGACTAAAACCAAAATACCAGCAGCCAAAGACCCCAGCACTCCCATCGAAACGCGATGAAAACGTCTTCTCTGCGTTTCATAGTTTTCATGAGAAAGTCGCGACATAACGCGATCCGCTAAAATCCCCTGGGCTTCTCCCTCACGAAGCGATCGAATTGCCAGAACCGTTTTCTCAAACTGGGCATGAGACTTGGAACAACTCACACATTGCTGAATCTGCTCTCGCAGCTTTGCTTCTTCCTCCGCAGAGAGTCTTCGATCGACGAGATCGGAAAAGCTCGCTTCTATTTCCTGGCAGCTATGTTTTTCGGAATTCATTTCACAACAAGTCCTTTAACTTCTCCTGCAAAACGGCGCGAGCTCGATGCAGTCGCGACCGCACAGTCCCAATCGGAATTGAAAGAATCTCTGCAGTCTCCTCATAGGACTGTTCCTGCAAATCACAAAGAGTGACTACAGCACGCAAATCGTCATCCAAGGAATCAATGGCATCGAGGATGAAAAGCTTCCGCTCTTCCGCACCTAGCTTGCGAGTGGGCTCATCGCGTTCATTGCCCACAAAAGCATGCATATCTTTTTCGTGTTCAGGGCCAAGAGGAGCATCCAAAGAAAGTGGCCGACCACGTTTGAGTGCGTTGTCTTTACGCCTCTCTGAGATGCAATGGTTCAAAGCAATTTGATGTACCCATGTGGAAAATTTTGCCTGTGATTGAAAACCTGCGAGTCCGCGATAAACCTTGAAAAAAATTTCTTGCGCCGCATCCGCCGCCCGCTCGCGATCCCGACGCAAATAGTTCATGGCAATGCCAAAAACCTTTCTTTCGTAACGCTCGACAATCACACGAAACCTTTCCTGTTTTCCTTTTAAAACCTCTTGAATGATCAGGGCATCCGATTCCCCTTGTTCCGAAAATACAGCTTCCTTAGGACTCAAGGATTTCTCCTTGGTTCTGGGATTTTTCCAAAGGCTGTCGGAGGTCTGGTGAGATTGAAGTTCTTCTTCCATAAAGCCTTAGGCCATTTCGTAGCCCTCAAAACCCTCTTCGCCAAACTCCCTTTGCCGTCGTGAGCCCGCATTCAACGCCAGTCCTAAGGCAGCAAAGGAAGTCATCGTCGAAGAACCACCATAAGAAATCAGGGGCAAGGTCACTCCTGTTGTCGGCAAAAACCCGCTCGCCACACCGACATTGATAAAGAGATGTGTCATGAAAAATGCGGCGACGCCAACCACTAACAAGCGGCTGAACGGTTCGCGCAAACGCATAGAAAGCGAAAACAGTAAAACCACGAGCAAAAAATAAAGTAGCAGAATCGATACAAGACCTAAGAAACCAAGTTCCTCCCCCATTAAAGCTGCAATGAAATCTGTATGTCGCTCCGGCAAAAGATCGTATTGATTCTGCAGGCCTCGCCCTAATCCTTGTCCGATCCAACCACCGGAACCGATGGAGATCTTTGCGTTGTAAAGGTGATAGCCCTGATTTCGTTTTTCTTGTGCAGTGAGTTCGTCTTGGCGAAGCCAGACTTCAACACGCTCTTTCTGATAAGGCTTAAGAAACAAATAACCCACAGGGGCGAGGAGCAGGACACAGAGTCCAATCCAAATCAAATGCCTAATTCTGGCTCCAGCCACAAATAACATAGAAAAACCAATGGGCAGCAACACGAGCGCAGTTCCCAGATCTGGTTGTTTGAGAATCAACAAAGCCGGGCCACCGATCAGCAATAGAGTGAGAAACACTTTTCCAAAAGTCTCACAACGGCGCCGATACATCAGCCAATTCGCCAGTGCCAGAATCATGCCGAGCTTCATGAACTCGGATGGTTGAATCGTGAAAGAACCACCGATGAGAAACCAACGCCGAGCGTTGTTTCTTTCCAATCCGAAAAAGAACAAGCCCAAAAGCAAAACGATCGCGCCTGCATAAATCAAAAAGGCATTTCGTTTGACCCAGGAGAGAGGAATAAAAAATCCCAGGAACAAGAAAGGCAAGGAAAGCGCAATTCGCGAAAACTGCGCTGAGAAACCATGCGCAATTTTGTCCATGAACAAAGTCGCACTCCAAACGAAGCAAAGTCCAACGGCCATCAACGCAACTGCAGCAGCCAAAATATGCCAGTCGAGGCTTTGCGCGCGTTTTATTAGCAGTCTTGTAACCCTCATTTTTTCTCTTCTAAATATCTCTGCACAGGTTCACTGGAGAGAACTCGGTAAGCAATGGGTGCTGCAAATTCTCCACCGTGCATACCCACTCGTTCGATGAAAACGCAAAATGAAAGTACAGGGGCCTGAGCTGGCATAAAACCCGCAAACCAAGCATGGTCTGGAATTCCTCGGGAGACTTCTGCCGTTCCAGATTTTCCAATCACATCCAAACGTCTCAAATCCCAATCGTCACGAGGCCGGGCTGTTCCGTTGAATCCCACAACCTCTGCCATAGCCTCTTTGAGCAAGGCATAGATTTCTGGTTTGAACCCTAACTCTCCTTCCACTTTCGGTATCGATTCCTTATCGCCGATGGAGCGAACTAGAGTAGGCACTAGAAGTTTTCCTCCATTTCCCAGCGCGGCATAAGCACGCGCAACTTGTAACGGCGTGACCGAAATCAAAGTCTGGCCAATGGCAAATCGCCGTGGATCTCGCAAATCCGTCCGAACAGTACCTGAGACTTCACGTAATTCCACACCAGTCGGTCGACCAAAACCAAATCGATCTCTGGCGTAATGCGCAATGGCCTCAACTCCTAATGTTTCTCCCAAACGATAAAAATAAACATTACAGGAATGCCCAATCGCTTCTTTCAAATCGAGAGAACCGTGCCCAGTTCCTGCCGAATCGTTACAACGCAGACCTTTGTATTCGTGTTGGCAAAGCACGCGATTTTTTGGATCTACCATCCCCATCTCGAGCCCTGCAGCAGCAACCATCAACTTAAACACAGAGCCCGGAGGTGGTGGTTCGTAGGGATTAAAGGCGCGGTGATGTAAAGGATGTCTTGAATCCTTTGCGAGATTGGAATATCCAAAACGATATTCGCTGGCATCGAAACTTGGGTTACTCGCCAACGCCAGAATTTCCCCAGTCGTTGTATCCATGATGACAACGGCTCCGACCAAATCTCGGCGACCTCCATATCCATCTTGCAATGCACGTTCGGCAACTTCCTGCATCGCAGAATCGAGAGACAAAACCAAATCGTCTCCGTCAGTAGGTGACTGCTCTTCAAAATTTGAAGAAAGGATGTCAGTTCGATCGGAATCGATAAGTCGAGTGCCCCATTCCCCTCGAAGCTGATCTTCAAAAGCGGCTTCCAATCCGAGCTTTCCTTTTTGATCTTCTTGCTGATAGGACGAACGCGCCACTCTTTCGACGAGCAGCTCGAAACGTTCTTGTTCTTCATCTGTGCGATCGAAAGTTTTGGAAAGTTGAGCTAGCTCTTCTTCTTCCTCTTGAGCTCGTCGCAAATCGGCCTCGCTAGGTCTTTGCACAAGACCGACAACTGAGGCGGAAATCGAATGAGGGTAAGAACGCTCCGCACCTAACTTGACCGAAAACCCTGGGCACCGCTCCGCCTGCAGAGAAAGAAAATAGGCGATTTCATAGCTAGCACTAGGCAGCAAACGCACCCGACGCGATTCCAAATCTGTTCTGGCTTCTCTTTCGCGGCGCAGACGGGCTCGGGCAGTAAGTTTCGGATCAAACTTCGCCTTCCGTTTATCTACGGAAAGCTCGATGGCCCGACGTTGCGCTTCAATCCAACTGAGCAGAGATTGCGATTCCAAACCAAGTTCTTTTTCCAAACGATTCAAATCGGACAATCCTTCATTCAGTCTCGCTAACAAATCGCTTTCTTCTTTGGCAAAAAATACCGCCAGTGGCTGAGGACTCGGTGCCTGCGCCAAAACCAATTGCTGTAAGCGTCTTTTTTCTGATTCGGGAAGTTCAAACAGTCTCGCCAAATAGTAACGAGCATCCGAACGTTCGCTTGGGAACTCAAGGCCCGCGATCTCTAGAGGAGAAATGGAACAAAGCCGTCGCGCAGCAGACTCTTTTGACTGGGCTATCGACTCGAGAGAAAGATATCGTCCCTCTAGCAAAGAGAGGAGCTGGGCCGCTTGAGCAATGGGATGAGCCTGGCGAAAAGGTCGGTAGCGGAATTCCACATGATAGACATCCAGGTCTTCGGCCAGGATCTGTCCGTAGCGATCGAAAATTGTGCCTCGATGAAAAGGAATCGGATCTGTCTTATTGCGAATCTGCTCGCCTTGTTGATCCCAATATTCTCCCTCGACAACTTGCAGGCGAAAAAGTCGCAAGAAAAGTAAAAACAAGGCGAGCGCCGAAATTGCAATCAACACGCTTATTCGTTCTCGCAGCAAAACTACCGAACTCCCTTCTCAATCAACGGACGAAATTGAGGCCCATTTCGCAGCAACCAAAATAAGAGTGGAGCAAAACTCGCGCTTACAGCGGCATTTCCAATGGTCAGCATCCAAGAAAAATTTTCTCCGGATCGATTCCATTGCTGCAAGCAGAGAAAAATGCCCCCCACAAAAAATGCGAGCCCCCATTGCATCGAAATCCTTTCCCAATGCAAGACGCTTCGTCCCAATTGCAGGAAAAATGCCATCAGAAAAAGGGTAGCTAGCAAGGACAGTGTCGGCTCTAAAGAAAAAGCGGCTCTCAGCAAAGCGACTGGCAGTACCAAAAAGAAAATACGCCGTCTTTTTCCTAATAAGGACAAAGCTAGAAGAAACAAAAAAAGCCAATCGGGAGCGAGATTCCAAGAAAAGGTCGAGCGCCAAAGCAGTTGTAAGGAAAAAAGGATTGCAAGTAGGGCATAGAAGAAAAGCCAGCTCATGGTTTTTGTTCCAATAGGAGTTCTAACTCTTCGAGCTGTGCGCAACTCTCGAGAACAAAACCTGAAGAATCGGCCTTTACTCTTCCAATCAAAATCCCCTTGGGAATGCGGTCATCGCTAGCCGCCGTGAATAACCATCCTTCACGCAATTTTTCTGAAGGCTTAACCCAACCCAAACGTGTGTTGTTGATTCGATAAAAACTGCTACGCCCTAGCGAAATCACACTGCCGTCGTCTGCGATTAGTATCTGCTCAATCTCCAATCCTCGATCTCCAATCGTCCGCACCCAAGCAGTTTTTGCATTTACGCGATCTACACGTCCTACAAGTTTGCCATGCGAGATCACCGCGTCTCCTACGGAAACGGTTGGTAAACCGGCTATGTCTACCAAAGCAGCAAAATGTTGGGGATCGAGATCGTCGCTCAAAAATCGAACAGGTTGGGCGGGCGGAATTGGCGTTGAAATGACTGAAGCGACGCCGGCATTTGCCGTTTCATTCAATAACCAAACGCCTTGGATAATACTCAGATCCAAAAATGGGCGAACCCAAAAGCTCGCATGCTTAGAACTGTCCTCTATCAAACTCCCAAGCCGCGCCAAGCCGTGACCTGAAGAACGGATATACACGGCTTCACCCGCTGGTAATCTCCGCTGGCCTGGTAATTCCACACGAATTTTTCCGGCACGTGAGCCGACTCCAATCATCGGAATTCCAGAAGCTTCTAAACCGACACGAGAGAGAGGATGGGAAGGGAGCCGTAAAACACTTCGATGCGATTCCACGGAGACCACGGTTCCAACAAATTCGTTTCTCCAAACCGCTTCCATCCCTTCGCGCAATCCTTCTTGAAAACCTGCGGCGAGTATGAATTCGCGAGCACGCAAATCTTTTTTCGCGATGCTGGCAAAAAAAGCCCGGCGAGCGAGGAGATGAGTATCTGTAGGAGAGGCATAACTAGCTTCTTTCTCCGCAAGCAATTTCGCATCGGGAATTTCTTGTTTTTGAGCGTTGCTTGCTGGCACAGAGGGCTGAAGAGTCCCGAGTAAAAGAAAAAGGGGACGAAACAGATAAGCAGACTGAGAAAAAACGGACTCGAACTTATTTGCAGGCCAAGAAGAAAGCAAAACGCAAAACAATGCTACGAATAGCAAAGACCAAGAGGGGTGATCGCGTAATCTCCAGGGAAGTCTCATCCCTGGAAAAGATTAACTATCGTCGTCGCTAGAGGCGAGAACCTTCGTGTAAAGCTCGAGATTTTCGAGAAAAACCAGAGTTCCTCGCGCAACGGCCGTCATGGGATCGTCGACCATTTTGGCTTGAAGACCTATTTCTTCTGCAATGAGTTTGCTCAGTCCGCGCAGCTGAGAGCCACCTCCGCAAAGGGAAATACCGGTATCAACAAGGTCTGAAGCTATTTCAGGAGGAGCTTGTTCCAAAGTCGAACGAATCGCAGCCAAGATTTGCCGTACAGGTTCGAGCAAAGCCTCCCGCACTTCCTCTGAAGTAATAATCGCCTTGCGTGGAGTTCCGGCCATCGCATCGCGACCTTTCACTTCCATCGAAAGCTCTTGTTCGAGTGGATAGACCGAGCCAATGGTGATTTTCACTCGTTCTGCGGTGGGCTCGCCAATCAACAAGTTGTATTGCTTGCGCATGTGATTGACGATGGCATCGTCGAGAGAATCTCCCGCGCAACGCAAAGAAGTCGAGGCAACAATTCCGGCCAAAGAGAGAATCGCAATTTCTGTGGTACCACCGCCAATATCTACCACCATCGATCCGCGAGCTTCGGTAACTGGCAATCCAATGCCAATTCCAGCAGCCATAGGCTCTTCCACGAGAAAAACACGTCGCGCTCCAGCACGCTCTGCAGAATTGATCACGGCTCTTTTTTCGACAGCGGTGATTCCACTAGGAACAGCGATCACGACTTGAGGTTTTACCCATTGCTTGCCTTCATGCACCTTGGTGATGAAGTAGCGCAGCATCTTTTCGGTGACTTCGAAGTCGGCGATGACCCCGCTTCTCATGGGGCGGACAGCGATGATATTCCCCGGGGTTTTTCCAAGCATTTCTTTAGCAGCGATACCGACGGCTTTTCCGTCGAGCAAAACTTCGTTACTGCCTTTGCGTACGGCAACGACGGAGGGCTCATTGAGTACGATTCCTCGGTCCTTAACACAAACCAAGGTATTTGCTGTTCCCAGATCGATCCCCATATCGATCGAAAACTTTCCGAGTACCCATTCGATTGGCTTGAACATTTCTCTCCCAGATGGACTTGAAAACTGGCAAGTATCCTAGAAATTGGGAATTTGAAAGGCAAGAGGAAACAACGAAAGGAAACAAAAAGGGCAGGACTTCTGTCCTGCCCTTGAAGAAATTGCAAAATCTAAATTAGGCGAAAGGCCCTGCTCCGTTTTTGCCCAACTCAAACATCACTAAGGCCAAAGCAACCACCAAAGCCAGGCTGCTCACGTAGAGCAAGTATGGAATGGTGTTTGTATCGGCCGCAGTGGTTTGCACTGGAGCGGCGACTTCCTGCATTTCGACAGCCGATTCTTCGACTGACTCTACCGGCTGATTTCGTCTTCCTGGGCGATTTGATTTCTTTGCCATGTTCTTTTACTCCTTTTTTAGAGTCTCGTCGTGGCTTGATCGCCTTTTTCAATGGAAGTGCCGGGCTTTTGCATCGTGATTCGAGCAGAGCAATAGTTTGCTTCGACGGTGTCGACGATGACCTTGCCCTTGTACTGGCCGTCCTTATAGATATCGAAGGAATAGCCAGGCTGCACGCCTTGAACTTTTCCAACATTGAGAGCAACGAGTCCCGCGTCTGGGGCCACATCCGCGACATGACCTTCGATCAAAGGCTGAGCTTGCAACGAATCACCAGGAACTCCGGTCATCGCAATCAACGCTTTGTATTTGGCATCGAGAGAATCGCGCTCTTTCATTGCGGTTTCTGCGCTGTCTCGCAAGTTTTCGAAATCGGTTTGAGCCTTCTTCATTGCGGCAACTGCATCGGCTGCTTCAGTCTCTGATTTGGTCTGAGCGGAAACAGCCGCATCGCGTGCTTCGCGCATTTGATCGTAATCCTTGCGAGCGCCATCGAGCTGGGCTTGCAGGTCTTGATTTGTTGTTCGGAAATTGTCCAGCGTCGATTTGATTTCATCGACCGCGCCTCGCAACTGCGCATTGACCGCTTTTTCTTGGTCATAGGCATTTCGCAAGGAATCTGCTTCGGTCGCGAATCGTGCCTTCTCGCTGCGAGTGGCGTCGTTTTCCTTTTGTAGAGTCGTCAACGCCGCGCGAGTATCGGAAATTTGCTTATCCTTTTCCGTGCGGGTTTGGTTGTGAGCTGACACTTCCTGATCATATTTGTTCTTGAAATCGCCGCTTTTGTAAACCAAAGCGCTGGCGAATCCCAAAAAGAGCAAGCTCAAAACGGCATTGATGACGATCAAAATTTTTCCAATCGAACTCATATCTTTCTCCAAATATTGAAAGGCTGGCTTTTTTCTCCACTGGGGCCCCGTCTTGAACGAGGCCTATACCCCTTACCCAGATGGCAATCGCTTAAGACTATATCGGGCGATGCCTAAAAGGGTCAAGGGCGAAGTCCCCTACAAATAGTCTAGCGATTCTCAAAAGTTTCTTTTCGCTTGGTGAACAAGGCAAAAGAGAAAGTAAAAAGGATCAAAATCCAAAGCGGCCAATCACCCCAAACCTGGTAAAGACAAGCTGTTTGGGTGATTTCAACGGGTGTTCTTAACGCTCCTTCAACTTGCTTTCGCTCCCCTTGTTTCTCCACCTCAGCGAGCACTTGACCTGTAGGAGAAATCAGAGCGGAGATTCCAGAATTGGTCACTCGTAAAAAACTGCGTCGAGTTTCAATTGCCCGGAACACCGACGCTGCAAGTAATTGTTCAAACTCAGAAGAGTGCCCATACCAACCTTCATTAGATAGAACGACGTGAAAATCGGCTCCCTGCCGAACTTCTTCTAAATAGAGATCCGAGTAGGCATTGTCATAACAAATAGAAACACCCACCTTCCAAGAACCTCGTGGGGTTTGGAAGGAAAGCACCTTGGGCTCTTTCCCAGGAACCATTTCTCCCATCTGCCCTCGAAACCCTTCCAATCCGGCCAATTGCTCCGCTAGCCATGAAATCGGTCCTAAAGACGGAACAAATTCCCCACCAGGCACCAAATGAATTTTGTGATAGACCCCGGCGCGCTCCCCTTGCGAAGAAAACAACACCGCTGAATTGTGAGTGGCAAAGCTGCCGTCTGTTTGTTTCGCGAAATACAGCGCTCCTAACAAAACCGCCGTTTTGTCTTTGAGCTCAAGAGAGTCGAATAAATATTTGCGCAGCGCTGATTCGTTTTCCTGTGCCTGCTCCGAAGTGAGTTTCCAATCCTCGCGATACACCGCTCCTGGAATTGAATCTCCCAACGCCCATGGAAACATTCCTTCTGCCCAGAGCAACAGATCTACTGTTTGTCCTTTTAGAGACTCACGACTGAGCTCGAGATGACGGCGCAATATTTTTTCACCCGACATGGGTTCGCCTTTGGATTCGGCAGGAATATTGGGCTGAATCGCTAAAACTGTCGGACCCGGGGAAAGCTCGTCTTCAACATTGTTCTTTCTCAGGATTCCATAACACATCGCGATCAACATCGAACCAAGAACAACTCCGATTCGAATTTTTCTCTGCTTAGCAGTGCTTTGAGAGCCCATGAACCAATTTGCATATAAACCATCGACAAGCAGTCCGTTGATCAAACAAAGCAAAAAGGAAATCCCTATCACACCAAACACGTCGGCGATTTGGATGAAAATGGTTTTTTCGTAGAAAGAAAAACCCAAAACAGAAAATGGCAGCCCGTCGACGGGATAGCGAATTCGTAAAAATTCGACCGCACACCAGGCGAGTGGCAAGGCAAAAGTAGCGGACATTCTTTGGCGCAGGCGCCGAAATAACCAACCCGTAGGTAACCAGAGCACGGTTTCAATCAAAATGACGAAGATTGCTCCAACCCAACTTACGTACCCAATCCACCAAACTGTAAATGAGAAAAAACAAAGAGCGAAGAAAGCGTCGAGCAGCCACTTTCTTTTTTCAATCAGTTGAGTGGCAAGTGCCCAGGGAACAAGCGCGATAAAACCAAATATGCCCCAATCCCAATCGGAGCCAGGCATAGCGAGGGAAAACAAAAAGGCACTGAGTAATGCCAATCCAAAAAAGAAGACGAGGGATTTGGTTTTGGAGGGTTGGGAATTCAAATCGGGAAAAACTCTACGACAGATTCGTTGGCAGGAACAGTCTCCGGTGGAACCAACATCAAAGCATTTGCTCTAGTCAGTTCATAAAAATCTCCTGAACTCGACCAAGCCAAAGCTTTAATGCCCCAGCCATCTTGTCCTTCACGCAGCATGGCAGGAATCGCCTGCAAACGGGCGTTTTGAACAACTTTTCCTCCTAGGAACTTGGCTCTTTGCGCGCCATGCAATTTCGGAAGCCCCAACATTTTTTCCAAACAAGGCCGGACCAAGAGTTCAAAAATCACAAAGGAAGAAACTGGATTGCCAGGCAAACCAAAAATCTTTTTCTCTTCTAGACTCCCAAACCAAACCGGCTTTCCTGGTTTTAACTTCACCCCGTGAAAATGGCGGATCGCTCCAAGTTTCTCAAGCGCGGAAGCGACATAGTCATAGACTCCTACAGAAACTCCTCCGCTAAGCAGCAAGCAGTCGTTGTTTTCTAGGGCTTGTTCGATTGCAGATTGCAATTTTGCCGGATCATCCGGAGCTGGAGAAAATCTCTGGGCATTGATTCCCATTCGCCGCAACTGCGCCTGCAAACAAAAAGAATTGCTTTCGCGGATTTGCCCACGTGCTGGTTTTTGATCGACTCCAACTAATTCATCGCCAGTCGGCAACACGGAAACTCTGGGTTTCGCAAACACTTCTACACGCGCTTTTCCCGTCGCGGCGAGTACGGCAATTTCCTGCGGACGAATCCAAGTGCCTTTGCCTAATAAAAGTTCCCCCGCTTTGACATCTTCCCCTTGACGTGCGATGTGCTGACCAGGTTTTAAGACACTCAAACACTGCACCACACCAGGCTCTAACGCTTTGACTTTTTCCAAAGGAAGAACTGCGTTCGCGCCAACAGGCACTTCTGCGCCAGTCAAAATTGAAATGGTTTCTCCTGGATTTATTTTCCCAGTGAATGGTTTTCCAGCGCGACTTTCTCCGACGACACGTAATTGTAGATTTTCGCTGCGAGCGAGATCCTGCGCGTGCACGGCAAAGCCGTCCATCATGGCGCGATCAAATGGAGGTGCATCCGCATCTGCAAACAATTCCTGAGCAAGCACAGAGGAAAAAGATTCGCTGAGTTCGATTGTTTCGGTGCGGGAAGGAGAGTTACTCTTTTCCAAAACGATGCGCCGCGCTTCTTCTAAAGAAATCATCGACTCACTTTATTGCGTTGAGTTTTTCAATGCCCTTTTTCGCAAGATCTCGGATCTTCGGGTTGCCTTCTTTCAAATCGATCTCTTTGAGAAGCGCAATCGATTCCCGATCCCTCAGCGCTACCAAACCTTCAATGGCTGCCCGTGTAGCCTCAAATCGTGCATCGAAATTTTTCCAAACGGCAGAACTCTTTGGGTCAATCACTTCACGCAAAACGGGAGTCGCAGAGGAATCTAAATGCCGCGCTAAAGAAAGCGCCGCCGTCCAACGCACTTCAGCTTCGGGATCCGATAAAGTTTCGCGGAGTAACGCTTGAGTCTGCGCATCGCCGAGATTCGCCAACGCACCAGCAGCAAGAATTCTCAGACCTTTGTCTGATTTGTCTTTGAGCAATACAGGAAAGTCGGAAAGAGCCTCCGGAGTTGCAAAATTGGCAAGAGCCTGAGCCGCTAGGAACCGCACAGAGAGAATCACGCCTGATTCATCCGACTGCGCTGGATCATGCATTGCTTCTTTGAGCAGTGGAATCGTCCTCGAGTCCTTCAACAAACCAAAAAGTGAAATCAAATAGCAACGCAAAACTAGATCGGAATCGGGCTGTAAGGTTGCCGCGTAGGCTTTCATCAAATCTGGAACGAAAGAGGCATCGAGGTTCTGATGTTCCTGCTCGAGGTTTTGTAATTGTCGCTGCAATTCGAAAGCGCCCTGTTTTCGATCGTTGCGTCCGCCATGCAACACTCGATTCAGATTTTCGCGAGGAGTGAGTTCACTGGCCGTCAGCATTCCGAAAAGTAGGAAAATTAATCCAACAGCTACAACAATAACTGCTGGAATTACAAAAAAGGGAACCAGCCATTTACTCAGAGTGAGTGTTTCCTCCTGATTCGGATCTGGCTCTGCAGGAGGCTGAGAAGTATCTGACGGTGTTGGCAATGTCGAATTCATTGCCAACTAGAATACGCGAGCGCTAGGGACGCTGAAAATAGCGTTGAGAAAATTCTTGAGAGACGGGAAGCCAGCTCTCATGCCCTGGATAGACGATGACGGGCTCACTGGGCTCGATTTCCAATTTCTCTAACGTTTGATCTGAACTGAAACAAGGCTTGTGATAATCCGGCTGTCCATTCTCTCCAGGATAGAACCAGGTTCCCGTTTTCGTCACGTACAGCAATTCACGTATGCGATCGAGACCGACCAGTTCGATCATCTCGGTACGGTTCGTCATTTGATCATACTGGTTCAATATACCCTCTTGCCAAGCGCCATAGCTCGTAATGAACTTCGCATTGGGCAAGGTCTCCGCAACCGCTCTTACAAAGGCAATCGACTCTTCATGCAGATCTGGGTTGTCCGGACGGCTTGGAAAAATATTGGGAAACCACCACCATGTTTCCACCCCTGTTTGCTGGAGAGGGATCAGAGAGATTCGCAGCTTATCAAAATCGACCTCTTGGTTGTAAAAGTGAAAAGGCCACAAAGCGACCTCATTTTCGATAATGACAATATTCGTTCCGGTAAGCTCCACAATACGTTGCGCGTCTCGCGCGATGATTTGCCAAGACGGGCCGTCAGCAAAATCGTAAATGGCAGGGTTATAGGGAGCACAACCTGGGATAAAAATAGGTTTCATTCCCCCAATCACACGCAAACCCGCAGGTTTTTGCGCTGAAATAGCCTGGTAAGTGGTATTGATCCCCGAAGAAATTGTGCTCACCAAAATCGTGTCGGAAACCTTTGCCCAGTTATGCAATCCTTGCAAAGTGTGTTCGAGTATTGTCATACCCTCCGGAATACCTTCCATGTCTGGGTAATAGGCAGCAATAGGGTCGTTAGGGACATTGCATTCGATCCAAGGAAGGACTGGCTTCGCAGTGCGCAGAGAAATCACTGCTGGATTCGAAGTTTGATTGCCTCTGCGTGCGACAACAGTGACTCGATCGACACCCTCAAATCCTGGATTTGGAGTAAAGCTCATAGAATCTCCGGCATCCTGAATCGTGCCATTCGAAGGCGGAGAAACCACCGCGAAATTTAATTCTTCTAGATTGTCTTCCGTGATGTTTTGAAGCGGAATTGGACCGGTCGAGCCGTACGGAACAAGTTGCGATTGAGGCTGCAAAACTGGAGGAACCGAAGCGTCAACGTGACCACCGCTTCCAATATTTTCCAGAGTTGTGATTTGACCAGAACAAGCGCCAAGAGCGGTAAATAACGCGAATCCCAGATGTCGAATCCTCATGTTGCTTACCCCTTTAACTAAATTCCCACGGCAGCCCGGCCACCGCTCGTAAGCTTACCCCACTTTGGAGAAAAGTCAAAAAAGGCTGTAATACGCTATTTATAAAGAAGTTGCATTTAAATTAGGGGCGTTTTGGCAAAATATTTCGATCCAAAAGACCGAGTTCCGGCAAGGGCCCAACCAAAGGAGTTACATAGGCGCGGTAACTTTCTGCAACATCGCAATCTCCTTTCAAATGCGACTCCTCCAACGATTTTGTTTTCTTCGCTACCGAAGAAAGCGGCGTGACGAAAGTCTCGATCCCATAGCGATCGCCCTCGCCCGTTCGACGCATCGCAACACTCCCGGTCTGCGCCTCTGTTAAAGAAAGGCGAATCGCATCTTCTCCAACGCGCCTTGCCTCCGAAGCATCGACTTCGGAAACTACGCCGGCAAAGGAACGCTGTAGATAACCAAAGGTATCGGCTCGCACACGCAACTTCTCCCCCAAATTAGCGCGGATCAAATCCGCCAAATAATCTCCCAAGGCGCCCGTGCCGGAGAGCTGTACGTTTCCGTGCGCATCTTTTTCGCGACTCTCGAGTATGGTTTTGCCATTCGCGTCGTGTATTCCCTCGGAGACGGCAATCAGGCAGCGGCCGAGTTTTTTGTAAACGGCATCGACATCAGAAAGGAATTTTTCCTTCGAGAACACTCGTTCCGGCAGATAAATCAAATGAGGTCCATCACCTTCTTTGCGTCGCGCTAACAGAGAAGCGGCAGTCAAGAATCCTGCATGTCTGCCCATAACAATGTTGACCTTGATCCCTGGCAAAGAACGATTGTCGAGATCATCACCCATAAAAGCCTGGGCAACAAATTTCGCGGCAGAGCCGTAGCCTGGGCAATGATCTGTAACGAGCAAATCGTTATCGATGGTTTTTGGAACGTGATAGAGACAAAGTTCGTAGCTTTCGCGGGCAGCAATTTGCGCTAAGAGATTGGCTGTTTCTGCCGAGTCATTCCCCCCGATGTAATAGAAATAACGAATCTCATACGACCGGAAAGTTTCAAAAATTTTGACACACTCTTCCTCTGTAGGTTTCTTGCGCACGGAACCCAGGGCCGCGCAGGGTGTTTGCGCAACGATTTCCAAGGTTTTGGTGTTCTGCTTCTTGAGATCGATGAATTCCTGATTGAGTATGCCTTTCACCCCGTGCAAAGCGCCGTATACATTCTTGATCTCAGAACGTTTTGAGGCAGCTTGAATCAACCCAACAAGGCTTTGATTAATGACTACCGTCGGCCCGCCCGATTGGCCAATCGCCGCATTTCCTACTGGTTTATTCGCCATAGCAATTTCCTATGAACACCGGCCTAGCCAGAAATCCCCGTTTCGGTTTAGATGGTAGACTCTATATAGAAATTGTCACAAGAACAACGAGGTTCATTTATGGGAAAAATGTATCGCTGCAGCTGTGGAACTTCCTATAACCTGGAAGAGGGCAAGAAATATAAATGCAAGAAATGCGGCGCCGCTATGGCGCTGCCCGCGCAGATGACGGTCCCCTCAACGGCCCCCGTTGCTGCGACGCCTAGAACTCAGAGTTCAGGCTCCGCCTCTCCCGCGACAGTCCGTCGTGAAACGGCTCCTCCAGCACAAACAAACCCCAAGACTCCGATTCGACCAGGCGCAAGACCTACTACACGTACCGCTCGGACTAGTGCAGCGCGACAGAATACCATTCCAAAACAAGGCATGTCGTCTGGTGCCAAAATTGGAATCGGAGCATTCATTACTGTTGTTGTCATTGGCATTGTTGCCATGATGAATTCAGGTCCTTCACAAGAGGAAATTGCCAAGGCAGAACAAGCGGTAAAAGAAAAGGCTGTCGCTGCTGAAAACGCGAAGAAAGCGGCTGCTGCTGCCGCAGCCGCCGCGGCAAAGCCTCCAGCTCCTCCAAAGAGTCTCACAAAAGAAGAAGTCGATGCGACGATGGTCACGGTTAAGAAAGCAGAAGAAGCCAAAGATTCAAAAAGCATTCATGACTTACTCGCCAAAATGAAGGAAGAGAACTGGCAGTTCGACCGCACGCCGGTTTACTACTCGCTGCTGCGAATCAACCCTCAAGATCCTGTAGTAACGAGTGCTCTAGGGGTTTTTCAACGCAGCAAACTGAACTACGACATTTACATTTCTGAACCCGTCAAACGCGCCAAGGCCGAAAAAAACACGAAAATCCTTCACGATGCTGTGGCCTTCATTTTTGCAAACGAGCTCTGGCACCAAGACAATCGAGGCATCGACTACATCTTGATTTACAAAGCCATTTTGGAAATCAATCCGGATGACCCCGAGGCGCGGGTCTGCTATGGCAAGGACCCTTACAATGGCCCGATCCAAGAGTATCGAGGCAAGAAACTCCGCAAAGACGAGTTCATGGCGGTTAAGGAACTCGAGATGAAGCTGAAGTAAGTAAAATTTATCTCTCAGAAAGCTTCCAGTACATCCTTAAGGATGTCGCAATGAATGCCGATAATCCCACGTGGATTCGACCGAAGGCATTCTCTTATGACAAAACAACTGGGATTCTTAGCGGCAGGAATAGTGCTCGTTGGGTTGTTAGCGGTTTACACGATCAAAGAGCAGGATTCGTATGACCGAGCGATCCATCAGGCTCAATGCGAAATCCTTTCACTTCGCGCAGAATTACAAAAAACAAAAGACGCCCTAGATCCAGAAATCTCTGCAACCAAAGCTACGCCTCGAGAGCTGCACTCGATGAAGAATCAAGTCCAGGAATTAGAATGCAGTATCGACGCGATGAATGCCTTACTGGAAGAAAACCAAGTGGATCTACGCAGGCTCGGTGAAGAAACGACCAAGAAACTTCAAAATCAAAGCGGTCAACTCTTCGACACAGTCACCGCCGGCCTGAAGAAAATGGAAGGCCAGTGGGCAGAGAAAATCAACCAAGTCTCTGGAATCGCGACGGGTCTCAGCGAAGAAGCGAGCACACAAAAAAGCACCCTGACCGAAGTACAGGCCGCCTTGCGCCGAGACACCCAGGAGATGGAAAGAACCATGATATTGCCCACCGTGCAGCTCAACGGAGTGGACACCGTGGGATCTGGGGTTTTGATTTCGAGCCGACAAGATCTACTGCGCAAAGGCTACACCACTTATGTGCTGACCTCTTATCACGTCGTTCGCAATATTCTCGCTGAGTCGGAAGGTTCGCAAAAACCTCCGATTCGATTGAATGTCTATCAGGACAAAGAGCCCAAGGAAGAATTAGCCGATCTCGTCGTGTTCGATGAAGAACTCGACCTCGCTCTGTTGCGTTTGCGCACGGAGAGACATTTCCCTTGGGTAGCCAGGCTGCTCGCGAAAAATCAAATCGATGACGTTCGAGTGTTCACCGCTGTCTACGCCGTTGGATGCCCTCTTGGAAATGATCCCATTCCAACCGCTGGAGAGATTGCGAGCACTCACAATGTGATCAATAGCCAGAATTACTGGATGCTCAACGCGCCCACTTACTTTGGAAACTCTGGTGGCGGAATTTATCTCGCAAAAACCCACGAATTCATTGCGCTATTTTCCAAGATCTATACTCACGGTCACGGGCGCCCTGTCGTGATTCCGCATATGGGTTTGGCTACTCCTGTCGATGTGATTCACAACTGGATTGGAAAAGTGGGCTACGCTTATCTTCTGAATCCAGAAACAGCAAAAACAGCAACAATTACTGCCAAAGACGCTGCCACGCCTCCCAGCAAGTAAGGGACACTCGTTATATTGTCGGATTCCTTGTGAGGCAAAGCCTCACAAGGAATCCGACAATATAACGAGTGTCCCTAGTGCAAGAAGTGTCGAATGCCTGTGAACACCATGGCAATCCCTGCCTGATCTGCCGCTGCAATCGCTTCTGTATCTTTTACTGAGCCGCCAGGTTGAATTACCGCCGCAACGCCAGCGCGCGCGGCTTCTTCGATTCCGTCGGGGAAAGGAAAGAAAGCATCTGAGCCCATCACAGAGCCCGCAATGCGAGTCCCCGCCTTCGAAATCGCTAGTTTCACCGAATCCACACGGCTCATCTGACCTGCGCCTACGCCCAGCAATTGTTGATTCTTCGCGAGCACAATGGCATTGGATCGAACATGCTTCGCGAGTTTTTGCGCAAAAAGGAGATCCTGAATTTGTTGAGGTGTTGGCGATTTTTTAGTGACTACTTTGCAATCTGTGTCGTGCTCAAGAACGTGATCGCGAGTTTGGACGAGAAAACCTCCGTAGATTTTCCGAACTTCTACTGTGTTCGCATCGCGTTGCTGGCCAACAAACGGCCCCGTTTCTAACAAGCGCACCGATTTTCCCCACTTGGGTTTCGTCGTCAGAATAGAAAACGCTTCTTTTGAAAAACTTGGCGCAATCACCGCTTCGACAAAACGATTCTCTCCGACGAGAAATTCGGCAGACTCGCGATCGAGCTCTCGATTGCAGGCAATCACCGAACCAAAGGCCGAAAGAGCATCGCCTTCCCAAGCGTCCGCGATCGCTTGAGAGATTTTGATTCGGCTCGTGCAGCCACAAGGATTGTTGTGCTTGATCACAACGGCCACAGGCGATTCGAAATCCTTTGCCACGTTCAATGCAGATTCCAAATCGAGAATGTTGTTATAGGACAGCGCTTTTCCGTTGAGCAGTTTTGCGTTCGCAACCGAGGCTTCGACTTTTTCTCCGGTTTGATAGAGCGCCGCGTGCTGATGCGGATTTTCCCCGTAACGAAG
>CAZMYG010000019.1:0-25426 GCA_964570465.1 uncultured Planctomycetales bacterium
TGGGGAGGTGCATCCCCAGGAGAGAATCCGACAATATAACGAGTGTCCCCGTGGTCCATTACTTCTTCCATTGCGGGAAATAGTCTTCCTTGCTCTCTGGTGAAGCATATTCATAGGGCCCGCGATAAACCGTAGGAATGGGTCCCTCAAAATTTCCATGCCCCGCGGGAGAAGGCGTCGCCCACTCAAGCGTGTTTGATTTCCAAGGATTGCGATCTGCCCTAGCTCCCGCAAAAAGGCTATAGAAAAAGTTGATCACAAAAATGAGCTGCACGAATCCTAAGATAATTGCGCTAATCGTGATGAACTGATTCAAGCTCTGAAGTCCTGCGAAAGAGGAAAAGTGGTATGGATCTGCATATCGTCGCGGGAAACCACCCAAACCGATGAGATGCATTGGGAAAAAAGTGCAATTCACAGCAATGAAAGTCAGCAGGAAGTGGATCTTGCCCCAGGTTTCATTCATCGAGCGGCCGAACATCTTGGGATACCAATAATAGATCCCCGCAAAAATCCCCATGAGACTACTCGCCATCAACACGTAGTGAATATGCGCGACAATGAAATAGGTATCATGGATTTGAATATCGACCGGCGTTGCCGCCATGAAAATCCCGCTCAATCCGCCGATGACAAACATCGAAACGAAACTCAACGCAAAAAGCATCGGCGTCGTGAATTGAATATTTCCGCCCCAAAGAGTTCCAAGCCAGTTGAAAGTTTTCACCGCAGAAGGCAGCGCGATGAACATGGTCGAAACCATGAAGGCCATAGCGAGCGCGGGATTCATTCCGCTTTGAAACATATGATGCGCCCACACGACGAAACCCAGCCCAGCAATTCCAGAAATGGAATACACCATCGGCTTGTAGCCAAAAATCGGCTTGCGCGCGAAAGTCGAAATCACATCGGAGACCAAACCCATTGCCGGAAGAATCATGATGTACACAGCAGGATGTGAGTAAAACCAGAACAAGTGCTGCCAGAGCAAAGGCTGACCGCCAGCTCCATGCGAAAGAACGTTACCAACCGTCAATCCTGTCGGAATGAAAAAGGTTGTTAACGCCACGCGATCGAGCAACTGCATGATCAACGCTGCTGTGAGCACAGGCAATGCAAAGGCCTGAAGAATCGCTGTAATGAAAAGTGACCAAACGGTCAGCGGCATGCGAAACATGGTCATGCCAGGAGCGCGCATCTTCACAATCGTCGTGATGTAGTTGATCGAACCCATCAAGGAAGAAATACCCACGAAAAGCAAAGCGATGAGCCAGTAAGTTTGTCCAGCGCCTGATCCCGGAGCTGCATTCTTCACAACCGAGAGTGGTGGATAAGCTGTCCACCCCGAAGAAGCCGCGCCACCTTCCACAAAAAAACTAATCGCGATAAAAACAAAGGCCGGCCACATGAACCAATACGAGAGCATGTTGAGCATCGGGAAAGCCATGTCCCGCGCGCCGATCATCAGGGGAATACAGAAATTTCCAAATGCACCCGCTAGCATCGGAATGATGACAAAGAAAATCATCACCGAAGCGTGCATGGTCACCAACATGGCGTAGAACTCGGGAGAAATCTGCCCGCCTTCGCCAGCGAAAAGCAATTTGCCAACAATCGGCATTTCGCTCCAAGGCCAAGCGAGTTGCCATCGCACTCCCAGAGCAAGCAATCCGCCCAACACCAAGAAAATCAAAGTCGAAAAGAGAAACTGTTTTCCAATTGTTTTGTGATCCGTGGAAAACACATAGGTACGCCAAAAGCCCATGGAATGACTATGTCCGTGGGCTTCGATCGGCGCGGATGCGGCCATCGCCATGCTCATTGAGATTTCTCCTGTTCTTCGTAAGTTTTCTTGAGCCAGCCATCGAACTCAGCTTGAGTTTGCACGGTGAGTCTCCCCTTCATTTTGTAATGCCCCCAACCACAGAGCTCGGCACAGGCCAAATCGAATAGTCCCGTTTCCGTCGCTTGAAACCACAGCGGGATCGTTGTTCCAGGCACAGCATCTTGCTTCACACGCAAATTCGGTAAAAAGAAACTGTGCAAAACATCACGAGAGTTCAAATGAACGATCACGTTCTTATTCACTGGGACATGAAAATCGTTCACGGAAATCACATCGTCACGGGTTTGCAGTTTTCCATCCTGTCCGGGATAACGCATGCGCCATTCGAATTGCCCCGCGAGCACCTCAACCTTCATCACATTTTCTGTCGGGAAACGATCTGTGAACTTCGTCCTCTTCCACGCGCTGAATTGGTAAAAAGCAATGAAAGCGAGAATGACCGCCGGAATCACACTCCAAATCACCTCGGCTTTGTGATTGCCGTGAATGAACACGCCCTTCTTCCCCTCTTCCCCGGAATAGCGGAAAAGGAAATAGGCAAGCGCCAATTCCGTGAGCACGAAGACGACTCCCGTGATCCAAAAAATCACATGAAAAAGATGGTCGATCTCATGCCCATGCGTTGAAACATCCTTAGGAAGCCACCAGCCTAGGCTCGGAGCGGCAAAAAATAGCCACATACATCCGATCGGCACCGCCAAAAACAACACAGCCCAAAGTTTCTTCAAGGAATGTCCCCCCTCAAACTTTGTACATAATGAACGAGATCCCAAATTTGTTCTGGAGTTAATTGATTTGCAAAACCCGGCATCGGCGAACCCTTAATTCCCTGATGAATTCGTCGGTAAAGATCGAGCGGACGTCCACCACCTCGATAAACACCTAGAGTCAGATCTGCCGGCTTTGTTGGAAAATTCCAATCATCAATTTGATCTTTGGCTCCCTTGCCCGTGCCGTCGTTGCCGTGACAGGAAACACAGCCGCCTTTTGCTTCTGGGCCCTCCGCAAAAAACAACGCGCGACCACGTTCAATCGATTCTTTGGTGAAAGCGGTATTTGCAATGGCCGGAGTAGAAACTTTCTCTTTTGCTTCTTGCCACTCTCGGAAAAGACGCTCGACATTGCCTTGGATGATGTCGTCGTTGATTTCCCCTTCGCTTTCATAATCGAAAGCCAGTTGTCGCTCCAATTGTCCGCGCATAGCAAGCAAGATCACATACTCAACTACCGCATCCTTCATCGCTGAATCGTAAAGAACGAATGAAGGCATTGCAGTGTAGTGAACGCCATTGTTTACAACTCCCAAGAGATCTTCGCGCGTTGGTTTAGCTGCCCATTCAGTCGACTTGAATTTGAATGTTCCGTAAAGAAAGTTCCTAGGACGCGGCTCAAGGAAACGAGCGGTCGGTCCATTTCCATCTCCAGTCAAGCCATGACAATGCACGCAATTCTGACGATAGTGCGCTGGCGCTCCTTGTAATTTGAGAGGATCCAAGCCCGAATCCAAATCGGATTCCTTGTAGGCAATCGGCGAAGTTGGCCCGCCAAAGTATTTCGCGAGCGCTTTTTGTATTTGCGCTTGCGCCTCTGCTGGCAGTTTCGCAGCCTCTGGGCCTGTTTTGTATTTCAGGTTTTCGCTAGCAGAGGGGCCACATCCGAAAGAACCGCCCGCAGCAAAAACTAGAAGTGAAAAAACTCCTAAAGTCTTTGTCCCTTTCATGTTTGGCCGCGGATCGTGCCGGATGAGGCGAGCGTTGTCAAGAATGCGCCAAGCCTGTTACTCTCTGCGGCTCATGGATAACGCCTCTCTCAACAAATTTAGACAAGCCGGACGCATTGCCTCCGCTGCACGCGATCTCGGCGCCAAGATGATTCAAGTCGGAACAACTATTCGCGAAGTCACCGAAGCCGTAGAAGCAGAAATCGTGCGTTTAGGTGCAAAACCTGCCTTCCCTGCGCAAAGTTCACGCAATGAAATCGCCGCGCATTACTGTTCTTCACCCGAGGATGAAACTCGCTACGAAGAAAACGATCTCGTCAAACTCGATATCGGCGCGCATGTTGATGGTTTTGTTGCCGATACTGCGCTCACAGTGGATCTCAGCAAGTCAGGCAAGAACGGCAAACTCGCCCAGGCCGCCAAAGCCGCGCTCGATGCGGCGATCGCCACCGCAGGAGCGAATGTCCCCGTTTCTGAAATTGGTCGAGTCGTCGCCGACACCATACGCAGTTTTGGATACAACCCCATTGTCAATCTCACCGGACACGGAGTTGGCCGCTACATCATTCATTGCTCGCCGCAGATTCCCAACTACCCCGAGAAAACTGAAGTACGACTCAAAGCCGGCATGATGATCGCGATTGAACCCTTCGCCACCGACGGCAAAGGATTCATTGAAGAACAAGGACGCCCAGAAGTGTTTCGCCTGCAACGGCGCCCCAACAAAATGAGCGGAGTGCATGCAGGCATACTCGCGGCCATGGAAGAGGTACGTGGTTTGCCATTCGCTCGACGCTATTTCCGGGACTTTCCAAAAGATGCGCTCGAAGACAGCTTGCTCGCGCTCACCCGCGCAGGTGTTTTGGTTCGCTATCCCCCACTTGTTGAAGCCCCGCACACCAAGGTCGCTCAGTGGGAACACACCTTATATATAGGGGAGTCGACGGTAGAGGTGATTACTAGCTAAACCAAGTTCTTTTTATCCCCACTTGCATCTATCCCGTTTCATCCATATACTCAAAAACAGCATCCAGGAAAAGACAATTTTAGGAGATTTCAAATGTATTCCACCTTGTTGATTTGCCTAATCCCCCTTACGACAATCAGCAGCACTTCTACGGAGGAAAAAAGCAGCCAAAAACAATCTCTGCAAACCTCCGGATTCTATATCCAATACACAGAGCCTAACTTAGAAGCCCCTTCGGAAATGGAAACATTCTCCGCTCGCCCTAGAGAAGGCGGCGCTTTTCCACCAGTCACGGTTCCTATCTCCGACGGTAACGGCCCGATTTCTGATGCAGGCTCTATCTCAATCAATGGAGCGCTAGTGCTTCCGGCAGGCTGTACTTCACCGCCTCCCCCTCCTCGTCAGCGCGTGGCTTTGATGAATTGGAGTGAAACCTGGCTTGACGGACAACACACAACACATATCACCAATCATCACCTGGAAGTTTGGGCTAATTACAAACACTCACTTAGAAGTACCGCTGAGACAGTCTGTGATGGCTATTGCAATCCTGTAACGGCAACTTTTACGAGATCGTTTGCGTCCACGGAAACGGTTGGCGCTGCGATTACAGGTTCCATCGGAATTCCAGGGTTAGGTGGATCAATCGGCTTCAATATCGCGGCTCAATCTGGATTTACGATGACAGAGGCTCCGGGAGCTGCGTGCCCAGGGCAAGAAGACTGCGATGATGATTGCGCACCTGATCCGATCATCGTATTAGCCTATGAAAGGGAAGTGAAATTTGTTGTTCTACACAGGGTAGAAAATTGCGTCTACACGGCCCCTGACGATCAAGGTAGCCAAGATTTAATCTGCTCCCCGCCAACAAATTCGAGTTCGAGTACGGGATGGTTTGCACTGCCACAGACTATTTGCCAACAGTGTGAGCTCGCACCGTGCACGATTCCTTGTGATTAGCGAGAGATTCGGGAGAACTCACCCTCAAGAATTGACGACGGTAAACCGAAAAACAGCTTCGGTCCCGTCGTCTAGAGGTTTAGAACGGTGCCCCCTAAGGGCGCAGACTTTGGTTCGAATCCACTCGGGACCACCACATCAATCCAGAGCAAGACGATCTCTCATGTCCTTAAAGAGCATAAAGAGCATGCGTTCTTCTTCTTTGACGATCTCCGCTTGCACGCTCATGCCGAGCTGGATTTGCCCTTCGCGATGACCGCGTTTGAGTGTCAAGGATTCGATGCCGACTTCGACTCGATAGGCGAGGCCTAGCTTAGGATCTGCACTCGCATCCGGAGCAACAGATAAGAGTTTGCCTTCGCCGAGCCCATAATCTCGAAATGAATACGCGTCGAATTTTAATTTCACGCGATCGCCGGTTCTTTGACGGAGCGCGCCGGCGTCTTTGTTCGAAACAAACGCTTCGACAATCCACGGCGCATTTTCTGGAGCTAGAGTTGCCAACACACTGCCGGCGGTCACTACTTCGCCTGCGTTTCTTGACATAAGAGAAGTTACAGTTCCAGAAACTGGTGCTGTGATTTCTAAATAGGTCAAAGAGTTGCCGAGTTTGCGCTCTTCTTCTTCTGCGATACGCAATGCCGCTTCCGCGCTGTGCAAAGAAGCTTCAGCAATGCGTTTGGCGATTTCCTTTCTCTCCAACTCGACGTGAGACAAGACCCCTGCTTCCATTAAATCCTGCGTTCGCTGCCAATCTTTTTGCGCGGCTTCTTCTTGAACTCTTGCTTCGCTGAGCGATAACGCAGCGCGTTCGCGACTGTTGCGCGCCTTTTCGAGCTCTGCTTCATTCTCTTTGGAATCGAGTCGAAACAAAATGTCCCCGACTTTTACAGTTTGTCCTTCTTTGACCAAAACTTCGGAAAGACGGCCACTCACGATCGGTTGCAACTTAATGAGATCGCCCTGGGGACGCACCGATCCAGGCGCGGTGATCACAATGTCGATTTTGCTGAAATAGGCCCAAATAATCCCCGTGAGAATCAGCGCCACAATCAAAACGATGGAGAAATGCACGAATCGTGGCGGCTTGCCGAGAATGATTTCCGCCGCCTCGCCATCCCGTTCCAAATCGACCAAGACTTCACTCATGATTTCACATCCTCGACTCCGCCTTCGACGAGCCATTCGGGATCGGTTGCCACCGCATCGAGCTCACCTGGTTTATTCATCACTCCAAATAAAGAATCCGCACCAGAAGGCTGCTGATGCCACCACATCGTGAAGTAGCGCCCACCACGGGAAATAAGTTCATCATGAGTGCCCACCTCCACAATTTCGCCTTTGTGGAAAACAACAATTAAGTCGGCTTTCATGACGGTAGAGAGTCGATGGGCGATCAATACAGTTGTGCGTCCGACTTTGACTTCATCTAGAGTTTTGAGAATGGCAGATTCGGTTTCCGAATCGAGATTCGAAGTCGCCTCATCGAGAATCAAAATTTTGGGATTGTGCAACAGTGCGCGAGCGATGGCTAAACGTTGTCTTTGTCCGCCGGAGAGATCGACGCCGCGTTCGCCAATTTGAGTTTCATAGCGTTCAGGGAGCTGAGAAATGAAATCGTGAATGTTCGCCCGTTTCGCCGCCTCCATGATTTCCTCGAAGCTGGCATCGGGCTTGCCCAAGGCGATGTTATCTCGAATTTTCCCACGGAAGAGAAAGGTGTCTTGCGGCACGATACCCATATTTTTGCGTAGCGTGTGAATGTCCCAGTCGCGGAGATTGACACCGTCGAGAAGGATTTCGCCTTCGGTGGGATCGTCGAAACGAGTGAGCAAATTGGAAAGAGTTGTTTTCCCAGAACCTGACTCTCCCACTAGAGCCACCGTAGTGCCCGCAGGAATTTTCAAACTGATGCCCTTGAGCACAGGATCGCGATGTCCATAGGAAAACTTCATTTTCTCGATCGCAAATTCACCGCGCACTTCTTGCGGAGCGAAACCTTTGAAATCGGGTTTCTGTTCCGGCTCAAGATCCAGCGTTTCGTTGAGTCGGTCGAGCGCAATCAACGCGTCTTGAATCGAAACCACCATGCCTGAGATGCCTTCCATGGGTCCCAGCAAGTAACCCACCATCGAATTGAAAAACATTAATTGCCCGAGCGAGAGTTCGCCTTCGATCAGTTGATGTCCGCCATACCAAAGAATGAAAAGTCCCGCGAAAGAAGACAGGAAACCACCAATCGTTCCTGTCACCATGCTGATCATGCCGCCTTGAAAACCTGTCTTCATGACGCGGACAAATTTTTCTTCGGTTTTGCGGCGTATGTTTTTTTCTGCAGCGAAGGATTTTAAAGTCGCGATTCCCGAAACAGATTCGACGAGATGTGCTTCGAGTTCGGCGGATTGCTCCATCGATTTTCTTTGCACGGCTTGAATTGGTTTTCTTAGTAAATAAATGGAAATGGCAAATACCGGTAGAAACGCGAGTACGAGCAAAGTTAATTTCGCGTTGTAATAGAACATCACAATCGAAGCAAAAATGAAGGTCAGTATGTCGAGCAAGAGAGAGAGAGTCGTTCCCTGAATGAGTGCGCGGACTTTTGAAGTGTCCTGCATGCGCGAGAGAATTTCGCCAACCTGCCGTGTGCGGAAAAAGCGAATCGGCATTCGCAGTAGATGCCCGTAATACTGCAGAATCATTTCGAGATCGATTTTTTGGGCGAGATGCATCATCAAGTATTGGCGCAGATTCCCGATTGCCGTGCGGAAGATGTAGAGCAGCACCATGCCAATCGCGAGCAGATTCAGCATCGATACTTTTTGATGCACGAATACGGAATCCATCAGGATTTGCATGAAGAAAGACGTGCCGAGTCCGAGGAAGGTCACGATCAAAGCGCAAACGAAGACTTCAATGACGAGAGGTAAGCGTGGTTTAAGAACGAACCAGAGCTTTCCCCATCGAGCACCCTTGTGCATCTCGTTTGCTTGATGCATTGCAGCTGTAGGAACGAGCAAGAGAAGCGCTCCGAATTGTTCTCCGTCTTCGGCGGAGCGATGAATCCTCCATCGTTGAAGGAATTTTTCTTTGCTCCAGGTTTCCACGCCGACAGCGGGATCGGAGACAATCACTTTGTCATCGTCGACATCCCAAACCACGATGAAATGACCCAAGCCTCGATCGTTAACGATATGGGCGACACAGGGGAAATTAACTTCGTCCTCAAGACTCTCCCACTGAGCACGCACGCCTGTGGCTTGAAAACCAAGACGTTCGGCTGCGACAGAAAGTCCGAGTAGATTTGTTCCTCGCATGTCGGTGCCGGCAACATTGCGGATTTTCGCGATAGAGACGGGAAGTTTGTAATGTTTCGAGACTGTCGCCAACACGGCCGGACCGCAATCGGTCTCGTCGTGTTGTTTGATGAAAGCGTAATTTTTGAACAGGCGAATGGCTGTTTCCTAATCTGTTGCAAAATCGGGACTCCCCTATATCGGCACAACAAATTAGGGAACTTAGGCAATAAAAAAACCTGGCGTTGCTTCATGCAACGCCAGGCAAGAAAGATCTATCCTAGACACTCTCTAGCTTCGTATTTAGACGGGGCAGCTGGTATTGCAGCTAACGGAGCAACCATTGGTGTTCACAACCACGCAACCACAGTTCGACCACGCAACGGTTTTCATGCCCGTATTTCGTCCGGGAGGAGGAGGGCAAGCCCCGTTGTTGGAGAGGATACTATTCGCGGTGTTGTAGACACTCATAGATAAAGCAGAAATCGCTCCAGTGGATGCAACGAGTGTGCTAACAACGGGGGAAGCGCTAAGCGCAACGCTACTGAGCGCAACCGAACCTGCTCCTCCCCCAGAAGCAGACGCCGCGGTGAGAGGACTGAGAGGCGCTGTCCCTCCTTCGATGTCATTCATCGCAGAATTTTGAAGATCCCGAATAGTTTCTTTTTCGAGTTTCAAATTTTTCTTCTTTTTCTTGTTCTTTCCCATATTTCAATTCCTTAACAGTGGACTACGGATCGAAACAAATCCCCCTCTGATGTGACCCAAGCTTTTCGGAGTGCGGCGAAAAAAACTTTAGGCAATTTGCAATCTTTTAAAAATACATACTAAATAGGCAATGATTTACGAAATAAGCATCTACTTCGATTGGAGATATACTTCCCAATGAAATGAACATGTATGGCAAACGAGAGCTTGTCGCTTCGCCCCATCTCTTACTCATGGGCGGCGGAGAAAACAAAGATCTAGCGCCCTCCTTGGAATATCTAGTCAAGCAATGCCCGGCCGACAAAAAGGTTCTCTTTTTACCGCAGGCAATGGAAGAGTCTTTCTTCAGCAACTATTTGGAATTTGCCTTTGACTGCCTAGAACCGCTGAGCTTTCCCCGCGAACGTTTGATTTCATGGCCCAAATTAGAGGGCAAAAATAGCAAAGATTTCGAATCGATTGGCGCGGTGTGGCTTGGCGGTGGCAATACCTTCAAGTTACTTCATGAAATTCGCAACTCGGGTTTTTCGGAGCCGTTGCTGAGCTTCATCCATTCCGGAGGGATTGTCGGAGGGAATAGCGCTGGAGCCATTATTCTGGGTAAAGACATCCGCTACGCACATGATCCGAATGAAGTAGGGATTGCGGATTTCAAAGGGTTCAACCTTCTTCGCGAGCACGCCGTCTGGTGTCACTATAAACCAAACCCACATAACACCGAGATTGCAGACTTTCTAGAAAAAACGGGGACTAACGTTCTCGCTCTATCTGATTCGGCTGGAGCGGTATTTCGAAACGGTTCGTTCCAAAGTATCGGGACAGAACCACTTCGTTTTTTCACTCCAGCCGATATTGAGAAATTACGCGGTTAATTAAATATTCGATGAAAGCATTCCTCAGGTCGCGTGCAGCTAAAGAGAACCCATCCAGCAGTGCGGTCGAATGTATTTTCTTCATCATCTGGCTGCGGTTGGGGCGGCTGTGGTTGTGGCTGAGGTTGAGGTTGTGGTTGCTGACCCCTTGTGAGAGGAGTGCAATTCATAGTCATACCAACCACTCCACCTTGAATACCACGGCCTTCGTTTGCCGTGAGTCGGCGGAGAACTTCGCGATTCAACTCGAGCTTTGAAGATTGCTTTCCTGAAATACTCATTTTGTTACCTTTCCCTTTTTCCCAAGAACAAGAGAGAGCAAGCAATCCAACTGCCAATTACATCCTGCGACGACATGAGTAAATAAGAAAACGCAATCCAAAGGAAAAACTGGAGTTACAAACGCACAAAGAAACCACCCGGAGAAACTTGATTTTGTAACGTTGCGACAATTACCAAAAAATGATGAACAATCTCAACCGTTGTCGATCTTTTTAAACAGCGTTTTGAACCGACGGCTTCCGACTTTTCTGCTTCGCAATCGCCGAAGAATAGAGCCTTTCCAGGAAATCGTAAATGACGAGTTCTTGCGCTCGCTGCGAAGAACGCAGCACTCGATTGAGATTCATATGGATATAGCTCGAGAGCAGATCCTGAATGGATACCGTCAATCGCTTTTCCGACTCCGCACGTTTGAGTTCCGCAATCACGGACTCCATCCGCTTCGATCGTTGCTGCAAGAGTTCAATCCCCGGATAGAACGGATGCGCATTCCAAGAAGCAGGATTCAAGAGAACTTCGAGTTCCTTTTTCTCTTTTCGAAATTTCTGACCGAGCATGTGTTTGAGATAGCTGTCATCGGCGCGAAACTCTCTCGAAGACGCATTGCGAATGGTTTCAATCGTCTTATGTTTTTCTTCAAGAGTTAAACCAAAATCAGAAAAGAGAAAATCCACGCCGAGCAATCCAAGCTGCCAGCGAGCTTGTGCAAGCTCATCCCCGGTGCTGAGCTCGACTAAACCGAGAACAAACTCGCTATCGGCCTGGAAGAACATTTCGGCGAGCACGATTCCCGCCTCACCACCATAACGTTCGACTTCTCTCTCATAAGTATCGAGTTGTAATTTGTGAAGCTGGCCATCCTCCAATAACGGACGAGCCAATTCCTGCAAACGAGGAAGAACCTGTCCAGCGAGATGTTGCGGATTGCCGTGCAAACGCAGACGCAAATGCCAATCGGGATCGCTGTAGCGAATGAAAAACCATTCATCAGCCGCGCCAGATTCCAAGGCTTCCTTCACTACGGGTTTCACGACATTGCGTAACAGCTGATCCGCTGTCGCCGTTCCCGTATAGAGTTTGGCGTAAAGCCATTCTGAGCCCGGTGCGAAACTCCGTTTCGCTCGGGGAGTTTGTACCAAATGTTTAAATTCTAATTTGGGGCTTGCTTCGCGGTTGCGCACGAAAGGGACAACAATCTCCGAAACAAATCTTCCTTCAGGGCCCGAAGCAATCATATTTTCCGAGTCCGGAAACATTTCGACGAGTTCTGCTTGCCCCCTACCTTTTATCTCCTGTAGGAACGATTCCAAACTCAGCGGATTTTCTAAATCGACAGGAAGCTCGTTGTCGTAATCAGCTAACTTGACAACCCTAGGAATTTTTCTTTCCTCACGCCATTTCTGCATCATGCGGTATTGCTCTGCTAGAGAACCTTTGAGCAAGCTTTCAATTTCTTTTCCTGTCATCTTCCAGCGCGCGCGATCGAGAACCACTTTTCCAACTCGCAGTCTAGGAAGATGAGGTCTATTCCCTAGAGAACCCCAATTCCAACCGAACCCACCACCAATTCCCTGATGCTGTAAAGCTCCCAAGAAGCGATAGAGCCCAAGATTACGGGAGGTGAAATATCCATGCGCGGTTGTTAAGCGAGGAAAGATGCGCTTCCCAAGTTTTTTAGATCGAAGAATCACCCGACCTTGCAACACAGAAACCATCAAGTCAGTAATAGGAATCTGATGCTGTTCATCCACGCCGGAGACTCCCAGAAAAGGGATTTCGTATTTTCTTAGCTTAGGGCGAAGCAATACATTGCCGACTCGGCCTTCCGGAAGATGCACGACCTCCGCAAAGATGCCATCCGGTTCTAATGCTTCTTCCGCTTGAATGTGTGTGAGAACTTCTTTCGTTAATTTGGGATCTCCATGACAGAAACGACCCAATAGGTTCGCGCCTGAGGGACCGCCACAACTGCTGAGGAAAACTTGGAAATCTCCTTTTTCTACCGCTTCGCTTGACGGAGCAGACAAAACCCCCATAACCGCAAACGCATCTGGCAAGTTACGAATGTTGTTCGCATAGAGATTGCCTAGCTCTCTTTCTTCAAGGACGATTTCCGAAAGACCTTGTTTTTCAGCATCGATCAATTTTTGGAGAAGAAAAGCTTCTTTGCGACTCCAACTTCCCCCTCCATCGACAAAATTAGGAAAAACAATTCCTTCCAATAAAGGAGAAGCTTCTGCACTTGGCGCGTTCGAGCGATCAAAACCAATGCCAGATTCTTCATCGAGAGCTTCCACCAACGGAATTTCGCGACTCTCGTAACGCGCAAAAAACATCTCGGCAAAACGAGAAAGAGAATCTTGCCTTGGATATTCCTGGCTGAGTTGCAAATAGCCCACGCCCTTGAGAATCTCTTCGATGACATTTTCACCTAGAGTCGCTTCCGAGCTCGGTTTCACCATGTCAATTTGGAACAATCTCGAAAGCTCTACTTTCACTGGCAGGGCCTCCAGTGTTTTCGCAATTTCTCGGTAACGACTTTGATCTTCTCCTAATTTTGTGGAATCAATGGAAGCGATCGCTTTTTGAGCTTCACCGAGAACCGCTGCCACCCCCAAACCGGCTGGATTCTGTACTAATATTTCGATCATCCCGTGAATAGGCTCAGCACCCGTCACCGCCGGGGCTAGTTCAGGTAGTAAGATTTGGCTTTCGACCAATTGTTGAATGTATTCTTCAGCCTCCTCTCGAGCGATCTCTTGGTCTACTAACGCAGAGGCTAAGTCCTGGAGACTGGCTCCCTTCTGTGCTCGCTGCAAAGTGTCTTCTAGATAAGGCGTCGATTCCAAAGCAACCAAGTGATAAGAGCGCGATTTTCCAGCAAGACGTGATTCCGCATAACGGTAACGCCCTGCTGTTTTGTAAAGACTAGAGTTTGGGCGGAAACGTAACGAAGCCCGGATCGCTGAATCTTGAGGCAGCGATTGTGCTAACGCATAAAGGTAATCCATGTCGAGACGCGTGTGACGGCGATACTCCTGCAGCGGAGGAATTTGAATCTGTGTTGCTGAAGCAACTTTCCCAACAGAAGTGCCCGCAAAAAGACCAAAAGGAGTTGAACGCCCGGACATTCGTGCAAAGTAGCGAACGAGCGCTTCTTCTGCTCGCTTTCCCTTTTCGGACTCCGGCTCACGCAGCCAACGTTGCAAGCCTTCATCCAGGTTGGGTGATGCAATAAATACGGCTTCGCGAATTTCTTTCCGCTCTAAAAGTTGCCGTAATTTCTCCTGAAGTTGCTTTCTTTCCGCTTCAAAAGTTTCTTTGAACTCTTCTCCTTCTTGTTTCCAAAGAGTGGCGGATTGAAGCTGGCCTGCCCAATCGAGAAATTCCTGAAATGGCAGTAGCCCTGTTCGAAAAGCAAAAAAACCTGATGGGAGTATTTCCTTTTTCTTTTGCCCGCTGTCTTTCTGTTCAACCATAATTCCTCAACCCAGTCGGATGTTTTAGGAGAATGCAAAAAGCGGTTTTAATTATCGAATGATTGAGGAGTCCGACTAAATACAAAGAGGATTCAAGGCGAGTCGTCTTGAATCCTCAAAAAATATTCTTTTGAATTAGTTCGCGCAGGAATCGGCTTAAATCGGGCAAGAAGCCGTCCCTCCACAGAACTCCGTCACCTTCACAATGCAACCTGGGCAATTGGACCAGGCGTTAGTCGCCTGCTGCGTATTTGGTCCAGGAGGAACAGGGCAATTACCGTTGTTGGATAGGAGGCTATTCATACTTTTGTAGACACTCATAGACACAGCAGAAATCACCCCAGTGGATGCAACGAGGGTGCTAACAACGGGGGAAGTGCTGAGCGCAACGCTACTGAGCACAACGCTCCCTGCGGAAGCTCCTGCGGACACCCCAGTAAAAATAGGACTGGTGGGTGCTGTCCCGCCTTCGATTTCATTCATCGCAGGATTTTGAAGATCCCGTATAGTTTCCTTTTCAAGTTTCAGTTTTTTCTTCTTCATTGTTGTTCCTTTTCCTAAAAATCATTTCCCGGGATGTGAGAGACTTCGCAATTCAAATGCCAAATTGCACTTGAGCACTTGAATACCTAGCTAGAAATCTCGCAAAACACAGCAAGGTCGGACTTTATAGAAGTGAAAATCTCTAATGAGTGAAGCAGCTTTGTCACTCTCTGTAAGGAAGATTGTCTAATTGAAATTACGTGATGTCGAAAAAAATCAACGTTTGATCGAAATCGCCAAGAAACGATCCCAGGAAAGATCTGATTGGAGACTTGCTCCTAATAATGCGAGACCAATGCCAGCAGCCCCTTCCAGCAAACCTTTTTCTGGCTCCCAATAAGGTTCGTGATTGTCTCCCATTCTTCGTGCCGAGAATCCGGCTACTCCCGTTCCTGGTCGACGCATCTGCAGAGTTTGTTTGACCCAATTGCGTACTGCTTCCGCAAAAACCGGATGCTTAGTCTCCAGATAAAGACGATTAAATATATGAGCTAGCCCCGCAGCACCATGACAAATCCCGGGATCAACGACACCAGCTTCCTCAAAAGATCTTTGAGCGGAAGAAACTCCGATCTCTAACGCTTTTTTCTCCCAATCTTCTCGACCCAAAGCACGAGCGGCACATAGAAGTGGGGTGGCAATCCCAGGATCTCCATAACACCAAGCATGGCGCGAGGATTTCTGTTCTACACCAGGGTAAAACCAGAAACCAAATTGTGCGGACAGTCCCTCTGGAAGTTGTTTTTTTAACATCCAGGAAACTGCCCCTTCCAATAACTCCGAAACTTTGGCTTGGGAAATCTTCGCTTGGTAAGCACCAGCCAAGAAGGTCAGAATTCCCGGGATCCCGTGGGCAAGCCCCAGGTTGTAATAACCATTGGGAGCTTCTTTGCGTTGATGCTCTGGCAAAAGTACAGGAGCGGTATGCCAAGTAATTCCTTCGGCAGACTTCTCCGCTGTTTGATCGAGCCAATTTACAATTCCCTCGATACATTCTTGCGCTGTTGAGCGATCTGCCCTTTCTAACGAGTAGATGCCCCAACCGACACAACCGGAGACGAGATCGTAATTGGCTGGAGTTTGCAGTTGTTGAATCTGTTCCAACAATAGCTCATCTATTTCTTCATTCGCATCGTCTTGCGTGCTGACGCCTAAAATACGTTTTACGAATTCCCTAGCCCACCCAAGCCCCGTGTAACCTCCATATAAAGAAGGACTGACTAATTCGTAACTATGCAATTCAAATTGCTCGTGGGCCATTGCAAGAAACTTTGCGGCACTTTCTTCATGCCCTTCACCAGGATGAAGTTTGGCCATATTGGCATGGAACACGGCGAATCCAGAAAGACCCGACCCGAGTGCTGGTGGTTCGATTTGTTTTCCCGACTCAGACCCGATTTCTGCACTCCAGAGAATTTCTTTCTCGCTGAGTGCGTCGCGAATCGACTCCACCGCCTCTAGAGCTTGGGAAGCAAGTTCTCCATCTAAGATCGCTTCGGAAACTGATTTCTTCATGCTGGATTTTCTTTCACGAGAGTCGCGCGCCCGGAACTCAGTTCGGCGAGATTGATTAAATAATTTTCTTCTTCTTCGTCGAGAGGTCCTTGCTCTAAGGCGGCGGCAAGCTCCTGAATCTCCTGTGGAGTTCCGGGTGCACAAAGCAATCCGTGAATTTGTGGACGGGTAAGCGCAAAGCGATAGTAATCAGAAATCGATGGTTGCCAATAATCCTCATCAAGCCCCAGCTTGCGAAACTCCTCTTCAGTTAAATACCCCATTACGTTCTTAAAGTTATAGACAAGCGTCGAACTCGCGGGATTTTGAAAAGGGAAAATATCTCGCTGCGCCCCTGGGTGAGTTGGGTTGTAACGGATGAAGGCAATGTCAACCAAGTTTCCGTTAATCGCATTGCGTGCCGCATTCCGATCGTGAAAAGAACTACCGATCGCTTGAATACCGAGGAATTTTTGCCGTTTATGATTTTGATAAACAAGAAGTCTCGTCAAAATCTCACTCGCATAAGAACCTCCAGCTACCGAGACATCGATCCTTTCCAAACCCGGAACAGAAGCGACTACTTCCTGAAACGGGGCAAGACAAAACTCAGGTTGAGTACAGTAAGAAGTCACCGCAACGACGACTTGATCGCGCACTCCACTTCCTCGCGCAAAAAGTTTTGCCAAGCCGCGCCGAACTTGTTCGTACATAGGCCAGTGCATATCCGCAGTCAGAAAAAAGAAATTAATTCCCGCGTCGAAGGCCGCGGGGATTGCATCTTCGGTATAGACAAGCCCAAGACAAAACGGACTCACCTGGAGTTTGGTTTCTCCAAGAGAAAGTCGGTCCGAAAAACGGGGTAGAGATTTACGACGAGTTTCCAACGTTTTCCTCTATATGCCTTGTAACTGCTCAAGACATATCGGCTCGTCTATTGGTTTGGGATTAGACCCTTAGGACCTCAACGCCCCGACTTCGCGCGAAGACGATTCTCCGCGAGTCGATCGGCGGCGCGATGCGTGGGAATATTCTCGCTTTTAGAAATGGCGAAAACTTCTTTGAGGTGATCGTAGATCTGGTGAATCTTTTTGAGACTAGCTTGTTCGTTGTACCCACCAGGAATGAGTTCGCAGCTGACATTGATAATGCCGCCCGCGTTGATTACATAATCCGGCGCATAAAGAATGCCTCGCTTCATCAAAGCTTCGCCATCGCGCGCTTCCTCAAGCAATTGATTGTTCGAACAACCAGCAATGACTTTGCAACGCAGTTTTGGAATGGTTTTCTCGTTGAGAATTCCACCGAGCGCGCAAGGCGCTAACACATCGCATTCCATGGCGAAGATTTCTTCGTCGGTGACAACCTGAGCGCCAATTTCCTTGGCAAGCGCTACGGTCATTTGCGGACGCAAATCGGCAATGGTGATTCGCGCGCCTTCTTGAGCGAGCAATCTGGCATAAGCCGAACCGACAGCGCCAACACCTTGTAATGCGACATGCAAACCATCAAGGCTCTTGCGATTCAAGGCGTGTTCGACGCTTGCACGCAAACCATAGAGACAGCCGAGTGCGGTATAAGGCGAAGGGTTTCCACTTCCACCAGTTTCGCGCGAAAGCCCAGTGACCCATTTCGTTTCTTTGCGCACCCAATCGAGATCGGGGATCGTAGTTCCGACATCTTCGGCGGTGATATAGCGACCTTCGAGAGAGTTGATGAATTTACCCATCGCGCGAAAAAGCGCTTCGCTCTTCTGTTTCGCGGGATCGCCAATGATCACAGACTTCCCACCGCCCAAACCGGTATCTGCAACCGCAGACTTGTAAGTCATTCCCCGAGAAAGGCGGAGCACATCGGTCAGCGCTTCCTGTTCGGTTTTATAAGGCCACATGCGCATACCGCCCAGCGCTGGGCCTAGAGTCGTGCTGTGTACGGCAATAAAGGCATGAAGTCCGCTAGCGGAATCCTCTGCCTTCACAACCTTTTCATAACCAGAGACGGGGATTTCTGTGATTTTCATGAAATTTGATTTTTGGGTGAAAAATGAGCCGAGGATTTTGGCCGAAACAGTGGGGTTTTGTCTAGGGGAAGTCTACTCTTCTTCCTGAGAAGTTACCGACTCATCCTCAGCCATCTTCTTAGAAAATTTGCACTTGGGATAACCCGAGCAAGAAATGAATTCTTTGCCCCAACGGCTCTTGCGAATAACCAGTGGCGATTCGCAATCGGGGCATTTCTCACCGGTTTCTTTGGGTTTTTCGCGCAATTCTTCGGGAAGAGGTTTGGCGTTGCGGCACTTGGGATAGGCAGAACAAGCGATGAACGGTCCGCGACGGCTGCCTTTCTTGATCATGTCGGCGCCGCATTTTTCACAAGTTCCCATTGACTGGGGTTTGACTGGATTGCCTTGCTCATCCACCGACATCGTGCTCTTGCACTTGGGATAAGCGGAGCAAGCGAGGAAACGTCCGTTGCGTCCAGTGCGAATGACCATCGCGGATTCGCATTTGGGACATTTGTGATCGGTTTGAATGACTTCGGCTTTTTCTTTGCGCCCGCCCACTGGCATGGTGTTCTTGCACTCAGGATATTTCGAGCAACCCAAGAACTTGCCGCGCTTATTGAAAAGCTCGCGCATCGGCGATTCGCATTTATCGCATTTCATATCCGAGAGCTTGCCCTCGGTTTTGATGTTCTTCATTTTCGTTGAGGCTTTGTCCAACTCCTCTTCGAAAACTTTGTAGAAGCGTTTAACGACATTCACCCATTTCGCTTTTGCCGCTTCGATTTTGTCGAGATCCCCCTCCATTTCAGAAGTGAACTCGGTGTTGATGATGCGCGAGAAATGCTCAACGAGTTGATCGGTGACCACTTCACCTAATTCCGTCGCAAAAAACTTGCGTTCCTTCGACTCGACATAGCCGCGCGCTTGAATCGTGGAAATGGTTGGCGCATAGGTCGAAGGTCGGCCGATGCCTTTCTTTTCCAAAACCTTGACCAAACTCGCTTCGTTGTAACGAGGTGGAGGCTGAGTGAAATGTTGAGTTGGCTCGACAGAAAGTGGTTTGAGTTTTTCGCCCACGGTGAGCTTCGGTAGATTTTGTTCGTCCTTGGTATCGACCTCACCAATCACTCGAGTGTGACCGTCGAAGAGCTTGACCTTGCCGCGGGAAATAAATTCACAATTCGCAACACCGAGAGAAAGAGTGGTGTAGCTGTAAAGAGCCGCCGACATTTGGCTCGCGACGAAACGCTCCCAAATGAGCCGGTACAATTTCATCTGATCGGCGCTGAGATATTTTTCGATCGACTGTGGAGTACGCAACACATCGGTCGGGCGAACAGCTTCGTGCGCTTCCTGAGCACCCTTCTTTGCGCGATAGAGATTGGGTTGCTCGGGAAGATATTTCGCGCCGAAATTCTTTTGAATGTATTCGCGCACTGTATCGAGTGCTTCTTGCGAAACGCGGAAAGCATCGGTACGCATATAGGTGATCAAACCGACAGAACCTTCTTCGCCGATGTCGATACCTTCATAAAGCTGCTGCGCCAGCATCATGGTTTTCTTCGCAGAGAAGCGAAGTTGAATCGAAGATTGCTGTTGCAACAAACTCGTCGTGAAAGGGGGTAGAGCGCGGTGATGTCCTTCGCGACTCTCAACGGAGTTAACGACAAAAGGATTCGAGCCAATTCGACTGAGAATCTCTTTCGCTTGTGCTTCGACTTGTACTTGAGGAACGGCACCATCGACTCGATGAAGCAACGCGGAGAACTCACTGCCATTGACAGAAAACTTCGCCGTGATTTTCCAATACTCTTCTGGCTTAAAGGCGCGGATCTCGCGCTCGCGTTCGACAATCAAACGAACGGCAACTGATTGCACACGACCAGCAGAAAGACCTTTGGCTATTTTTTTCCAAAGTAATGGCGAGAGCTTGTAACCCACGATTCGATCGAGCACGCGACGCGCTTGTTGAGCATCGACAAGATCGATTCGAATTTCACCGGGGGTTTTGAGCGCTTCTTGAACAGCCTTCTTTGTGATTTCGTTGAATGTAACGCGGAAAGTTTTTTTCTTTGGAAGTTTCAACGCTTCCTTCAAATGCCAAGCAATGGACTCCCCTTCGCGATCCGGATCAGGGGCGAGATAAACTTTGTCCGCTTTGTCGGCGGCCTTCTTCAGATCGTTAATTAAATCGTCCTTGCCTTTGATGGTTTGATAGCTGGGTTCGAAATTATTTTCTATGTCAATGCCGAGTTTCCCCTTGGGCAAATCGCGCACGTGACCCATCGATGCCTTCACGACATAGTTCGAGCCGAGATATTTGTTAATGGTCTTCGCCTTGGCCGGAGACTCAACGATGACTAATGATTTTGCCATGTCTGCCCTTATCGGGCGGGCACAGTAAATAGGTTAAGCCGTCAATCTGTCAAGGATGGGTTTTTAGAGAGGCTCGGTAAGCTTCTTCAAATCAGCTAACGCAGCACGCTCTTTTTCAGAGCCAAATTTGGGGTCTTCGAGCAGTTTCAAAATCGAGACGCCACGTTTTTTTGCTTCGTTGGTAATTTCTGCCGCGCGGGCGTAGCCAATGATGTTGTTGAGTGCCGTTGCAAGAGCTGCAGATTTCCCGGCATATTCCATGCAGCGCTCACGATTCGCGGTGATTCCTGCCACACAAGATTCGTTGTAGACACGAGTGCCGTTTCGCAACAAATCAATTCCTTGCAGCAAGCGTTGCGCAGTAACCGGAGTCATCACATTCAAATCGAGTTGACCGCCTTGCGCTGCTAATGCGACTGTCGTATCGACACCCGCGATCTCGAAACAAACCATATTCATCATTTCCGGTACGGATGGATTTACTTTGCCGGGCATGATGGAAGAACCGGGAATCAACGCAGGCAGTTGGATTTCAGAAATTCCCGTGAAGGGTCCGGAAGAAAGCAAACGTATGTCATTCGTGATGCGAATGAGCTCGAGTGCGTAATTGCGCATCGCACTGGAAAGAGTCGCAAAGGCTTGATGACTTTGTAAAGCTTCGCGCAAATCGGCAGCGGGTTTTAATTTGAGTCCGGTTTCTTTAGAGAGCTGCTTGAGTACGGCCGTTCGATAGCCAGGTGCAGCATTGATTCCGGTACCGGCAGCCGTCGCGCCCAAACCAATTTCGGAAAGCGAATCGATGGAAGCCTCAATCGCGAGCCGTCCGCGTTTCAACGCAGAACCATAAGCGGCGAACTCTTGGCCTAAACGAATCGGCACCGCATCCTGCAAATGCGTACGCGCCGATTTGAGAATGGCATCGAACTCTTTGCCTTTCTTGAAAAAACTTTGCTCGAGCGCTTCCAGAGTTGGAGTCAACTCTTTCAACGCGGAGAGAACGGCTAAACGAGTCGCGGTCGGGAAAGTGTCATTTGTTGATTGTCCGTAATTGACATGATCATGCGAATCGACCTTGCCGTGCTCCCCGCGTTTGCCACCCAATAATTCGCAGGCGCGATTCGCTAGCACTTCATTCACATTCATATGCAAAGAAGTCCCAGCGCCTTGGCCAAAAATATCTACGACAAACCATTCGTTCAGAGTTCCTGCGATCGCTTCGTCGGCAGCTTTTGCAATTGCCTGCCCCACTTCCTTGGAAATCACTCTGAGTTCGGCGTTCGCTAGCGCCGCTCCCTTTTTCAAACAGGCATAAGCCCAGATCAACTTGGGATGTGGCCGCTGTCCAGAGACTGTGAAAATCTCCATCGCGCGCACGGTTTGAATTCCGTAGTAAGCCTGAGCAGGGATTTTCTTTTCCCCAATCGCATCTTTTTCAATTCGAAAACTTGCTTGTTCTTTCACTTTCATAATCAAACTCCGGGCGGGTCGGTGACCCTCCCCTACAACAATTAAATTTCTACCTGTATGTCTTCGCCTTCAACGCGAAGCTTATAACTCTTGACCTGATAAGGCATTCCATCTGGATTCTGCCCTGTACGCACATCGAAACGAAACCCATGCCAGGGACAAACGACGACACAATCATCAAGCAAGCCCTCGGAAAGTGGCGCCCCCCGGTGAGGACAGGCATTGCCAATCGCGTGCAGGCTTTCTCCTACCTTATATATAGAGAGATCCTCGCCCCCGACCTTGCAAAGCCGGCCTTTTTTGGGGCTGATTTCAGAAAGCTTGGCAACCGTGATAAATTGTCCCATGTTGGCTATTGGAAAGAGCCGCCACAATATCAGGAAAAATGCCAAACGTGAACGCTGCGAACGATCTCGAATTTTTACTTCACTGGCCTGCAGACCGTAAGGAACTCATGCTCCTAGGTCTGGCAGAGCTGCGTTCACGAATCAAAAAAGATCATCCTTTGGCAAAATCGATGGATGCATGGATTGATTCATTTCAGAAACCTGTACCGGTTCCAGTACTTCTAGAAAAAAATTCCCGCCCAACTTCTCTCGCGCAAATCGTTCGTCCGAAAACTCCTCCACCGACTCTTTTCCCAAAAGCCGACTGGGAAGCGTTTGCCAGAGCAGTTGATGATTTCGAATCGCGCGCCTATTTGCGAATGCAAGAGTGGAATTCCTTCGAAGTGATGCCCACTTCGATTGATGGGCCTTGCGATTTACCTCATAGCGATGCCGCGTTACTCGAAAAAGTTTTCGAAGAAATTTTGCCTAAGCAGTTTGCTGCAGAACAAGAAGGCAAATCCTTTGAATCTTTTCGCCGGCCTGCTCAAAAGGACATGGCTGTGCGAGTAGCACAAGCTCTAGGCTCCGAACATTTCTTGTTGCTCAACGCGCCCACCGGAACGGGAAAAACTTTGGCTTATCTCGTGCCCGCGCTGCTCTGTGCGGCCCGCTGGCAGATTCGAATCGGAGTGTCTACTTACACAAGAGCCTTGCAAGAACAAGCCTATTCGCGGGAATTGCCGCGAGCGTTGTTGGCCTTACAAGAAGCAGGACTGACGACGGAGTTACGAGCCACCTTGCTGAAAGGTCGGCAAAATTATCTATGTTGGAAACGGCTCCGGCATGCGCTTCCAGGACCGGAAGAATCCGCCGATGATTTTCTCGCCTGGTTTTTGTTGCTGCAATTTGCAGCCAATGACGCGGAGCTTGATCTCGATCGTTTCTCGCCTGAATTGCCTCTCGCATTGCAGGAGCGCAAGAAACTTGCAGAAGCTTTGGATAAATTCCGACGTCTCGCGCAAGCGACAAGGAATTGTTGTTCTCAAAAACAAGAAAGAAAACATTGCGGCGCGGATTTAGCTCGACGACGTGCGGAGCGATCACATCTAGTCATCACAAATCATGCGTTTGTTTTTGCAGCTCCAGAATTTTTCCGGCAAATCGTCTTTGATGAATCGGAGCATCTTCATGCTCAAGCACTTTCCACGGAAACCGTGGATTTTCGACCCTATCTTTTACAACGCAATCTCAACGATCTCTGCGAAGAACGTGCTGATTCGAAAGCTCCCCTCGATGTGCTTCGCACCCGAGGACAATTGTTGGCCGCAGAATGGGGACCGCGAGCGCCAAAGGTTTATGAAGCCTGGAAAATTGTCCGCGATCGCTTTGAAGATCTGCAAAATTCCCTTTCAGAATTGGAGTCTTGGAGAAAATCGCAAAATGGAAAGCGGGATTTCAAAGAGTCTCACGCACTGTTTCAGGAATACGCCAATGATCCCAATTCGCAAACTCTTCGAGAAAGCGCCAGTGCACTATTGGAGTCTGGTGTTGAGCTAGGCAAAGAACTCGAACAACTTTTAGAAGATCTTGCACAAGCACCTTTACGCGGAGCTGCTCGTTTGCGAGCGCAAATCCTTCGCTCCAAAGAAGAGCTCGAAGAAAATCTCGAAAAAATCTCTCGAGTACTGCCGCTTACAGAAGGGCGATTTCAATTCGATCCAGAATTTTTCTACGATTTGGAAATCGACTATCAACGACGAGCTGATCCTTCACTAACACGGCGAATTCTTTTACCCGATGTTTGGCTCTCCAAACATTTTTGGAATACTTTGCAAAGCGCAGCTCTCCTTTCTGCAACCGCCTGTCTACAAGGAGGGTTTGAAACCAGCGCCGCCTATTTGGGATTGCCCGAAGAGAATCGAGATACTTTCTCCGCCCCAGATCCCTTTGATTATTCACGGGTTCTCTTCGCAGTGCCTACCGATGCTCCCCGCTTTGAACACAGCAAAACCGGCAGAGAAAATTTTCTGAACTATGTCACAAAATTCCTTCGAGAGCTTTGCTTGCAAGTCCGAGGAAATTGCCTTGTTCTTTTCACAAGCGCCGATGATTTGCGACAAACTGCAGAACGCCTAATACCAGAGTTCTCGCAAAACAATCTCCCTCTTTGGTATCAGGGCATGGACGGCGTCCCGAAGGAACAACTCGCGAATCGTTTTCGCGACAATCCAGGCTCAACTCTTCTAGGGCTCGACACTTTTTGGTACGGCATCGATTTACCCGGTGGAATTTGCGAATACGTCGTCATCGTAAAACTCCCCTACGGACAACTCGATCGCTATCACTTTGCTCAACGCGCAGCGCTTGGAGAGATTGAACAACGACAGCGTATTTATATGCCACGTGCGCTAGGAATGTTTCGTCAGGGATTCGGCAGACTTCTACGAAGAAAAGAAGATCGCGGCGCTGTATTCCTTCTCGATCGTCGCGTGCTCGAACCTTACAACCGCGGCTTCCTCAAAGAACTTCCAGGATTGAATCGAGAAGAAGGAGATTCTGAACAGCAACTCAAAACTTGTTTCGCCCCAACGAAACGTTGTTTAGCAGAAACTTTTCAACATATGAATTTGAATCTCGGTACCAGCTACGTACCTAGCAGCGAATGAGTTTTTTGTAGGGGCGGCGCATGCGCCGCCCCTACCCCGGCCCTCGAAGAGCCCTATTGAGTTGGTTCACCCGCAGCGGGATCGAAGTGCATGTAATTCTGCGGAGTTTGCTTCACAACCCAAATCACCGCTTGATTCATGCATTCCCTCATAGCAGTTTCCATCGGGGTTTTTGCAAATCCGCTCAGCGAACCGTATTGATCTACTCCGGAAGCTTTTCCTCCAGCTTTGATGTTGGTTGCAGAACCTTCCACGCTAGTCGCTGCAATGATTCGCCCGGTCTTGGTATCAATCAATCTCAAATCCATCGCAATCGAAGCGCGGCTCACACTTCCTCCTAGAGAATCGATGATGCCGCCGGCTTTCCCTCCGAGTTTATTTCCAACTTTTACTTTTCCCCCGCTAGTTCCGGGCTCAAA
>CAZMYG010000020.1:0-23969 GCA_964570465.1 uncultured Planctomycetales bacterium
GTGCCATTCTGCGATTCTTCGATTCCCCAGAAAAAGCCGCGCCAACGCGGCTTTTTCTGAGGAATCGAAGAATCGCAGAATGGCACCGACTATTTCCGGCGGCCTTTTTTCCACTGGCCGTGATTCAATGTTCGCCAGCTCTTCTTGCGCCCACGAATGGGCCGCTTCCCATGATTGGCCTTCGAAAACTTCTTTCCTCGTAATTGATCCCCTCGTTTTTGCGTTGCCATAACAATCCTCTTTCTAAACGTGATCTCTATAAAATTTTGGCGCGACATCCTACGGGAATTGTAAAAAAGAGGGAAGATGCACTTCTTTACTTCTAGTTGACGGCCTTCTTTCGTTGACGCTCCTCTAGAGCGTGCCTACCATAGCGGCCTTTCTCAAAAAGCACTTTATGAAAATACACGAATATCAAGCGAAGGAAGTACTGAAGCGTTTTGGCGTGGACGTCCCCGAAGGCAGAGTGGTTTTTAGCAAGGAAGAGGCTGGCAAGGCCTATGACGAGCTGAAATCCCCTATAGCTGTCGTGAAGGCGCAAATCCATGCGGGTGGCCGAGGAAAAGCCGGAGGCGTAAAGCTTGTAAAAAGCCGCGCCGAAGCCGAAGCCGCTGCCGCAAATATTTTGGGCAAAGCGCTCGTGACTCATCAAACAGGACCACAGGGCCAGATCGTGCGCAAGCTTTGGGTCGAGAAGGGAAGCCAAATTCAAAAAGAATATTATCTCGGCATTGCTATCGATCGAAAAATGGAGCGGCCGGTGTTGATGGCTTCTTCAGAAGGTGGAATGGAAATCGAAGAAGTCGCTGCCAAGCATCCCGAAAAAATTCTCCGAGAAGTGATTGATCCGGGATTCGGTTTGATGGGTTGGCAGGCGAGACGCCTAGCTTTTGGCATCGGCATTCCTGCTGAACTTGTTGGAAAAGCGAGCAAGTTTCTTATGGCGCTTTCCAAAGCCTTTTTAGAAATGGATTGTTCGATTGCTGAAATCAATCCTTTGGTAACGACTGCCGACGGTCGCGTGATGGCTCTCGATGCCAAGATTAATTTCGACGACAACGGACTAGGCAAACACCCGGAGCTAGCCGCCTATCGCGATCTGGATGAAGAAGATCCGAAAGAAGTAGAGGCTTCGAAATTCGAACTCAATTACATCGCTCTCGACGGAAATATTGGCTGCATGGTCAATGGTGCCGGGCTTGCGATGGCGACTATGGATTCGATTCAGCTTTATGGAGGCATGCCTGCAAACTTCCTCGACGTAGGAGGAGGGACGACGAAGGAGAAAGTCGCGGCCGCCTTTAAAATTTTGCTTTCAGATAAAAAAGTAAAAGGTGTGTTAATCAATATCTTTGGTGGAATCGCCAAATGCGACATGATCGCGGCCGGGGTCGTTGCAGCCGTGAAGGAAATCAAACTGAATGTGCCACTCGTCGTGCGCTTGGAAGGAACCAACGTGGATTTAGGAAAGAAAATTTTAGCCGAATCGGGACTTCCCATTCTTTCTGCTTCAACCATGTCTGAAGCGGCAGAGAAGATCTGCAAGGCGGTGCGCTCATGAGTGTATTAGTAGATAAAAATACGCGTGTGATTTGCCAGGGATTTACAGGGGCAAATGGCACCTTTCACTCCGAGCAGGCTATTGCCTACGGAACGAAAATGGTCGGCGGAGTTACTCCGGGAAAAGGTGGTACGACTCATCTGGGATTGCCTGTTTTCGATACGGTTTCTGATGCAGTGAATAAGACCGGTGCAAATGCCACGGTGATCTATGTGCCCGCTGCTTTCGCAGGCGACGCAATTTGCGAAGCTGCTGCCGCTGGAATTGCTTTGATTGTCTGCATCACGGAAGGAATTCCCGTACTCGATATGTCTCGAGTGAAGGAATTTCTTTCGCAAACGAAATCGCGATTGGTTGGACCTAATTGCCCAGGGGTAATTACTCCAGGGGAATGCAAAATCGGCATCATGCCTGGCTACATTCACAAGCCTGGTACGGTCGGGGTTGTTTCTCGTAGCGGAACTCTCACTTACGAAGCGGTCTGGCAATTGACTCAGCTTGGCCTTGGTCAGTCCACCTGTATCGGAATTGGTGGAGATCCCATCAATGGAACCAATTTTGTGGATGCGCTGAAACTATTCCACGAGGACCCAAAAACCGAAGCCGTGATCATGATTGGAGAAATTGGGGGAACGGCTGAGGAAGAAGGAGCAACTTTTATCCGCGAAAATATGAAAAAGCCTGTCGTTGGTTTCATTGCAGGGCGTACGGCTCCTCCGGGAAGACGTATGGGGCATGCGGGAGCCATCATTGCTGGGGGCAAAGGAACGGCGAATGAAAAAGTCGGAGCTCTGCGTGAAGCCGGTGTTCAAGTCGCCGACAATCCCGCTGACCTCGGAGTAACCATGCAGAAATTGTTGCAAACGCGAGCTTCGAAGCGGTGACCGAAGACTGGAAAGAAAAATTCGCCCCGCTGTTTCCTAAGCAGCATAAACGCTCCATTCTTTGGGCGATTATTTTTGCGTTGGGAATGACTTTCCTCATAGCTCCTTGGCTGCCCGGTTGGGAGATTTTTCACGATAAGTTGGGCATCGAAAACTTTCTGCGCATTCTGGTTTGTTTTCTCTTCCTACTTTGCGCCTCTTTTATGCGTTCCATCCATGGCTTAAGATCGGAAGTCCAAGAATTGAGCGAAGCCGTTAATGTCGCGAATGCTGCTCTTTACGGAAAAAACTGGAAAGCCGAACGGGATGCGGTCACTTTGCTGATTGGATTGCTTTCGAATCCCAAAGAAGACTTGAAGATAAAGGCAGCGGAGAATTTGAAAGTGCTGACGGGCGAAGATTTTGGAATGGACTCAGAACGTTGGGAATTGTGGTGGAAGACTCATCGTGCGAGTTTCCGCCGTACGCCAAAGACAGGCGAAGACAAGGAAAGGAAGAAATCATGATTTCTGTTTTGCCGGGTTTCACTGCGGGTTACTTGGCGTTCAACTTCGGAATGCCTGAACTCATTATTATCCTTGTCATTGTTTTGCTGCTTTTTGGGGCTGGCCGCATCCGCAGCTTGATGCGCGAAATGGGTGGTGGAATAGCCGAGTTCAAAAAAGGCATGAAAGAAGGTTCTGAGGAGAAAAAAGAGGATCCTCCCAAGCAACCGCCTGCACCTCCCTCAATGAATTGAATTCTTGTATGTCACGCAAACTTCCAATCACCGCGGTTTTGCTTGCTGGAGGAGAGAGTCGTCGAATGGGGCGCAATAAGGCATTGATCCCTTATGGCGATAGCAATCTCTTAAACCATCTCGCAGACTCCTTATCACAGCGCTGCGATCAGGTATTGATCTCCGTGCGCCACCGCGAGGATTACCCCAAATTGAAATGGGATATCATCGAGGACATGGAAGAAGGAATTGGCCCGCTGGCAGGACTTGAAGCGGGGCTTTGTTCTGCAAAACACAACTGGGTTTTTGTATTAGCCTGCGATATGCCCAATTGGAGTGCTGAGTTGCTTGCAGAGCAATGGAATCGAGCTCGTCTAGAACACAGCGATGCGATTTGTCTCGAAAGCGAAATAGGATTGGAGCCTCTTCACTCTCTTTTCCATCGCCGCAGTTTAGTTGCAGTGGAGCGCGCGATTCTTCAAAAGAAATACAATCTCGATGGACTGTTTCCCCGGCTTCGTGTGGAGAAAATTTCTTGGCAAGAACTGCGTGCCCTCGCGCCGCAAAAGAATTGTTTTGAAAATTGGAATACACCTTTAGACATTCACCAGGCGGTTTGATGGAAGCACAAAAAGAGATCGAATTGCAAAGCATCTTGTCTCCGATTCGAAAGGAGCTCGATGCGATGTCGGAGTATTTGGTTCGCGAGCTTCAATCCACCTCACCACGAGTCGAGGAGCTCATCACTCACCTTGCTCGCTATCGGGGAAAACGTCTGCGATCTGCCTTGGTTTTGCTCTCTGGTAAGGGATTTGGGAATTTCACCCAGACACATATCCCCGTTGCGGCGATTGTCGAGATGATTCATACAGCGACCTTAGTTCACGATGACATACTCGATGAAGCCACGATTCGACGTCAATTGCCCACAGTGCGCTCTCGTTGGGGGAACGATTCTGCCGTTTTGCTCGGCGATTACATTTACGCCAAAGCCTTTTCGATTTCGACTCGCTTAGAATCCCAGCTCGCTTCACGAGTGCTTTCAGAGGTCACCAAGACCATTTGCCAGGGGGAAATCGAACAGATCGCCAGCCGTTACGATTTTGAACTCAGCGAAGAACGCTATCTGCAAATGATTGGAGCCAAGACGGCTTCCTTATATGCCAGTGCTTGTGAATTAGGCGCTGCTTATGCCGGTGCTAGCGAAACAGCGGTTCGCGAAATGTATCGTTTCGGTTGGAATTTAGGCCTTGCCTTCCAAATCATTGATGATTGTCTGGATCTCGAAGGTGCGGAAGAAGTGGTAGGCAAGTCGCTCGGCACAGATGTTTGCGAAGGAAAATTGACCTTGCCGATTTTGTTTGTGTTGCGCGGTTTGAAACGCAGCGAACGTCGACGCATCGAAGAAATCTATCGCAGCGCCAAAGTTTCTGATCCAGTACAAGCGCTTTGGAAGGAGTTTCCGATTCGCGAAGGGATTGATGATTCTCTGGCGAAGGCAGATAGCTATATCCGTGAATCGCTAAGCGCTTTGCGTTCAATGCCGTCAGGCAGTTGCCGCAATTCCATGGAATTCATGGCGGAGTATGTGCTGTGTCGGAAGTGGTAAAGAAACCTTGGACTTTTCTCCGCGCAATTCCTTTTGTTTTTGCGGGAATCCTTTATTTCGAACTCGCTGAAACTCTAAGCACACGATTCTTAGACGGAGATCTTGGTGGTCCTGTCCTACTAGCCTTGGTTTCTTTTCTCGTCACGACGGGATTTTTCTTTGCAGTTTATTGGCGATCACTTCTGGAATTTTTCCGCAGCATTCAAGTCGGGATTATCGTTTTTGTTTTTCTGTTTTTAGGTTCTGGCATTGGAGTGATGGTTCCGCAAATCGATAATTTCGAAGATCCGCAGGAACGGGTCAACGCCCAGAACGAAGAAGAAAACTACAAAGCCTTTAAATGGGCGGTTGGCTATTTTGTTTATCACATGTCTCATCCCTACGGATTAGGAATGCCGGAGGCGAGCATCCCAAGACAAGCGCAAGAAGGGCTCGAACGACTCGGGAAAAAGTACGGCAAAGAATTAGCGCAGAATCGTGGCAAGGAGATGTCTGCCGCGTTTCGCAACAATGCGAAGAATCAGGAAATCCAAGAACATATTGAAGAGCACAAAGATCTGTACCGGGGCCTTTTCAAGGTTTGCACACTCTTCGATTTCAATCGTGCCTATAAATCCGGTTGGTTTCTAGGAATTCATATCCTTCTCTTCTTTTGCATTTTCTCGAATTGGTTTCGATTTGGCTGGCGTGCTTGGTTTACCGCTCAGCGTTTTGGTTTTTTCCTTGCGCATTTAGGCGCTCTAACCATTTTGGCTGGTGGTTTTGTTTCCAAATTGACAACAGTGCGAGGCATTGTTCATTTGAATGTCGGTCGCAGTTCTTCTGAATATTGGGCATTTTACAATCCCAAGAAAGTGCGAGAGCTGCCATTTCAACTGAGGCTCGAAGATTTCAAACGAGATGATTGGGACAAACTCGAAGTACATTTCCTCGACGAGCAATTTAAGTCGAGTCCGCCGCGGTACACGATTTGGAAAGGCTATGAGTTGCCTCTCGACTACAACGAGAAGGACGAGCCGCGCTACCGCGTCCGGGTCAAAGAAAAATATCCACGTGTTCAACTTTCCGAGCCGGACTTAGTGGATTTGTATGGAACTGAAGAATCCGAAGGATCAGGAAGAGAGAATCCCGTTCTCGAGTGCATGCTTCAAGTTTCTGGATCTGGGGAAAAGAGTGGAATGGAACGGCGGTTTTTGTTTGGCAGAGAAGGCGATTGGCCAGCGTTGCTACTGCATCCAGATAATAAATGGCGAGTGCGTTATGTTTGGGCTCTAAACGCAGAAGAGGGACGATCCAAATTACTCGAGACTGTTGAAGAGAAGTTAGGCGGTTTGGACATTCGCGTTGGAAGCGGGGGCGACGCGATCGCTTGGCAGCAAACGATTACAAAAGCCGGTCAGCGTTTTGATGCCCCAAAAGGTTATTCGATTGAGGTAGTTGAGGCCGTTGGCCGTTTTCAAATGCAGCATAGCGGATCAAAGTCGCAACCGGTTTCTTCGGAACTCTCGTTGGAAGATCAAGGGCTCGAACATCCAGCAGTGAAACTGCGCATTCACAAAACGGGAGAGTCCAAAACAGAGGATCGTTGGGTGATCGATGGATTTGATGCAGAAGAGTTCGGTTTGCAGTCGCGCTATGTTTTCCATGATCTCGTGATCAAGCTGAATTGGGATTATTGGGCAAGCCCCGTTCGCGAGCGTTTTGTTTTGTTCGATGTGCCTGGTCAGGAACTCGAACTCGTTGCGTTAGGGAAATCTGAAGCTGGGAAACCCGTGCAAATTGGACAAGCGATGACCATGCCGGGAGATTCCACCTTGTGGGTGCGTGAGCGCGCTCGGGAAGCAAGTTTCCGATTCGAATTTGAACCCATCGAGGAAGTAAACTTTTTCCATCAAGATCCTGCTGGAATAGTTTTAGAAATTGATACTCCGGCTGGAACAAAAACGCATCGTTTAGCGAATGTGCCTGGCGCGGATCGAGTCATTATTGATGGGAAAATGGGAATCGTTTTTCTCGAAGACAATCGCGCGATGCCTTATGAATGGCGCAGCCGGCTCGCTGCAGTAGAAAAAGATCTCGATGGCAAACCTCATGTCGCCGCCAAGGGTGAGATTCGAGTGAACGATTATTTCAGCTGGCGCAATTACCACTTCTTTCAAACTAATGCGATTCCAGAAGACCCAAGCTATAGCGGAGTTGGAGTGGTTTACGATTTGGGAATGCCGGTTGTGGTGATTGGGATGTATCTCATGATGGGTGGCGTTGCGATTGCATTATTCCGACGTCTCGCTGTGAAAAAGGAAGTTGCATCATGAATTGGGGTTCTGCAGAAACGATTCAATTCTTGAGCTGGCTTTGCATGGGTGGAGTTGGTTTGGCAGTCATTGCTGCGCTCGCCCATTTCATGAGCTTGAGTAAAGAAAAGCCGAGCTTCATTGCTAGTTCTTTGGGACAACTTTCTACGATTCTTCTAGGAGTTGCCGCTCTCATTGGTTTTTATGGACTGTGGCTCCGCTATCGCGAGGTCAATCATTTTCCTTCTCAGACCATGAGCGAAGTCGTGAGTTGTTTTGCTGTAGCCACTTTACTTGCAGGTGTAGTCGTTCACTTCGTTCTGCAGTGGAAGCGTTATGGCATTGGGGCTCAGGGATTGGGTTTTCTTTTGCAGGCGTTGGTGTTTATTGCTGCGGGGCTCACCTTGTTCTATGTGCGTAGTATGCCCACTACAGAAAGAGACTTGCCCCCAGCCTTACAGTCTTACTGGTTTCCCCCGCATCTCACCGCTTTGATTTTTTCCTACGGGACACTTTCTATCGCCGCATTGCTCGTGTTTCTATATTTTGCATTTCAAGCATGCCGCGAATTGCTAGCGGGAAATATGAAGAGCCTTTCTCTTTGGGGAACGATGCTATTTATTTTCCTCGTTCCTTTTTCTCATCTGATCACGATTCCGCTGTTTCTTGTTTTAGTCCTTCCCATTGCTCTGGGTTTGCATTTTTCTGGCCGAGGATTTTCTTGGCTGCCCGAATGGGGGAAAACCTTAGATGACTTAAGTTTTCGCGTTTTTGCAGTGGGTTTCCCCTTTCTGACTGCAGGAGTGATGATGGGCGCGCTTTGGGCGCAGGAATCTTGGGCTAATTATTGGGGATGGGATTCCAAAGAAGTCACGGCTTTGCTGACTTGGATTGTCTATCTCGTTTATTTACATCTGCGTTTTGTCGCCGGCTGGCGCGGACCCAAATCAATGAAGATTTTGTTGGCTGGCGCCGTTTCGATTTTCATTACCTTTCAACTCTTTGGTTATCTTCCCGATTCTCAAAAGAGCTTGCATCGCTATACCGATCCAGATGTGGTGCCTCAAGAGGGAATGCAGGGCGGGAACAAATAACTATTGTTGTGTACCCGCTTTCACAATATTGCCTAGCAACATAGCGACCGTTACTGGCCCAACTCCACCTGGCACCGGGCTCAAGAAACCCGCCACTTTCTCTACGCTCTCACGCTCGACATCTCCCACAGTGATTTCGCGGCCATTTTCTTGCACGCGATTGATGCCAATGTCGACGACCACTGCGCCCGGCTTCACCATATCGCCTTTCAGTATTCCAGGCTTTCCTACAGCGACAAAAATCAGATCCGCCTTTCTTGTATGAGAAGCGAGGTCGCGAGTGTCGACATGGCAAATCGTCGCGGTGGCAGATTCGTTGAGAAGTAAGAACGCGATGGGTTTACCCACAATTTCACTATGTCCTACTACTACAGCATCCTTGCCTTTGAGATCGATCCCGGAAGTTTTGCAAAGTTCGACAGCGGCGAGAGCGGTGCAGGGTGCTAAACGCGGAGTGCCGTAAATAATCATCCCGATATTCGCAGGATTCATTCCTTCAACATCTTTGTCAGGATGAATTTTTGCCTGAAGCCGTTTGGCATTGAAGCTGGGCGGCAGAGGTCTTTGCACAATAATTCCTGTGGCCTTAGGGTCGCTATTGAAACGAAGAACTTCCCGGACTAAATCTTCTTCTGTGCTTTGAGCAGGAAGCCGATGCGCAAGATAGTTGATGCCTAATTCTTCACAGTGTTTCCTTTGATGCTTTTCATAAAGATCAGAATTGGGATGATGCCCGACGGCAATCGAGACGAGCTGCAGAGTTTTTCCTTGAAGTGGAGGACTTTGTAAGTCCTCTCGCAGCTTAGCTCGAATTTTGTTTGCGAAGGCGATTCCGTCTAGAATTTTTGCGCTCATGAAGTTTTAAGTTAATGGGGGTTTGTTGGCGATATCTTATCGCGCAAGATGTGCGGGAATACAACGAAACGGCAAATTTGAAATGAGAGTGAGAGGCTATCCAGAAGAACAAATCGGATTTCGCGACCCCCATATTACTTCTTGGGTCAAGATTCTGATGATCTATTACGGGGCAATTTTTGCCCTCGAAACGATCTTCTACCTCAGCTCCAAAGAAACTTTTTCTCAAATGATGTCTGCGCTCTCTTTCGTTCCGGAAAAAGTATGGAACGATCCGCTACGCGAAGGCTATCGATTCTTCACTTTCTTAATTCCGCACGAATTTCACGCGTTGAGCCTGCTTCTCAACTTGCTTTCACTTTTATTCATTGGGAAGTTTTTAGAAGAAGCGGTTGGGACGAAGTCATTTTTAGGCATTTTCTTTTTCTCTTCTGCAATCGCGGCACTTGGATTTTTATTGATCACTCCATCTTCTACTCACTCGTTATTGGGGCCCGGAGCCTCTTGCTTGGGTCTGTTTGCTTGTACCGCGATTCTCTTTGCGAATCGCTTGGTGCCCTTTTTCTCCACGATGATTCCTTTGTGGGTACTCGCGACGGCGATCATTCTTTTCTTAGTCGTTTTCACTGTGTTTGTAGAAAACAATCGGGATTGGCCGCCTTTATTGGGTTTGGTCGGTGGCGCTCTTTATGCTTGGAATTTGAAGCAAGTGATTCCTTGGACCGCGCGACTGGGTATCGGCAAGCTTCCCGAGAAATGGAAAGAGTCGCGAGAGAAACGTTCTCGCGATCGGGATCAAGCTGATCGTGCTGAGATGGACCGAATCCTCGAAAAAATTGGTCGCAGTGGGATTGGTTCTTTGACCCATGCTGAGAAACGGTTTCTTGACAAAACCAGCCAGCGTTTACGAGAAAGTGATCACTAAGCTGCGCTCGTCTCCGCGTTCAAAGCGCCATTTCCTTAGCCCAGCTCACCCGCTACACTAGTTCCCCTCCACGGCCAAGGTGAACACAATGAAATTTCCCCGTTCCAAACATTTTGCGTTCTTTTTCTTTCTGTTGCCTCTAGCAGTATTTGCCGGAGGAAGCGCAGAGCAAGAATTCTTGAAAAAATTTCAGCCTGCTTTTGAGCTCAATGATGCCGAGGGCATGAAAAAAGCTGTCGTGGGCAATCCACAAGGCGCGATCGATGCTTTTCTTGTTTACGCAGACAAATACGCTGCCGAGCTTGATGAAAAAGTGGGAGATCAAGTGCGGGCAATGAAAGTTGCCTGGAGCGCAGCCTCGCAAAATCAATTCTTCGAAAATGTGGATCGTTATCTCTCTCGAATGGATTCGAGTACTCGCAAACATCGCAATGGATTAATGGATGATTGGCGCCGTTTGCGCGCTTTTTTTGAAACAGTCAAGGGAACTGCACAAGAGGAGTCTTGGGCAGATTTGGAAAAAAACTTAGCTGCTCTCTCAGATTCTTTAGACAGCATTGGGGATGTTTATTTTGGTTCGCTTGCCCGTTATCTGTTGGGTAATTGTTACGATTCAGAATACCGACCTAAAAGCAATCAGGGCAAATTGGCGCTCGATCAGTACAAACGAGTGCTCGAAGATCGCGAGCGCTTAGATCTCAAAGACGGTTTTTACAATCAGCTCAAATCCAAAGTTCTCAACATGGAGAAAGTCTTCACAGCTCCTGTTGGGGGTAGTGAAGGGGGAGGAGGAGACTCCGGTGCGAGCGTTCCGTTCAAAGAAGGAAGCAGTTGGATTGTGGCGCCACTCGCTGTTGCAAAACCGCAAAGCGTCGCGGATATCGAACGTTTTGGCTATGACTGCGATGACATCTATGTAACTTGGCGAATGCTCTTTTTGGAAAAAGACAAGCCAGCAGAATTACCTGGTTTCTCAAACAAAGTGCAAATCATGCGCGAAGGGGAAGCCAAGTTCTTCGTGGATAACAACGGAGACGGGAAAGCCGATGAAAAACTCAAGATTGGTTCTGGGAAGCCAGAAATCATCGAGTTCGCGCGACATGCAGAAGGTGTGACGGACAGCTACGCTTTGTGGATTACTGCAGGGTCGAGACAAGATCGCGTGCAGCGAATTGAGTCTGACACTTCACCGACTAAAGAAAGAGCAACTTTGTATTATCGTGCGGCCACAGCTCGTACGGGGGATCTTCTGGGAGAGCCGTTTGTTTTCTTTGATGAGAATATCGATGGTTATTTCAATCACGAAATCAAAGAAAGAGAAATGGATGGACTGGAGAAGTCCTTGTTGCCTGTCTTTGATAGCTGGGTGATTGGAAAGATCAAGCGAGCTGTTCCTGCTTCTGCCTACACTTCTATTGCTGGAAAGTGGTATCGAGTTGAGATGGAGCCCAAGTCTGTAGGGAAGGAACTGCGGCTGCGTGAGATCGATGTGAAAGAAGGCACGCTGTTGCTTGATTTCAAAGGAACAGCAGCGGTTCAGCCGGATTTTTTGATCGTGAAAGCCGTGGGCAGCTATCAAGGCGGTTTTTTCGATTTGTGTGCAAACAAGAAAGGGATTGCAGTTCCTCCTGGAGGCTATGAAATCCTTTATGGGCTAATTCGTTCAGGAAAAGGACAAAACACTCAGAAATCCGTAATTCTCCGTGGAAGTTCAAAGCTTTTTATTGTCGAACCAGGAAAAACCACGACGATCAAGCTTGGCGAACCGTTTTCTTTTGATTTTCAATGGTCTCTTAGTCAGGAAGTAGTCACGATTCCAGGAAACACCATTTCTATTGTTGGTTCTGCGGGTGAACGCTATGAGCTGCTTTGGGATGAGATTCCAACCCCGGATGTACAGTTGCGCCCTGCTGGTGGAAAGCCCGTTGGTAAGCCAGTGACTCTGCGCCGTCCATTATTGGAAGATCTCAACAAAAACAATTCCTGGCGAATTCTTTGGCATCCGGTCGATGCTTCGCTAGAAGTTCCCAAAGGGGCAAAGAAAGTCGAAGCGATGTTGACTCAAAAACATAAGTGGTTTGGCAATATTGAATCAGGTTGGAAATAGAATGTTGGATCTTAAATTTGTTCGGGAAAATCCGGATCTCGTGCGCGAGGGCGCGAAGCGAAAGCGTATCGAAATTCCTCTGGAGGCATTGCTCGAAGCGGATCGCGAGCATCGCGAACACTTGCAAAAGCTTGAGAAGCTTCGTCACGAACAAAAAGAAGGTGGGAAAAAAGTCGCTGCTGCAAAATCACCATCAGATCGAGAGCTCGTACTGGCGCAAATGAAGCAAGTCTCTGAGCAAGTGAAGGAGCTGGAATCTCGTTGCAGTGAAGCCGAGGCAATATTACGCGATTTGCAGTTACGCCTTCCCAATATTCCCTCTGTGGATGTCCCCGACGGGGCGAATGAGTCCGAAAATGTAGCTGTGAAGCATTGGGGAGAGCCCAAGAAGTTTTCTTTCAAGCCAAAAGATCACAGCGAAATCGGCGAGGCTTTGGATTTAATCGATATGCCTCGCGCTGCAAAGATTGCCGGCTCGCGTAATTATTTTCTCAAAGGGCAAGCCGTTCTCTTAGAGCTTGCGGTGATGCGTTTCGCCATCGATCACATGATGCGCAAGGGTTTTACTCCGCTGAGCGTGCCTTTATTGGTTCGCGATGAAGCGATGGTGGGGACGGCGTATTTCCCTGGTGGTGAGGAGCAAGCCTATCGCACGGAGAAGGACCAATTGAATCTCATTGGTACTTCCGAAGTGCCGGTCACTTCCTATCATTCGGGGGAGATTCTGGAGGAAGCGGATTTGCCCAAGAAATACATTGCCTGCTCTTCTTGTTTCCGTCGTGAGGCAGGGACTTATGGCAAGGACACCAAGGGTCTTTACCGCGTTCATCAGTTTGTGAAAGTCGAGCAAGTCGTTGTTGATATCGCCGATCCCAAACGGTCCAACGAACATCATGAGGCCATCACACGTAACTCCGAGGAAGTGTTGGAAGCGTTTAATCTTCCCTATCGACGAGTGCTGGTTTGTGCAGGAGATCTCGGTGTTCCACAGATCAAGAAATTCGATATCGAAACCTGGATGCCTTCACGCAATGGATATGGCGAGACGCATTCTTCTTCCCAGTTTCACGATTTTCAGTCTCGCCGTTTGAATTTGCGATATCGTGATAAAGAAGGAAAGGTTCGCTTTTGTCACACCTTAAATAATACCGTGATTGCTTCGCCGCGAATTTTGATTGCTTTGCTCGAGAATTACCAACGCGAAGACGGATCGGTTGAAATTCCTGCAGTTTTAAGACCTTATTTCAACGGACAGACAGAGATTCGCCGTTAACGCCTATTACTGTTGTTGTTTGGCGTTTGGTTGTTTTGCCCCGCCTGATTTCCTTGTCCCGTTTGTGCGGCAGCTTGTACCTGAGGCTCTTTTTCTGGGATGAAAGGAATCACCGCGAGTTTGAGGGTTTGGTTGAGTTCTTTGGGGAAGAGGAAGGTGTGCAGGAATTTCACGGAGCGTTTTTGCGGCCCCGTGCTTTCGCCGCGTTCAAATCGAGGACGTGATTCGATTTCTAGTTCAATTTTCATCGAGTAGGGGAGTGTGCCGTTTTTCTCGCTGGACCATTCTTGTTGTTCCTCTGCTTGATTGCCGGGCTCGGCGTAATAGCTCACGTTAAAGTATTTCACTTGGTCGTAGAGCAGTGAGAATGTCCCGCCTTCAAAAGGTTTGTCATCGAGGAAAAAACTCTCGCGTCGCCAGATTTGGAGGAAGTCTGGTTTCTCTGGATTTGGACGGAGCCGATAACCCACTTCGCAGAGATCCGAGCGCAGTTTTCGCTCGTCTTTAATCAGAGGAAATTTGGAATCTGTGGTCGTAATGAAATCGAGGAAATCGGCCTCTTCCCCTTGAATCGATTTGTTTATTCCCTGGAACACTTTTTTCCCGGCGATGTTGTAGACAAATAGACCCTGAAGATCGCGTTCGATGGTTCCCAAAATCGCATTCCCGGCGGTTTGTTCTTCGGAGAGATTGTGGATTTCATCGCGACCGGAGACACCGGACCAGAGAGTGCCTAATACCGCGACCATGAGAATCGCCGTGATTAAGGTTGCTACCAGCACTTCAACGAGCGTGAAACCAGAAAATGAGTGTTTATTTCCCATTGCTATCTGTATTCGGGCTCGTTGTTAGGTTTTGAAAATTTCCATCGATGATGTCGGTGGGCATTTTCTTGATTAGTACATAACTTACAGGTTCATCCGCGAGAGTTTTAAATTTCACTTTCAGGGTGACTTGTTCGTATTTGGTTTCCTTCTGCTCAGTGCTTGTGCTGTTACTATTTTCATTTTGCGATTCTTCATAGCGCCGCCGTTCATCGCGCTGTTTTTCCGAATCCGTGCGCAAGTCTTCACTGTCTGAGCTTACCGAAGAGTCTTCTCCTAATCCGATTTCGTATTCAAATTCAGGAAAGCCCTGTTCCGAAAAATTTCCGAGCATGCCGTCGTGCAAGGTTTCAAATTTTCCCGATTCAATTTCTCCCATGAGATTGAGTGAAAGGTGCTGCACGGCTTTGAGGTTGCGAGTGACAAAGGCAGAATCCTTCGCGCGGTTTACAGCGAGCATCAGTGAGACAAGTCCGATGCCGAGAATCGCAACGGCTGCCATCACCTCGACTAAGGTAAATCCGCGGACGTTCTCTAATTTAGAAATCCGCATCGACGACCTTTTCTAATTTCGGAGGCCCCTCAAAAAAACGAACCAAACCCGTCAAAGAATCCACATGCAAAGTGAAATCCATCGCCGGGGTTTCTCGATGTAAGTGGATGTCGTGCTCAATCGAGCTGCCTAGGGCATCAAACTCGACAAACACAGAACCCCGCTCAATCGGTTCTCCTCCGCCAATCGTGAGACTCTTGAGTTCGATTGCTGTTGGCAGCTCGACCCAATCAAATTGCAGTCGATCTTCCGGATGCAGAGCGAGCCCGCCCCCTGCTTTGAATGGAGTGATTAAGCGATAACGTTCTTCATTCAGGTCATATTCCATTTCATAGGAATAACCCTGAGTAATCGCATTCGAGCGAGCGTCCGCAATTTGTGCTCCAAGATTACGAGCTGCCGCTTGAATGCGGGATTGGGGAAGCATTTCATCCAGAGTCACAACAACCAAGGTCGTGCCGATGGCAAGTATGACCACGGCAACGATCAGCTCGATCAGCGTGAAGCCGTTAGCCTTCTTTGTTCCGCTTGTGAATGGTCTTGTTCGTAATGTCCGAGTCCACACCTTCACCTCCTGGTTGGCCATCGGCGCCGTAGGAGCCAATTTCAAACGTGATGCCATTGCTATCGGGTCTATAGAAGTAATCATTCCCCCAAGGATCTGCAGGGACTTCGCCATCGGTGTCCTGGAGATAAGATACGCCGTTCTCATCGGGTTGTGCCAAAACGTCCAAACCCTCCGGGAGCTTTCCATTATTTCTGAGAGAAAATTGCCGGATCGCACCAGCAAAATTTTGAATGTCGCTTTGCGCCTTTGCGATTTTTGCAGTCGGGATATTGCTCATCACTTCTCTCACGACGAAGGTCGCTAGAATTCCCAAGATGGCTACAACCACCATGAGTTCGATCAAAGTAAAACCGCTTCTGCGTTCGATCTTTATCTTTTTCATTGCTTCAATCCTTTCACATCCTCATTTCATCTTATTTGAGATTTCCCAATTGCAAAATCGGCCAGATGATGGCGAGAACGATGAACCCGACTATGCAAGCCATGATCACAATCAAAATGGGCTCGATCAAAGCCGTGACTTTTTGAGTCGTGACGTCGATCTCTTCATCGTATGCCGCCGCAATACGGTCCAAAATGGGTTCCAACTGCCCGGACTGTTCACCTACTGCAATCATATAGCCCACAATGGGAGGAAATGCTCCGCTGGCTTTCATGGGAGTTGCGATATCCGTACCTTCCACGATCTTGTCGCGAATGGTCCCGATGACCCCCTCAATGATCTTGTTGTTGACAATGGTTTTCGAAATATCGAGACAGTTCACGACCGGAACGCCGCTCTTGAGCAAAGTCGAAAAAGTCACAGCGAAACGCGCGACGGCTTGTTTGCGAAATAGAGGTCCAAAGATCGGCAGTTTTAGTGCCATGCGATCAATAGCGATTCGGCCCTTTTCTGTTCGATAGATGCGCTGGAAGAACCAACCTATCCCGGCGAACCCCAAAAGCATCAGCCACCAGTAATTGGCAAAGAAGTCAGAGGCAAAAATTAAAATCTGAGTAGGCAGTGGCAAAACTTTTTTAGACTGTGTGACGACTTTGACGATTTGCGGCACGACGAAAGTCATGAGCACAGTGACGACCACGGCGCCAATAATGACCAACACGATGGGATAGGTAAGAGCCGCAGAAACCTTGGCACGAAGCTGTCGTTGGCCCGCGGTGAACTCCGCAAGTCTCGCCATGACAATGTCGAGATTACCGGATGCCTCCCCGGCGCGAATCATATTGATATAGAGTTCGTTGAAGTAGTTGGGATGAAAGGCGAGTGCGTCGCCGAAATTCACTCCCTGGCTGACCTTCTCGCGCACATCGCGGAAAACCATTTCGAGGCTTTTCGATTCGGATTGTTCTATCAGCGCTTTCAAGGCTTCGGTGAGCGGAATCCCTGCGCCTAGCAAGGTCGCGAGTTGTCGCGTAACCGTTGCTACTTCATCGAGAGTTTTTTTGGAATTTGCAGAGCTTGTACTAACTCGCGCTCGCAGCCTCGCGCCCAGGCTTTTGCTTTTTTCATTGACTGGTTTGATCTCGATGACATGCACGTTGTCTTTGCGCAGTTTGATTCGTGCTTCTCGCGCGGAATCGGCATCGAGTATGCCGACCTTGGTTTCCCCCGCGGAAGTGAAGGCCTTGTATTCGAAAATTGGCATGTGAACTAGAACACGTCGAGCTGCGTGACTCGCAGCACCTCATCCGGCGTTGTTTTTCCTTCGAAGATTTTATTCGCGCCATCCATACGCAGAGTGATCAGCCCTCGTTCGATAGCGCTCTTTTTCATGACCGAAGCGTTTGCCCGTTCCATGATTTGGGTTCGGAGCACTTCGTCGATGGGTAAAAACTCGTAAATAGCTGTTCGACCTTGGAATCCCGATTGGAAACAATCCGGACAACCGCGTCCGATGGCCATTTTCCCATTTTGTAATTTAGCGGGATCAATTCCTGCTTCGCGCAGCTTCGCTAATGCTTCCGCGTTCGGCGTTACCAGCTCGCGGCAGTTCGAACAAATCGTACGCACCAAGCGTTGGGCGATAACGAGCACTAAGGAAGAAGAAACGAGATACGGTTCTAGGCCGATATCAACCAAACGTGTCACAGTCGAAGTCGAATCGTTCGTGTGAATCGTAGAGAAAACTAAGTGGCCCGTGAGCGCTGCGCGAATCGCGATTTCGGCTGTTTCCAAATCGCGAATTTCACCGACCATCAACACATCGGGATCTTGACGCAAGAAGGAGCGCAACCCCGCCGCGAAGGTGAGGCCTTTTTTCACCGCAACTTGCACCTGCGAAACGCCGGGCAGGTTGTATTCAATCGGATCCTCAATGGTGAGGATGTTTAATTCTGCCGAGTTCAATTCCGAGAGTGCAGAATAAAGAGTTGTGGTTTTTCCCGAACCTGTGGGTCCCGTGAGCAGAATGATGCCGTGAGAGTATTCGATGTATTTGCGAATCAAAACCTTGCTGTGTTCTTCGAGGCCGATTTCGTCGAGTGTGTAGAGCTTGGCTGTTTTGTCCAGTAAGCGCATCACAATACGTTCACCGTCTGAAGAGGGCACCGAGGAGATACGCACATCGACTTCACCGTCGCCAATTTTGATGGTCGCGCGTCCGTCTTGAGGCAAACGTCGCTCGGCAATATCCATCTTTCCCATGACTTTTACGCGGGAGAGAATCGCTTCCTGCGCCTTTTTGGGAATGGATTCCATGTCGTAAAGAATGCCGTCTACGCGATAACGAACTTGAAGACGATCCGGGTAGGGCTGGAGATGAATATCCGAAGCGCGCAATTTCAGAGCTTGAAACATCAATGCATTGACGAGTTTGATAATCGGTGCCTTATTCGCGACATCGAGCACGTCTTCGGATTCCTCGATTTCAGCGGAGAGTCCGACAATGTCATCGCCCTCTACTCCTTCGAGAGCTTCATCGACTCCGTCGGCCTTGTGTCGATAGGCCTTGTTGAGCAAATCGGTGATATCGGCACGCGGAGCAAGTACAGGCTCCACTTCGCAACCGAGCATCGCGGCCAAATCGTCCATCGGATGCAGGTCCAGCGGATAGCAAGTGACGACTTTCATCGTACCGTTCTGTCTTTCGATGGCGGCGAAGTTATAGGCGCGGGCAAATTGCACGGGCACTTTTTGGATGAACTCGGGAATGACTTTGGCTTCTTTGAGATTGGGGAGATAGTCGAGTCCTAGATGCTGGGCGAAGAGTCGCAATACTTTGTCTTCAGAGAGAGCGGCGCGAGAAAGAAGAACGCGATCGAGACTTTGTCCGGTTTCTTGTTCCGCTTTGAAACAGTCCCGGATTGCCTCAGTGCTGAGTTTTCCTTCTCGTTTCAGTAATGCTGCGAATTCTTCTCTCATGGGTCTTGCTTCTTAATCTCTATTTCGAAGATTTCTCCTCTTTGCTCTTTCCGTTTTGAGAGGGGCTCTTGTAAATCGGAATATCGAAGAAAGTCGATTCGAGTTTTTTCATATCTGCTTCTCCACCGGGAGCTTCGAGCGGAGTGAAATTGGGATCGACTTGCATAAGTTTATGACTACCTACAATGCTGTTTGCTTGTAGTTTTCGTTGATAGGAAAGATCCACAAGATCGGTGAAGTCTTCTTCTTTGATGATTTTTGGAGAGATAAAGAAGTAGAGCGTCACTTTGTCATTGCTATTGCTGTCAGAGCGGAAAATCTGCCCAATGAGCGGAATGTCCATCAGAATCGGTACACCGCTGGCGCTTTCTCGATTTTCGTCAACGACAATTCCTCCGATATAAAGAGTGGCCCCGTCTGGCACGAAAACGGAAGTTTGCATAGCGCGCTCCGTTTTATCTGGGAGAGTCGTTCCTGTGCCCCCAGCACCAAAGGAGGAAACGTTCAGGTCGATATTCAATCTCAAATAGTTGGCCGCACTAATAGCAGGCGAAATGTTCAAAGTGATACCCGCTGATCCAGAGGATCCAGCACCTTGAATCGTTCCACCAGAAGTTGGCGATTGAATTTGTTGAGTTTGAATCGTGGTTTGCGACACAATTTTGGCACTCGTGTTATTTGTTACAAGCACGGAAGGAATGGAGAGCACATTCGCGTTTTCTCGCACTTTCAAGGCGGAAAGAATGACCGGGAACTGAACATCATCGCCTCGAACCCAGCCTGCCAGAATTCCGGCGCGACGTGGGCCATCGGCAGTGTCATTTAGAGGGTTTCTTCCGGTAGGAAAGCCGGTGTCAGAATCAGCAGTTAAAGAAGAAAGGCCAAAGCTCGTGAAAAAACCTGGAGATCCTGGTTGTCCAGGTTGAGGAACGCTTCCGCCGGAGATTTCAGCGAGTTCTACTCCTAGATCAAAAGTGTCACTGATATTCAATTCCACCAACGCCGTCTCAATCAACACCTGCGGTTGACGCACATCGAGTCTCTCAAGCAAGTTTTTGATTTCGCTCCAGCGAGTCTTGCTCGCCGTAATCATGATCGAATTCGTTTGTTCATCCGCAATCACAACTGGCTTTTGTTCATGGGCTGCAGGAATTGGTGAGCCGCCACCTGCACCACCACCTGAACGAGCACTGCTTCTTCCCATCGATTGTTGCGCTTGCTGCAGCGCAGTTTGGGTCTGTTCTAGGAACTTGGAAAGATTGTCCGCTAGTTTTGAGGCCTCGACGTTCTTGACTTCATAGACATGGAAATTGGATTCTGGAGCATCGAGCTTGGTATCCAGTCGCGAGATCAAATCGAGAACCCAAGGGATATCGCTTTTCGCCGCCTGCACAAGAAGAGAGTTGGTGCGCGAGTCCGTGATGATTTTGATTTCGTAATCTTCTTCGGGTTGTAGCGCTGCAGTGGCTCCTTCTGGAGATCGAATTTGTTGACCTCGTCCTTTGGATTGTCGGGTGATGAGCTCACTTAGGATCGGTTCGATTTCTTCTGCGGCGGCAAATTCGAGAGGCACAATTTCAAGTACCGGTGGGTCTCCTTTATCTGGAGGCACATCAAGCAACTCGAGAAAACTTTTCATCGCGTAAACATTAGGACCAAAGCTCGTGATCAAAAGTCCCGTCGTTCCCACACTAAGCACGCGTTCCAATTGTTGATCGGGAAAGTACTGTCGCAACGAAGTCGAGAGTCTTTGGGGATCCTGATATTTCAATCGAAAAACCGTTGTGACTAGAACACCAGGCTGCGCGGCATATTGTTCGAGATTCTCCGTGGGGTCAGCGACAAAGACGGCATTCGCTGCAATTTGTTGTTTCGCTGCAGGCTGAGTGCTTTTCAAGCTCGTGATCACAATGATTCTTCCCGCGCCCTGTCCCATTTCCACGCAGACAAAGTCATTGATTTTCATAATGGTCTGGAAGGTGGAATAGAATTCTTTCTTGGGAATTTTGAGAGTACCGAGAATGCGGATTTTTGTACTCAGTTGTTGTTTGGCCTGCGGATCATCAGAAAAAGTGAAAGTGAAGCCAGTGTTCTGTTGGCAAATTTTGACAAAAGCCTCGATCGTGACCCCTTCACCTGTTTCATCGAATTTCAATTCAATCGTGTCATCCGCATTCGCAGGAGTGAGCACTGGAGTCGGAGAGGTTGGAATGCCGGGTTCTTGGGCAAAGGAGGGAGAAATTACAGCAAGAGAGCAAAAAATAGACGAGATCCAGAGTTTCATGAATTCATTCCTCCACCCACGATTGCTTGTATAGAGACTGCGGACGCTAACCATATCTAGCTGTTAACTCACTGTCAAAGCCGGAATTAAACCCTTTCAAGTGGGGGCGTTCGACTGACGGAGTTTCCGTTTATTTCAGAGCTGTGACTGACTATGCTCTGTCGTTTTATGTCGCTCGCATTTACAGCAGATACCCCGCTTTGGGCTTCGATCCCTTTTGGGGGGCTACTTTTGGCCATTGCACTGTTTCCGCTATTCGCATCCCACTTTTGGGAAAAGCGTTATGCCTGGGTTGCCACATTTTTCGCACTGCCAACATTGCTGATGTATTTGTTCCTGTTTGAACGCCCCAATGCCTTCACTCACGTCGCTCACGAGTACACGAGCTTTATTGCCTTGATTGGTTCTCTCTTTATCGTGACTGGGGGAATCCTGATTCATATCCATCGCCAGGCGACACCGGCCTTAAATGTCAGCCTCCTATTATTAGGTGCACTGCTCGCGAATCTCATTGGAACCACTGGTGCTTCGGTATTGTTGATCCGTCCCTATCTGAGAATCAATCGCGGTCGGGTGAAGCCCTTTCATGTCGTCTTTTTTATTTTCCTGGTCAGCAACATTGGTGGGGCACTGACCCCGATTGGGGATCCACCTCTTTATCTCGGATATTTAAAGGGAGTCCCATTTTTTTGGACTTTGGAACATCTGTTTTGGCCCTGGGTTTGTACAGTATGCATCTTATTAACGGTTTTCTTTATCTTGGATTCTCGGCGTGGTCCTGGCGAAGTAAGTCCTCCACCTGGAATGAAGGGAGAGAATAGAGCCTTCGAAATTCGTGGCGGAATGAACTTTCTCTTACTAGCGGGGATTCTAACCTGCGTGTTTCTACAGAAATTCGAAACATATTTTCCCTGGCCCTTTCCCCAACTCGGTATGCTCTTTTTTGCCATGCTCTCGCTGCGTTTTTCTCCCAAGGGAGTACACCAGGATAACGAATTCAGTTTTCACCCGATTCGCGAAGTGGCGGTTCTCTTCGCAGCAATTTTTATCACCATGGTGCCCGCTCTCGAATATTTGGAAGGGCACGCTCAAGAATTGGGTTTGCAAACAGCAGGACAATTTTTCTGGGCTACAGGAGCGCTTTCTGCCTTCTTAGACAACGCTCCGACCTATCTCGCCTTTCTTAGCAGCGCGATGGGTTTGCACAACATGGCGCTCGACGGGGGGATGGAAGCATTTTTGCCCGTTGGCTCTGCGCTTCTGGTAGCGATTTCCTGCGCCGCAGTCTTTTTTGGAGCTTTTACTTATATTGGCAACGGTCCTAATTTTCTCGTGAAGTCCATTGCGGAGAAAAGCTTGGTTCCTTGCCCTAGTTTTTTGGGCTATATCTTCCGCTTCTCCATTCCCGTGTTGTTGCCTCTATTTGTGTTGATTTGGCTCTTGTTTTTTTAGTCGTGTACTTTCCTAGCTTGCCGGCACCAGCGAAACCGCTATGTTATGAGGCCTTTCCAAAAGGATATTGAGGAATGCCACTTTCGAAATTACTGCGTAAAGAAGCCATTTTGATCGATTCTCAAATCGGTGATAAATGGCAGGCCATCGAAAAATTGCTCGATCTTTTGGTCGCGATTGATTCTGTTCCCAAAGAAAATCGTGAATCGGTGCAAGCCTCTCTATTCGCACGCGAGAAATCGATGTCGACGGGAATGGAAAAGGGGATCGCAATTCCGCATGCCGCAGTGGATGGGGTTAGCGAGTTAGCAATTGCCTTAGGTGTTTTGCCGAAGGGTGTCACTTTTGAATCGATAGATGGCAAACCCGCTTCCGTAGTTGTTTTACTGGTCATTCCTAAAGCGAAGAAGCTTGTTCATATCCGTACTTTGGCTGATGTTGCGCGTTTGCTTTCTCACGATTCACTGCGAAAGAAAATCCTAGAAGCCAAAAATCCCGCTGCTGTTTTGAATTCGATTAAGGAAGAAGAAGCGCAGCAATTAGGCCAGCAGTAATCGCCGTTTAGATTCTCTCGACAATCTCTTGTATGCAACGATCAATCCGATCCCTGCACTCTCGATAGTCTTCAATCGTTCCTGCGAAAGGATCTGGAATTTCAGACTCTTGAGAATCAAGTAGGCGAATTTTGTCTCGACTTGCTGGATCGAGAGAGAAGGCTAACAAAAGATGAGTGTCCGACATGGCATAAACTGCGTCCGCTTCTGAGATCATGTTTCTTCGTAGAGGACGTGAGCGATGCGTGGAGATATCGATGTTTCGTTCTGCCATCGCGCTGACTCCTTGAGGGCTGGGAAATCCTCCATCACTCGCAGCGATTCCCGCGGATCTAATTTGAAATCCAAAATCCTGTAGGTTTTGGATGGGAATGGAATACTTCTTCGCGATGGCTGCTTTTGCCAGGCCTTCAGCCATGGGGCTTCTACAAGTATTGCCACTACAGAGAAATAGAATCCGTTTGCCAATAGTTTGGCGAATGTCGGCGATGGTGATGATGCCCTCACGCAGAATTTCTAGCTTTTCTCCGAGAAAACGCAGAACGGTAGACGATTGCGCCAAAACACAGGGCCCCGCATCGACAGCCGCTCGCACACCTTGAGGAAATGCGGCGAGCACTTGATCGATTTGAATCGCCGGCTCTTCTCCGGAACGATTTGCACTACTCATCACAACGGGCACTCCAGCGCTGCGCAGCACGGATCGAGTCAGTTCTTTCGCGGGCACCCGTAGGCCAACCCCTTCTCCATTCGAATTTGGCAAAATCAAGGTCAACGGACCGGGCCAATAACGATCCATGAGTTTTTTGGCTAAGGGATGTATGGATTTAGAAAATTGCGAGGCTTGTTCTGGGTCCGCCAAATGAACCGTGAAGAATTTGCTTTCTTCTCTGCCTTTGAGTGCGATCAGTTTTTCCAGAGCCTCTTTGGAATCCGAGCGTGCCGCAATGCCATAGACAGTTTCCGTTGGCAATGCGACGAGTTCTCCTTCACGAAGTAGTTTCCCCAACTTCTCGATTTGATCGGAAGTTAAGCGATCCTCCTGCGCCCGAA
>CAZMYG010000021.1:0-23697 GCA_964570465.1 uncultured Planctomycetales bacterium
GAATCGAGTCCCGTTGCTTTTGAGGAAGAAGAGGAGATGTTCGTACTCCTCGACCTCCCCGAAGAATCCCAGCAAAAACAACCAGCTACCCCCACTCAAATTCTCCAAGGCACTCGCTACGGTGTGGCGATCGGCCACTACCATGTAACGATTGCTGCGACAGAATTCGGCCCCAATGGCGCGGCCCTTGTCGATTCGGCGAGCGCCGAAATCGCCGGCGACGGACATGCGGCACTGACCTTGGCGCTGCGAGATGCGGCTAAGAAATTGCAATCCCGTCCGCGCTCCGTCGATCTCGTCTTGCCCGCTTCGATTTGTGAATACCAAGTCGTCTCGCTGCCGGCTATGGACGCAAAAGTTCGCAACAGCTATATCGCTCAGCTCGCGCGTAAAGCACTCAAGGACAAAGAAGCTTGCTATGCTGGGCTTTCCCTCGCGCAAAGTAAAACCGGCACGGAACTCTTGCTCGTCGTCGCACCCCGCGAAGAAGTCGAAAACATTGTGCGCGCCTGTCACAAAGCCGGGCTCGTCCCCGACCGCGCCGTTCCTCCCTTCTTGCCAGCACTCTCTCTGCTCAGCATTGACATGGAAGAAGCACAAGAAGCCGCCGCAATGATCGATCAACTCGCCTCCGACGAAATGAATCTCATCGTTTGGGATGACGGCAAGCTACGAGTACTGCGCAACATCCGCAAAGATTCTTCATCCGATCGCTGGGAAGAATTCCTCGATTCGGAAGTGTATCGAACCGTCGCCTACTATCGCACTCGCTCTGGCGGCCGACGCGTACAGCGTCTGTATCTCGCCACCAACGAAGACACGGCCGTCATGCAGGAGCGATTCCAGTCCGCTGGAATGTTCGAATCGGGAGTGAAGCAACTTGCGGTGCAAGGAATCGGTCCCGCGGCGCATCCGCTGACTCCTCTCGCTGCAGCAGCCGCGTCGCTGGCTCGCTCGCAAGCGCCTCGCATCGATTTGCTACCTTTCGATTTGCGAAACCCCAAACGCAAGCAATTGCTGACGATGGTTTCGCTAGGCCTCGCTGCGCTTTTTTTCTTAGCACAATTCGCCGGCTATTTCCTCGCGAGAGCGGCCAATCATCGCCGCGAACAAGCGCTTGCCGCGATTGGCGAGTTCGCTTCCGGCATGCAAGTCAATGAAGCAAATTTCCGAACGATGGAAGCCGAGAAAAGCTCTTTCACGAAACAGGTAGATTTCCTCGACGGGAAACAACGAAATCGCATTCCACTCTCGGCCGTACTCGCAAGCGTTCTCTCTGCCCCCATGAAACAAATCTATCTCAAGGGAATGGACGTTAAGACTCTCGATTCTCTGGGAGCCTTCGAAGTCATCTTGCATGGAGCCTGCGACGAAAATATTCGCGAAGGAGACGGTGCGGCGCTCAAACGCTTTGTCGAGGGCCTGAATGCTTTACCTGGTTCTCCTCGCGTCGAAAGCGTCCCCAAATCCAAAACCAAAATTCGCGCGGCCATCGAGAGAACCGAATTTGAGGTGCATCTCACTTACGGAGAATCTACTCCTGTGGAGAAAAAGCCATGAAAATTCCAAGCCCCAAACTCTCTGCTCGCGCGATCACAGGGATTCGACTCGGTGGGTATTTGCTTGCACTCGGCGGCGCCGGTTTCTTGCTACACAACGAACTTTCGTATGGCCAGGCTTTGGAAAAACAAATCGCCAGCCGCTCCGAGGAAGCGAATCGCCTTGTCGATCAAGGCCGTCAATGGCGTCATTTTCAAGCGGAAGAAAAACCAAAAGCTGCCATTGTGCACGGGAAACTCGAAGATTCTTGCGTGAGTGATCCTAAACGCTATCGATCCTTCCTCGAGAAAGCGGCGAATCAAGTCGGTTTCGACTTGAGCGACAGCGAATGCGGCACGGAGTTGAGTTTGAGCAATCCAACCGATCGCTGGAGGGCCGTTCAGGAAAAAAATCCCACAGAGCCAGAAAAAGCGGAAGTTAAAGCGTTCGAAGAAGTTCCTTTTTTCGCAACCGGTCAAGCTTCCTATGCCTCGGTGCTGCGTTTTGCTGACTTGATTCAATCGGGCAAAACCTTGGCCGTGGTTGATCGCTTTAGCTTTGCCCGATCTTCGAATTTTTCCGGAATCTTCTCTGGAGGAGGAATGCAATCTTTTGCACGAGAAGATGAGGAAAGAGAAACCGAGCGGCGCAATACAGCCGATCTACATCAATTCCGCATCGAAGGACGCGTCTTCCTCTCAAGTGCTAGCAATGCGGAGGGCAAATAACATGCAAGGGAAGAATAGCCCGATCAAAATAGGAGTGGCTCTCGTCGTTCTGGGGGCTTCTGCAGTTTTTAGTATTTCGCGAATGTCTGGCGGCGGCGGAGCGAAGACTTCGTCGAGCGAAACAACCCCAGAATCGTCGCCCACTCCCACAACAGCGAGTTCCGCACCTGCACCGTTTTCGTCCTCTGCACTTCAAAAAGAAGAACCCAAGCCAAATGCCCCTGATCTCGTGGAGTTATCGGCAAAGCCGATTACCTGGGAACAATATTTGGAATACGACCCCTTCGCAGATCGCAAGCCCAATCCGGAGCTTGCCGCGATGGCAAAGAACGGGAAGAGTCCCTTCTATAGCGAAGAGTCGATGCCGAAGCCCTCATCTGGTCCTGGTGGCCCTGGCGCTGTCAATCCTGGCAACAATTCAGAAATTTGGACCGTAGTAGATCCTTCAAAAGACTTCACGTTGACCGCGATTCTGAGCAATCGAAATAAGGAAGTCGCCATCATCAACGGCAAGCCCTACCAAGAAGGCGAATATCTCGTGAAGAATGCCGACAAGGCGGCCGCCGGTGAAGAAGACGACTACGCCTTCCGCATCGTTCGCATTCTCTCCAATGGCGTGAAGCTTCGCGCTGATGGAGCGGAGTACGAACTCTATTTGGTTGAGCCCGAGCAAATCTCTGTTCGGCCTCGGTAGCGGTGCCATTCTGCGATTCTGCGATTCTTCGATTCCTCAAAAAAAGCGGCGTTGACGCCGCTTTTTTTGAGGAATCGAAGAATCGCAGAATGGCACCGCTAAAGTCCTCCAACCCAAATTGCCGAAAAGACTGCCCATTAACCCTATTGTTTCGCCCTGAGAATTCCCAACGGGAGGGGATTGTACGGCGGAAGGAGTTTTATGAGAGCGAATGAACTGTCTCGTTTTATTGTTGTTTCGATTTTAGGAACTCTAGTTTCGAGCTGCGTGCAAACTGGCAGCCAAGAAACCAAACTCAACCCTGGCAAAGAGCGAATCCAGCTCCAAGTCAGTGGAGCCCGCCTTCTAGACGCTTCAGCGCAGGAGGAATCCGTTCCTCCCGCAGCGATGGAAAGTCGCGAGGCCGAAGAAGTCGATGCGCAGGCCCAAGAAAGTGCTCCAAAACAAGAAAGCGAATCTGGCAATCCTGCCCAAGAAGAGACGGGAGAAGTGCTGGAATTATCCGCCGAGAAAAAAGCTGCAGACGAGTCTGCTTCGCAGGAAGGGAAAAAAGCCTCCAACCCGGCCGAAGAGAAAATTGCTTCACCCTTTGATCCAGAAGCGCTTTTCTTGCGCACGATCGAAGAAGTGATCCCAGACAATCGCCCGATCACGATTGAACGATCCGAATCATTAACCGTTCCTCAGTTGCTCGAAGCCATCGGCAAGTTTGGCGGTTTCAATGTTGCGATCGCCGATGGATTAGAAACTCTAAAAATCGCTCGCGTTAATTTTCCCAATATTCCCTTACGCGATGCCTTCATTGCCGTTTTGAAACGCTATCAATTGAATATCACCCGAGTTGGCGATGTGCTCTGGATTGACCGGGGCAATCGCGCTGGCGATGAAATGATCTTTCGTATTTTCCGTTTGAGCTCGATTTCTGCAGAATCGCTTCGTCCGCAATTGCAGGCGATTTTGGCCGGTGGCGCTAGCTCTTCTAGCAGCGCGGCGCCAAGTGGAGGAAGTGGCGGATCTTCCGCTCCTGCTTCGGGATCTTCGAGCGGTGGTGCTGGTGCAACGGCAAACGGCTATTTCACCATTCATCCCGATAGCAACACCATATTCATGAGGGCCAAGCCGGAATTGATTGAGGCGATGACGAAGTTCATCTCGGCTGTCGACTTCCAAGGTCAACAAGTAATGATCGAAATGAAAATCTATGAAGTGGCTTTGAATGATGCCACGAGCATTGGAACTGCCTTGACTGCAGCGAATTTCATGGATGGAGGAAGCAATGGCGATTACATGAGCAACTTCCTTTTCGCAACAGATGCGAATCCCAATACCGTTCTGGATGCGATTGAGCCAGGTGCTTATGAGCCGGATTTCAGTGATAAAACCCAACTTGGTATTTTTCGATTGGATACTGGAGACCGAGTAAAGGGTTTCCTACAACTGTTGCAAACGATGAGTAGTACGGATTTGCTCAGCGCCCCGCGTATTGTTGCCGTGAATGGAAAAGCAGCGGAAATCAATATCATTGACAAGATTCCCTATATTCAACAAACGACCAACAACACATCCTCGGGCTCATCGGAAACGATTACCTATGTTTTTGAAGACGTGGGGATCAAGCTCAAAGTAACACCGACAATCCAAGAAGATCGACATGTCCGGATGCAAGTAGAAACAGAAATCAGTGAATTCACAGGAAGAGTCTCTGATGACGAAGCTTCCGCTCCAATCATTGTCGAACGAACCTCACGCACCGAGCTCGTTGTCGGAGATCAACAAACATTAGCTATGGGCGGATTGATGAGAAACAACCTTACATACTCTGAGAGCAAAATCCCTTTACTTGGTGATATCCCCTATTTGGGTGCCTTATTTCGAAGCACCGCAGAAGAAAAACGCAAATTGGAGCTGTTGATACTCATGACCCCACAAATCATGAACGACGACAACTCCGCACAACGCGTAACACAGCAAGAACTCGATCGCATGGATAACGTGCGCAAGACTCAACCGAAGAAGCCTATATTTCATTAATAGAGAAGACTCTGTTTCCGTTGCACGGCGTAGCGGCTACTGTATGCAAGAGCCATGCAGCGGAAACGAAACCTTCTTTTTGTCTCAATGACATTTCTCGTAGGAGCGGCGGATGCGCCGCCCCTACAAAACCCTGAAGAATCCGTTCTGCAAACCGCCTCGCAAAAACGCGAACAAGCCCGGGAAAAACTCACTTCTTGTTACAAAACGCTAGAGCAGTTCTTCCTCACTCTGCAGAAAGAAGGCACAGATTTACTAAGAGATACACTCTCCCAGATCGGTCGCTCGACACAAGCAGAGTGGATCACACGAACGCCTCCCGATCTCGATCCCGTCAGCGCGCGCAGTCGCCTACAGAGTTTTTATCGCAAGACCTTGCTCGAAAAGCTTTCCAAAGAAAACTCGATCCCCAAGGAACTCGCCGAGCCTCTTTGCTATCGACTCTCCGCCCTACTCGCGCCGGAAGGCATCGCCGCTTCCATCGACTTTTCTGCAAAAGCAGAAACAGCGCTCTCTGCTGTCCTCGATCTCAATCTGAGCTTCGAAGAAAACTGGAATCGCCATCTACAGCGCGATCTTGTCGCTGGAAGAGAATATGAAAATGCCGAGGAAGAATATGGAAAAACACTCAAAAAACTTGAACGGGAATTGCGTCCGGATCGTTTTCATCCCGCTTATCGCCGAGTGCCAGAGGGCATGACTTTAATCCTCGGAGGAGATTTTACCTTAGGAGAAAACACCGGCTGGGATCTCGATTCCCATCGCACGACGAAGAAGGTGAAAATCAAACTCCGACCCTATTACATCGATCGCTACGAAGTGAGCAATCGCCAATACCTCGCCTATCTCAATTCCTTTCCACCAGGCGAAGAAATGCCACGCATCCCTTTGAATTGGACTCGCAGCGAAGATGGAAAAACTCTGCCTCCTCAAGGAAAAGAAGATTACCCCGTCAGCGGAGTTTCTTGGGAGGACGCTGCTGCTTATGCACGTTGGGCCGGTAAACGCTTGCCCAGCGAAGATGAATGGGAAGCGGCCGCTCGTGGCAAGGAAAGCTTGATTTTCCCTTGGGGCGATCAATTCGAATCTTGGCGCCCGAATCACGCTGGTGTTGGCATGAAAAGCTCGGCTCCTGTTGGCAGCTTTCGCGGCGACCGATCGATCACTGGCTGCTTCGACATGGCTGGCAATGTCATGGAATGGACTTCTAGCTCCCCAGACGGAAAAACCTTCACTCGCCTGCGCGAAAACGCCAACATGGTTTTGCGTGGTGGATCCTATAAACGCCCGGCTTCGCAAGCCTCTGGAATTTATCGTTGGGCCTATCCCGGACAATCAACTCGAGAAGTGGATATTGGTTTTCGCTGTGTTCAGGATGTGCATCCTTAGGACGGTTCGCTAACATTCTCGCGTGCATCCACTTTATATCCTGATCAAATCTGGCATCGATGTTTTGTTGTTTCCTTTTCGCTGTCTCGTTTTCTTTTTACAGCGCAAGCGATTGCGAAAGGAAATACAGACTGCATTGACAAATGCCGCAGCCGTAGGGGCGGCGCATGCGCCGTCCCTACAACGAAATGGGAACTCCCAATCTCCAAAAACAATATTCATTTCTGTCGGCGATATTTCCGCAGAACCACACGCGATTCGCCTGATGCAAGAAGTGAATCGACTGCGGCCAAATACACACTGGATTGGTTTCGGCGGCAAACGCATGCAAGAAGCCGGTTGCGAGATCTTGTTCAACCCTGTCGATCTCGCCTTAATCGGATTCTCAAATCCCGCAAAACAAATCCCCGCTCATTGGCGTGCGCTAAAACAGTTCTCGCAACTTCTGAAAGAACGCCGTGTCGATCTGGTCATCTTGATCGATTATCCAGGCTTCAACCTCGCTCTCGCCCAAGCCGCGCAGGGGAAAGCCCGCGTACTCTATTACATCTGTCCTCAACTCTGGGCCTGGGCGCCTTGGCGTTTGAAAACATTTCGCAAATGTGTGGACCGTGCCGTCTCGATCCTGCCGTTTGAAGCGGAGTACTTTCGGAAACAAGGGATTCCTGCCGATTTTGTTGGACACCCGATCGCTGACAGGGTGCCATTCTGCGATTCTTCGATTCCTCAGGACAAGGCGGCGCTTGCGCCGCCTTGTCCTGAGGAATCGAAGAATCGCAGAATGGCACCCGTGCTTACCCTTCTCCCCGGCAGCCGCGAAAAAGAAATTCTGCTCAATCTCCCCGCCATGTTGCGAATCGTCGCTCAACTACAAAAGGAAAACCCCGAACTACAAATCGTCCTGCCACACGAAAGAGAAAAACTGATTCCGCTTCTGCGCGAGCTACTCGCGCATTCTCCTTGTCCTGTTGAAATCCGTCCTGGCAAGCTCCATGAAACGTTGGCGGAATCTCGCTTCGTTTTTGTGAAATCGGGAACAGCAGTGCTCGAGGTCGCGCATTTCGAAGTCCCGATGATTGTCTTTTATCGCTTTCCCTCGGGTTTTCGTGGCTGGCTCTCGGATTGGGCGCGGCACAATTTGCTCTTAACGCCTTTTTTCACATCTCTAAATTTGCTCGCCGCGAAAGAAATCGTTCCCGAGTTTGCCTACTCGCAACAAATCGTCGAAGAGAAAATTTTTGAGCAGGCGCGTTTACTTTGGAAAGACGGCGAGGCCCGGGAACGTTGCCTCAAGGATTTGCAGGAAGTCCGAGAGCGCTACGATCTTCCAGGCGCCGGCGAACGAACCGCCAAGATTGTTTTAGAAGAATTGGATGTTACTCTGCGCAAATGATCTACGGAACAAACGATGAACTCTCCGAAGTTGGCGACCGCTCCTTGAAACTTGGCCGCCTTGTCGCGGTCAATCAATACACAAAATCCCTCATAAAATACGGGCATTTTGAAGAATATCGGATTTACTGCGAAGACCAAAAATCTTTGGAAGGCGCACAGGCAAGACTCGAGGCGGGGTTAAGCGAAAGCGAGCTTGATCGTGTTGTTCTGACCTTGAAAGCGAATCTACAAACGGATTTCACAGACGTTCCGTTTTCTGCCTTTCATCATTCGGCTGGCTGGACCGCCGTTTCGAATCTGGCCCCAATTCGCAATCAGTTTGCGAGACAACCCTTTCCCGTCAGCGCTCTGATTCACTCCTTGAATGAACCGAATGCCTATTTGAAAGCTCTAAAAATTTCTCTTTCTGATGCTCGCCCCTGCGATGCCATTGTCTGCACCAGTGAAGCCGGGCGGCGAGTCGTGAAATCGTTCTTTGAAGCGGTCGGCGAAAACTTGCGCGAGTGGGGAAAACTGGAATTTGAAGGCGAGCTTGCCAAGATTCCGCTTGGAGTCGATACCGAATTCTTCCAACCGCAAGATCGTAGCCATTGCCGAGAAAAACTGGGCCTGCCTCGCGATGCAACGATTTTGCTCCATCTCGGCCGCCTTTCTGCTCACGACAAAGCAGACCCCGGCCCACTTTTCTACCTCTTTCGCCAACTCGTTGAAGCACGACCAGAGAAAAAACTCCTGCTCGTGCTGGCAGGCGGCGCAGAAGAGGAAAATGTCGCTTCCTTTCAAAGAACCTGCAAGGAAATTGGAATTGGAGACAAAGTCCAGTTTCGCCCTAATTTTGAAGATGAAGAAAAGCCGCTACTTTATGGCGCTTGCGACATTTTCGTTTCGTTGATCGACAGCCTGCAGGAAACATTTGGAATCGCTGCGGTCGAGGCCATGGCTTGCGGACGCTCCGTAGTTCTCTCCGATTTCGACGGCTACAAGGAACTCGTGGAAAATCGAAAAAGCGGTTTTCTGGTTCCGACCTATTGGGCGCCAGCCGATCGCTTCCTTCATTCTGTTTCTCCGGTGATGAACGCGAAACTCTATCAACTTTTTCTATCCCAGTCTGTCGTCGTCGATATCTCTGCCGCCGCAAAAGGCCTGCTCGAACTGATCGATAGACCGGAATTGCGGCAAGAATTGGAAACGGCGGCGAGAACTCGCGCGCTCGAACGTTTTTCCTGGAAGGTTGTGATTGGACAATATGAGGAACTCTGGACTGAACTAGGCAAGCGAGCGAAAAAACTGCCAACCCCTTCCAACCCAAAGCCCGATCCATTGGCTGTTGACTACTATCGTTGCTTCTCTCACTACCCTAGCGCGTTAGTCGAACCGCAGTGGAAAGCTAAGCTCACGGCTTTTGGAAAGAAGGCGATCGCTGGCGAAGGAATTCCCGCGATTTACTCCGACATCTCTAATTTGATCTCCGAGGATTGGTTGAAAGTCCTAGTTCAACAATTAGTTCAAGGGCCTCAAGAAGTGGGCAAACTCGTCGGATTCGCCAGAACCAAGTTCGGAGCGCCAGAAAGCGTCATGCTTTTCCATATTCTCTGGCTCGCCAAATACGATGTGATTGAGTTAGCGCCTGCCCCAATCACTTAGGGCTTTTCTGCACGGCTTCTTAGGGGCGCTCACAAGGCGCGGTGAGGCAGCGACCCTGACAGTGGATGGGTCGCTAACGAACCGCAACGCAGTCAGCGACCCTAAGAAGCCGTGCAGAAAAGCCCTAAGTGATTGGGGCAGGCGCTTAGTTCCCTAAAGTTGCCAACGCATAAGCGCTCGCCAACACAGGATTGCCTTCATACCAACGAGAAGCTTGTTCATTTACCCAAGAACCGTCTGCTTTTTGCATGGAAAGCAAGCGATCGCGTATTTCTTTACGCCAAGCATGAGAAACTCCGTCTGGAGTTTTGATGTTTTCTACACCAAGCGCTTCTAATGCTTTAGACATGGTCAATAAGTAATAGAAATATCCCTGCATCGCTGTGGCGGGACCTTCTTTTTTATCAAAACCCGGGTTTTCCGAGACTGTAAAGTTCTTCTCAATCCATTTCACTAACGCTTGCAATCGCGAATCTTCTTTTGGCACACCGGCGAATAGATATCCGCGCAACAAGGCATAGCTCATGCTTCCGTAAGAACGAGGAACCTTGGAACCGTTCGGCAAAGTGTCATAACCTGCCATCGAGTTTCCCGGGTAATACGCCGCCCCACCATCGTTGCCAGGAACATAATTCACTCCGTCTACATCCACGGTGAAATCGTTCGTCTCGGAATGATTCTGAGTGCGAGTCATGAAAATGAGAGTCTTCTTATAGAGTTCGTGATCCTTGGGTAAACCCGTCGCATCCAAGGCCTCCAAAGCAAATTGCAAATTGGAAAGATCGCTTCGCTGAGAGCCTCCATAGCCAATCCCTCCATAAAACTTGTCTTGGAGTCGATAGCCCTGATCCTCATCCGCCTGCAAAGCGACCAAATATTTCTGTGCCTTTTCAATCAACGGCTTGTATTCCGCCTTGCCAGAAGCGACGAGCGCCATCACCGCGCTACAAGTTGTGTAATTGGCATAGCCCTTCTCGTAAATCGAACCATCTGGTTTCGCAATCGAAACGAGATAGTCCAAACCTTCTTGAATCGCTTTTTCTGAATCTCCCGTGCGAGGCGAAGCCAAGAGTGCAGTGACAGCCAAAGCCGTGATTCCCGCATCCGGCTTTCCTGGAAATCCCCAAACTTTTCCTTGTCTTTGTGCCAGTAAATATTTCACGCCCTTTTGTTGTGCTTCTTCGAGAGCAATAAGTTTTGGAGGAGCTGGTTTAAAGAGTGAGATTGTGATCAATCTCCCCGCGCTTTCCTCCACAGAAGAATTCCAAGAGCCATCCGAAGCTTGAGATTTCAACATTTCCGCCATATCGGGATTCGCAATAGGGGCAAGTGGATCGCGAGCTAACTTAACTGTCTTCATCAACTCTTCTAGCGCGCTGATTTCCTTCGCGAATTTCTTTGAGTTCAAAGCCTTCAAAGCGCCGGCAATACTCGCAACGGCTTCTGGATTCCCCTGATTTTTGGAGAGATTAGCCAACAAATACTCCACCCCTCGTCGCATGAACGGACCATCATCTTCACGATATTTGCGTGGGCAAACGGCCATCGCATAGAGCACCTTTGCCGTTGTCTGCGCCGAATCTCCATAAGAGCCATCCGGCCGCTGTTGACTCACAAGCCAAGTCACCGCCCGGTCGGCAGCGCCTTTGATTTCGTCGGAGGATTGAGCAAAGGAAATCGAGGAAAGAAACAGTAAAGACAGTATCGTTTTGATCATGGGTTGAAATATAACGGAGAAGGTCCAAAAAAGGTTCATAGCAGGTCAAGAAAGCCCTCAACCCGAGCGCGATTCATCCGAAAATCCCTCTTGGCAACTTGGAGCGCAGGCAGATCGACAGCATGAAAATTCACGACATCTTGATTGCGGAAGGTTGCATTAGCTGCGGCGCTTGCGCGGAAATCTGTCCCGAAGTCTTTACCCTCGATCCCGACTGCAAAATTCTCGAAAAAGCCGATTTTGACTTCTTTCGCGACTGGATTGAACAAGCCAAAGAAGTTTGCCCGGTTGATGTGATTCAAACCAAGTAGTGGGTAGAATTCGCCCGCATGCCGGCGAAACCTGAACTCATCCCGAAAATTCATCGAGTCGAACAACTTCGTTTTGATAAGGCGGCTGTTTACGCTGCATTGAAACCACACTTGCTCGCAGCTCTACAAGAAGCCAAAGATTTCCAAACGCGCTGCCAAATCGCTGTGGACTGGCTACATGCCTCTTTGCCCCATTTTCACTGGACGGGGATTTATTTATTAGAAGGCGATACTCTGGTACTTGGGCCCTATCACGGTAAGCCCACAGAACACACGCATATTCCCGTTGGCCGTGGCATCTGCGGCCGTGCTGTGGCGGAACAGCGTGCGATTGTGGTTGACGATGTCACGAAGGAATCAAATTATCTCGCCTGCTCTCTAGAAACTCGCTCCGAAATTGTAGTGCCGATTTACCGCGATTCGAAAATCATTGGCGAGATCGATATCGATAGCGATTTGCCTGGGGCGTTTGATCGACTGGATCGAGAATTTCTGGAATTGCTCTGCTCGCAATTTTGATGTAGAACATCAAAAATGCGACGCAATTTTGATGTACCAGATCGATTTTTAATCCCCCCCAAAACCAGCTTTTTCCTGTTTGGCCCTCGCGGAACTGGAAAAACATCCTGGGCGCGCCGTGTTTTCCAAAAAGCGATTTGGATAGACCTTTTGGACCCCGCAACCCTAAGACGTTTCGGATCCAGACCAGAAGAACTTCGAGAACAGATTGAGGGCAGCCCAGACAAAAAACAGATCGTCATCGACGAAGTACAAAAAGTCCCAGCCATCCTGGATGTCGTCCACGCTTTGATTGAAGAAAAAAAGAGACTTCAATTCATTTTGACCGGATCGAGCGCGCGCAAACTCAAACGCACGGGGGTAAATTTACTGGCGGGCCGGGCTCAACTCCGTTCCATGCATCCTTTTCTGGCGGCGGAATTGGGAAAGACTTTTCGTTTAGATCGCGCGCTGCGATTGGGAATGCTTCCACTCGTGCTCGATGCGCAAGACCCGGCTCAAACACTGCAAAGCTATGTCGGCCTCTATTTGAAAGAGGAAGTGCAAAACGAAGGACTCGTTCGCAACATCGGAGACTTCGCCCGCTTCCTGGAAGTCATCAGTTTTTCTCACGCTAGCCTGCTCAATCTGAGCCATCTCGGCCGGGAAGCGCAGATCGGCTATCGCGCGGCAGAAGGATATGTGCAAATTCTGGAAGACCTCTTGCTCTCGTTTCGAATTCCGGTTTTTACCAAACGTGCGAAGCGGGAAACCGTGGCGCATTCGAAGTTTTTTCTCTTCGATGCAGGTGTTTATCGCTCGCTGCGAAGTCGCGGCCCACTCGACACGGATACCGAAATCGACGGTGCTGGACTGGAAGGACTCATTGTGCAGCACGTTCGCGCTTGGAATGCCTATCGAGGAACGCCGAATACACTGTATTTCTGGCGCACGCGCTCTCACGTTGAAGTGGATCTCGTCGTTTACGGAGAAGACGGTTTTTGGGCCATCGAAGTCAAAAACTCGCCTCGAGTACGTCCCGAGGATTTGAAATCATTGCGTTCCTTTGGCGAGGATTATCCAGAGAGCACCCGGTTATTGTTATATCGCGGGAAGGAGAAACTCAAAAAGGACGGTATTCTTTGCATTCCTTGTGAAGAATTTCTTCTGCAAATTCACCCGAAGAAAAAAGCTTTGTGGGGATAACTGTCTTTTACTGGCTAAAACAAATCGAGCTGTCACTTGGAAAAATCTCACTATCCGCTGGAAATGTAGACTTGCAACTTATTTATTTGTAGAAGGTTCTGGAGAATCGAGCTGTTTGAGGGTACGTCCCCGCTTTTTCCTGGTTTGTCCCCGCTTTTTCCGATTTCTCTCTTATTGAACTCGCAAAAAACTGCTTACTGCCCAAGAATAATTCCCAGTTGGAGGAGCCTCCCACCTTGGATCTGTATTCAAAAATCTTGGAGTCCGAGGGTCTGCACCATCGTTATCTGCTCTTAAATACCAAATACCCCATTGCCCATTTCCTGTGTAACTACCCCACGCGTTTGGTGGCAACAATTGATAAGAAGGTGAGTTCACTCCTCCCGTTGGGGCATCATTCCAAGTTGGACTATATGCGGCATTGTAGGCAGAAATAATTGAGTTGATAACGTTTACGCGATCATTCCGATCCCGACGAATCCACGGTGCTGGATCAAGTGTAATCATCAAATCTGCCCCCCCGGCAACAGAATCAATACCGTACGAGACAATCTCACGAACATCCGGGTCTGGTGTTAGGTTTGTTCTAAAAACTAAATCGTTTCCCCAAATGTCTTTTAAGTTTTGTCCATTCTCTTCGTCCTCAAACCACATGCTCAGGTAAGAGCGACCAGTTCCCGCGTTCAGAGGACCATTTGCAACAAAACGACTGTATTGATTTGGTCCAGGATCTCCGGAGAAAACCAAATCCAGAGGATTTACCGTCCCCTTCCTAAAAATCTCATCGCGCATCCAAGCATTCACACCCTTTTCAATTTCTTTCAAATGCTCGCGCTCTCGGAGCACGGTGTGATTCACGCGGAAATTCTCGATCATCGGCACCATCAATCCGACCATTAAGACCAAGATCGACAACACGACAATCATTTCGATGAGTGTAAGACCTGTTTCTTTTTTCTTCATGTTTTTACGGTTTGAGAAACTCGACTGCGGCTACAGGCCAGCCACCTACAGGGGAATAAGTATTGGCTGTCAAACCAAGCGTTGCCGCTGTAGTTTCCGAATAAAAAGGTACATCCGCTGCTATCACATTTTTCCGCCATGGATTGAATCGATAGCGGTTGTCGGCGGGCAAGAAAAACGGAGATGGTGTCAAGACTGACCAGATTCGACCAAATGAAGTAGGAGATGAAGGAGTAATCAGTCCAGACCTTCGAATCGCCGCATTGATCTCATCCACGCGTCGCTGGGCTTCGGCATTAAACTCTCTAGAAAAATCAAGGACGAAAACAATGTCATCACTATTCACGGGTTGAACATAATCTCCATTTGCATCAATCGCAGAACTTGTATCGTCAATACCATCCGTACCAAAACTCCAAAGGTACGCCTTCGCCTGATTTGCAATCGTCGCTGCTACGCTCGGATCAGCATCTGTGGCACTGCAATATTGAATCGCATTTCCCCAACTATCCACAGAGTCTGGCGGAATGAATGCTGCACAAGCCATAATTTCTGCGAGATTACTAGCTGTAAAACTATAGGTAGGTAAATAGCCTGAAAGCGAGGGATTCCGAAATGCACTTCCGTTTAGTGTTTTTTGGAAGCTTCCAATAGGTGTTGCATTTGAATCGACAATCAACCCCCGGTCATTACGATCCGTTGAGATTGAGGAATTCCCCATCCGATCCACCACGGTGTCCCGCGAATACTCATGCAACGCCTTTTTGATAATTTCCATGCGCTCGATGGTGGTTTGATGAGCCGACTGCTGATTGAAGCGATCCAGAAACTCGAGGCTCATCCCCGCCATGGCGACAATCACGCTGATTCCCGCGACGAGTTCAAGCAAGGTCAAACCGCGCGTTGAGCGCGTTTTCGATCCGAAACGACAAATGCTTTTTTGCAATTGCATAACCCTATAAATCCCGGAATCGAAACCAAACCCGTAGGTGAAAATTCCTATTTTCCCCACCTGATATGGGCATATTTCGGCATAGAACGCGGATTTCCTTTAGGAGTTTTTCAGGCTAATTTGCCTTAAAAAACAACCTTAAACCCTTGGTCCCCCTACAAGAACACCGGTCTTTCCGTTAGCATCGGCTGTTTATGGCAAGAGTTTTTCAAGGCAAAGAAGAGGGTGAAGACAAGCAATTCGCCATTGTCGTCTCCCGTTTCAACGAGCCCGTCTCGAAACGTCTGTTAGAGGGTGCACTCAACGCGTTTCAAGCAGCCAAACTTCCCGACTCCGCCGTCACCGTTTGTTGGGTTCCGGGAGCTTTCGAAATCCCTTTGATTGCCCAACAACTCGCTGCCAGTGAAGAATTCGACGGGATTGTTTGTTTGGGAGCGGTGATACGTGGGGAAACCCCTCATTTCGATTGGATTTGCGCAGAAGCGGCACGGGGTATCGCAGACATGTCTCGCGAGTTTGAGATTCCAGTACTTTTTGGCGTGCTCACCTGCGACACACTGGAGCAAGCGATGGAACGCTCCGGTGGAAAACACGGCAATAAAGGAACTGAAGCCGCGCGAGCTGCCATGGAAATGGCCGATCTCCTTGCACAATTGGATGATGAGTTATGAGAAAACGAACGAAAGCCCGCGAGCTTGCCTTGCAGTTTTTGTACTCCTTGGATTTGCGCAAATTCGAAGGCATGGACAATCTCGGTGAGTTCCTCAAAGAGCAAACGCAGGACGAAGAAGTGACGATTTATACCAAACGCCTCATCGAAGGTGTTTCTACACAACGCGCCGTGATCGATCGACGCATTCAAGAAATCGCCAAAAACTGGAGCCTCAAACGCATGGCCGCCATCGATCGCAGCATTCTGCGCATGGGAGCCTATGAACTCCTGCACAGCCAAGAAATCCCCGCAAAAGTTGCTATCAACGAAGCGATCGAGTTAGGAAAAAAATTCTCAACTGAAAACTCGGGCTCTTTCATCAACGGCATTCTCGACAAGATTCGAGTCGAAACGGAAAAAGCAAAGTAGGCAATCACGTAGGGGCGGCGCATGCGCCGCCCCTACAATTCCCTGCGGACTCTCGAAAATATAGACCACATGTTAAAAAAACTCTGGCAAGGCCTGACTAAAACCCGAGAAGCGATCGGCGGTCGTTTAGCTTCTCTCTTTGGGAGGAAACTCGATGCTCAACTTCTCGAGGAACTCGAAGAGATTCTTTATTCCGCAGATCTCGGTCCCGTCGCAGTAGAAATTCTAGGCGAGCTTCAAACCAGTTTTCGAAAAGGCGAATTCCGCGATACCAGCGAATTAAAACCAAGACTTGAGAAAGCCTTGCTAGCTCGACTGGAAGGCGCTGCATTGGCCAGCGCAGCTACCGCGCCCACGGTGATCTTGATCGCCGGAGTGAATGGTTCCGGGAAAACCACTTCGATTGCAAAGCTCGCAGGTTTTCTGCGTTCAAAGAATCATTCGGTTTTGCTCGCCGCGGGTGACACCTTTCGTGCAGCCGCCGTCGAGCAGTTGACGATTTGGGCAGATCGACTGGGAGTGCAAATTGTAAAGGGCGCTTCCGGCGCCGATCCCTCGGCGGTTGCCTACGATGCGTTAGAAGCAGCGATCGCGCGAAAAAGTGACTACTTGATTGTCGATACCGCAGGACGTCTGCACACGCAAAAGAACCTGATGTCCGAACTCGAAAAAATCCGCCGCACTCTAGGAAAGAAAATTCCCGGCGCCCCACACGAGGTGCTGCTCATAGTCGACTCCACTACAGGACAAAATGCGCTACGCCAAGCGGAGGAATTCACAAAATCGATTTCCGTGACGGGAATCTTTCTCAGCAAACTTGATGGAACCGCAAAAGGCGGGGCGATTTTTGGAATTCGCAAACAATTGAATATCCCCATCAAGTTTGTCGGCACCGGAGAGCAGATCGACGACATTGAAGTTTTCGATCAGGAACGTGCCAAGGAATTCGTCAGTAGTATTTTAGGTTCGTGAAGACACTTTCCACTTTCTCACTTGCTCTTATCCTTTTCTTCATACCGCTTGCCTATCACGCGCAAATTCTTTTCCCGATCGAATTTAAATGGGCTGTATTGTCCATGCTGTTGCCAGTGGCAGTTTTTCTCGGGCCCGTACGCAAAGCATTACAGGGTGAAACATGGAAATGGCCCGCACCCCAGACTCCGATTTTGTTGCTTTTTGCTCTTTCTGTTTTGAGTTTACTTTGGGCTGGAAGCTTCTCCCTCGCATTGCGTTCTATTTTGTTACTAGGAGTTGGAATTCTGATTTCTTGCTGTGTGCTCAATAGCGAGATCTCAAGAAGAAATTTATTGCTCATCATTCTCGCTGCCGGAAGCCTTGCCTCAATTTATGGACTCTTACAATCTCGCGGCATCGATCCGCTCTTCGCTCTTTACAATCGTCAATTTGTTCCCGTTTCTACTTTTGGAAATACCAACTACGCCACGGAGTTCTGCGCTCCCTTAATCGCAATCGCCTTTGTCTATGCCACTCGCTCGAGCGGAATGCTGGGAAGATTCGCAGTGATCTCGCTCTTTCTGCTGAGCGGCTATCTCTCCGTAGCGCAGGTTCGCGCAGGCATGATTGCAGGAGCTGTGGCGCTACTTGTCAGTGTCTTTCTCGTCCTTCGTTCACAGCCTCGGAAACAACGGCCACTATTGATTGCGCCTTGTTTAGCGGTGGTACTAGGCTTTCTAGCTCCGCGAATTTATGAATCCGGACAAGAAACAAACGCGATACGTAGCAAACTCGACACAGTTGAAGTTCGAAAACGAATTTATCTCTCCACTCTCGAGCTGATTCAAGACAACCCCATACTCGGATGCGGAGTTGGACAGTTTCCAATTGCCTACGCTCCCTATCGAGATCCAAAAGAGATTTGGCTTTCTTCACACGAACGCAAAGACTCTGCAGAAAGCATGGTCGAGGAACCACATAACGACTATTTGCTCTACAGCGCCGAACTCGGATTACTCGGAGCAGTCCTGCTCGGCTGGATTGGGATTTGGGTTTTGAAACAGCAGAAAACTGCGAGCTGGACCAACGAAGGCATGATCTGCTTTGCAGGACTCTGCGCAATTGGGGTGAATGCCCTATTTCGTTCTCCGCTAACAAACCCAAGCTCACAAATGCTCTTTTGGGCTTTTCTAGGCATTTTGAGTCTAGAAATTGGCACACAAAGCATCACTGGTAAGCAGTCTAGTCGCGCGATTGCGGTGTTTGCTTTGCTTCTTAGCTTGATCACCGGTTATTTCGGATGGCGTACCCTGTGCTCTGAGAAAAGGCTCTCACAATTTTTTGAAACTCAAGAAAGAAACAACTTGGAAGAGTCTGTGAGTTACGCCCCTTGGGATTTCCGGAAATGGGATATTTTGGCCGCCTATCAACGCGATTTGTGGAAAGATCCCGCCGCCGCAGAAACAAGCTATCGACGATTACTCGAAATCCATCCCAATCATTTTGGGGCGCGATTGAATTTGGGATTGTTGCTACAACGGCGAGGCGAACTCGAAACTGCACAAAGAGAAATCAATTGGGCGCGGCGACTCGATCCTGAACATCCTCTACTTCGTTAGAGCGTTAACCTTGCTTCTTTTCTTCAAATTTTAAAAAGTTTTTGATCTCAGCAAAGCCAACTCGCTTCTCATTCTGGCTCATCATGCGGCTGCGCTGAAAATCAGCTGGACGAATCTTGCCGGCATCTGGCAGCTCTCGCTTGACGACACGACCAACATAAAAAGCCTTGTTACTCTTATCTTCAATCGGCTGGCTAATCTCCCCCGCTTTCAAATCAAATAAAGCCGCGTAACCCTTGAGGAATTTCCCTGCACCTTGTGGCTCTTTGGCATATTCCATCGCCTGATAGCGATAATAGCCTTTGGAAAATGGCCCGACTGAATCGAGAGTTTTCTTCTGTGCAGAAGCCGCCTTCACAAAAACATCCAGGTCTTGCTCGCCTTCAGCCTTGCTTACAGTCGCCTGAGTGTGAAAAGCCCGCGCATCTTCCTTAGCCAGATCTAAAGCTTTTTTCTCCAAATAATCTTCCAAAACCCTCTCGCGAATCTCTGCAAGCGCTGGAACTCCCTCAGGAATTTTCTTCGTCACTCGATAGAAGAAAAAGTCGTTTGGAGCCATAGAAACAATATCTGAAAAATCTCCTTCGTTAGGAATGAAGGCCTGCATGCTTAAGAATCGGTTTCCAAATCGCTCTGCGGTCACAAGCTCGGCGCGTGTTTTTTCTGGGCTGATAGAGAAAGTCTCCAAACCATAAGGCTTGCCAAACGCATCGAGTGAAAAACCTTCTTTTCCTTTTTCCTCTTTGGCTTTGGCTAACAGTCTTTCCATCGCGCGCTTGTACTTCAACTCCTGCAGCGCCATCTCTTTTACTTCTTCGAACTCATAAAAAGGTTTGGCTTGTTCCGCAGACTCTCCTTCTTTTTTCTCTTCCTTTGGTCGCGTGAAACGCTCGAAACGGTTTTGATCGAAATAGGCATGCACTTCAGGTTCTGGAAATTCCTGTCCCTCGAGCAGAGAGGCAAACTTCGCCTCTTCTGCACTGGAGATTTTCAGAGTCAAACCTTCGATGGAGACTTTCGCCTCGCGACGGAATTTTCGTTTGCGATCGGCATCATTCAGACCATCGAGGTATTTCTGCAACTCTTCATCGCCAATAGATGCTGCGTCCAGCTTTGACTTCGATTCCGATGCCGGGAAGCTGACATATTCCACGGTGTATTCCTCGTTGTCTTCTTGCCAACTCTTCACTACTTCATCCCCATTGGGTACAGAAGCGGCGTCCATCAAAGACTGTTCATAGCTCATGGCAATCATGCCGCGGCGGAGATAATGCTCGAAAGTCTGCGCTCCCCCGGCCAATCCCATACGGCTCAAATAGCTTTGATATTGATCTTTACTTGGAAAAAACGCCCGGATCATCGTGCTCAAATGCGAATCAGGGACAAAAAACCCCGCATCCACTGCAGCATGATAGAGCATCAAGAATCGATACACCGAATCGCTAGAGTCTTCCTCTTCAGATCGCAAATTCCCAAGATAAAAAGGTAGAGATCGCAGATTCGAAGCAAAATCCCGAAACATGGGGTCGTCGACTTCAATCGTTTTTCCTGAAGGCAGCGTGAAATGGGCAAGATTGCCGGCATCGCGTTGGGCAAAGACATACATCATTGTCCCGGTAATCGAAAACGTGGCCAAAATTGGCACGACAATAAGATAAAGAATCAATTTCTGGTTACGGCGCAGGAAGCTTTGTTCCATGGGTTCTCCAATAAATAAGGGCCGGAAGTATAGCGGGAAATCGCCAGTTCTAAAACCACTGCTTGCGACGAAACCACCAATACATGGCGAGCGCGGTGACCAGCATCAAAAGAAGAGCGAGGGGATAGCCATAACTCCATTCAAGCTCGGGCATCACCTTGAAATTCATCCCGTAAATCCCGGCGATAAAAGTAAGCGGCATCATGATGGTCGTAATCATGGTCAAGACTTTCATGACCTCATTGAGTCGGTTTGAAACCACCGAAAGATACGATTCCATCAAGCTTGTCATCATTTCGCGTTGGTTATCGATGGCATCGCTGATTCGAAAGGTGTGATCGAAGATATCGCGGAAGTAGATCGCATTCGTCTGGCGGATGTAACGATAATCGGGGCGAGAGAGTCGGTTAAGCACTTCACGTTGGGGATTCGCAAAGCGTCGCAAATGCAACACATCGCGTTTGAGGTTGAGGATTTCCTGTAGGGTCTCGCGCTTAGGCCGATTCAAAACCTGTTCTTGCAGCTGCTCGGCCGCCTTTTCAATCTCTTCAATCTCGGGAAAGTATAAATCCACCATCACATCGAGAATGCCGTGCAAAATAAAATCTGGGCCTCGCTGGCCAAAGCGTTGATCCTTTTGGCAACGACTGCGAATCGCCTCGATGCTGTCCATTTTATTCCGGTGAAAAGTGACGAGAAAATTCTCTCCTAAAAAACAGGCGAACTTGGTCGTGCGCAGTCGGTGTTTTTCAACATCGCAGTCCACACTGCGAAAAATCACAAAGATATGATCTTCAAATTCATCGATCTTGGGGTGGTGCATCGGCGAAAGACAGTCGTCGATGGCGAGTTGATGGAATTGAAAGTTCTTGGAAAGGATTTCTAAATCCTTGGCGTCCGTGCCCTGGACATCAATCCAAATGAGATCCTTTGGTCGATGTGGCAAAGCTCGAATCGCCTGCGCAGAGAGTTCGTTCGCCTTCCCTTCTTTGTCGAATTGAAATCCACTTAGCATGTTTATCCTGGATACACGGTCACCGTAAATGCCTGATCGCTCGCCGCCTTTTCTTGTAAGTCTTTCGCTTCCTTACCCAAAATTCGATCGATGTAGTGATGCCCTAGATAAATCAAAGGCGTAATGGCAATTGCCACGAGCAATTTATAAACGAAATTCGTCGAGGCGATGGAAATGACTTTCTCTAACGGGAAAGTGACACTACCGATTCCAGAACCAAAGGCCAGATAAATCACGACGAAGGAATCGATGAGCTGAGAGACCACCGTCGAGCCCGTAGCGCGCAGCCAAATATGCCGGTTCTTGGTTTTTTTGCGCAAGAAATGAAAGACTTGAATATCGATCAACTGCCCAACGAGATAGGCAATCATCGAAGCAAAGATAATCGTGCCGGAATTCGCGAAGACGGATTGAAAGGCGGCGTCGCTCACTGGAGAACCTTCCATCGCGGGAATTCGCAGCCCAATCCAAATCAAGATATAAACAAAAACCAACGCCACCATTCCGACGAGAGTTGTGAACCGCACTCCGCGCCGTCCGAAATATTCGTTGAGCAAATCAGTGAGAATGAAGGTCAACGGAAAGGGAATCACACCCAGGGTCATCGTGAAAGTGTTGATGCCAATCCAAGGGAAGATCGGCCAATTCGAAACATCGATTTGAAAAAGTTTGCTCGCTGTAAGCTCAGCAAGCAGCAAGAAGGCGATGAACAATCCGCTTAAAATGACAAAGAGTCTTTGCCCTCGGGTCATGGAAAGAGCAGAGCTTATGGAGTTCGATGGGAAAATACAGAGTCTGGAAGTTTCTGATCACGAGATCTGGCTCTTGCTCCAAAACCAGGGCAAGAGCGGGTGAGCTAGTGCTGTGAGCCCTTCATCCGGCGCTACGGGACGTTGATTGACAACTCACGGCTCCCGATCAGTCTCGATTTGCGCTTTCCACTTTGCGTTGTCGATGTAACGGAAGACATTGAAACTGACACACTCGTACAACTTCGATGTGCATTTGGGGCAGCAATAGAATTTCTTTCCAGTCCTTTGCGGGAATACTTCTCGATCGCGAAGCACGTAGAACAGCAAGTCCCGTTGAGCGAGATCCGAGATGCGATCTTTCCGAAATTTGGGACCAAGCGCAATCTTGCTGGCGATCAAGAAGTCACATCGAATTGCCGTCCTTCGTGGCGCTCCAACAAACTTCTTATGGCCAGCCGAAACGTAGGTGCTTGGAAATCTGTCCTCCTGGATGTCTTTCCAGATTTCCGCGCGTTTTTGAAGAAAGGTCCTCCGCGCAGCGAGACGCTCAACCGTGGAGCCATTCGCGGTGGCCAGCACATCAACGATTTCTTTCATCACTCCCGACTCACCAACCCTTAGCTTTTAGCTCTTCCCAAATGCGCTTGCTCTTCTCTGGCATGAAAGCGTGAAAAAATCGATTGAGCTCCTCTAAGCAACGCAAACGCTCCTCCGGGGTGCGCGCAAGATTGCGTCGCAGTTCCTCGGGATCAAACCAAGGATCAGCTTGCTTTTCCTTTTCCTTCACGTTCGATTCTTTCAATTTCTTCGAGAGCTCGAATATCTATTTGATCTCTTTCGCGACCTGCCGCCTTTTTCATCAAGATGAGGTCTTTCAGTGAGATCACAGGAAGCTGGATATCCCTAGCACTTAGCGTGTTCCGTCTCTGATAAAAATCGGCAAATTGATTTTCAAAGGTGAGGAGGATATCCAAGTGTTCGATTTCATTCTTAGGGTTGTAGATGGCAAACGCCTTCATTTGCTTTTCGCGAATCCAACTGGCCCTTGCTTGTGGATCGGCAAAAGTCTGCAAAGGAACTGGGGCTCGTGGACGCCAACCCAGATCTTGCATCGAAAGAATGAATTTCTGGACGTTGTCCTGATCTAAAGAAATCAGCAAATCTAAATCTGCAGTAGCTCTGGCAAATCCATGCAAATTGACCGCAACGCCTCCGACAATGAGGTAGCGGATTCCTCGATCTTGAAAGAGCTGAAAGATTTTTTCGAAAAGCATAGAGGGGATTTGTGGCAAACCTTGGAAGACCAAACAACGAAAAAACGGCAAAGACCGAATGGCTCCCGGAGTAGGACTCGAACCTACGACCCGCTGATTAACAGTCAGCTGCTCTACCAACTGAGCTATCCGGGAACGCAAAATTGGGTTAGGGATCTTAGCGAATTTTCACCTCTCGACAAGCAGGGCGAAATCGCAAGTTTTGTATTAGCTGCTGCGTAAGTTTTCGACATATT
>CAZMYG010000022.1:0-22879 GCA_964570465.1 uncultured Planctomycetales bacterium
TGGTTTACACCTTGGGCAAGAAAATGATTCTCAAGCTGCGTGAGGATTACCAAGCGGCCAATGGGGCAGGCTATAGCTTGGGAGCGTTTCACAACGCATTTCTTTCTTGTGGAGCTCCTCCTATACCAATTGTTAGGAAATTGCTGATTCCAGAAACCGTGGAATCTTCCCTCTAGTAAGCTCCATTTTTGAGTTTAATTAACCGATAATTAAGGTCACAGGTCCAAGATGTTAGACCTCAATCATCGAGTTAAAGTGTTTGTCTACCGTTTCTCCGGTAGAGATTTGCAGTATCTCATGCTCAAGCATGCCCCCGTTTGGGAGGGTTTTTGGGGCCCCGTCAGTGGACCCATTCAGCCCTGGGAAAATCTCGAGCGGGCGGTTTTGCGCGAGGTCAAAGAAGAAACTGGCATTATTGAGCCCACCAGCCTTTTAGATCTGAAATCCCCCGATCGTTTTCATGTTGGGGAAGCCGAATGGATTGAATGGGTTTATGGTTACCAAGTTCATGGAGTTAAAACCCCTGAAATTCAATTAGCTCCGGAACTGGAAGGCTTCCGCTGGGAAGGGTTTGAACACGCCTATCGCGACATGGAAATGGAAGAGAATCGCCAAGCCATGTTGCGTTTGCACATGCGACTCGTTTGAACGAATTCGCTCGTTATACTCTCGTTCATGCGCCCAATCATCGGAATCAACTGCGAACTCGACTACCCCAAGGACAAATCTCCCAAGGCAACTCTCAATCTGAGTTATATCGAAGCGATTGAAGCGGCTGGCGGCATTCCGGTTCTCTTGGCTCCTCGAAAAAATCTCGCAGATATCCCAGAAATTCTTGCTCGTTTGGATGGTCTTGTTTTGAGCGGAGGAGACGATATTGATCCGGCGCTTTACGGGGAAAAAGAAACACATCCCAGCGTGAACTTGCTTCCGAAGGAAAAAGAACATTTTGATTTTGCCTTGGCAAAAGAAGCTATAGCAAAAGAGATCCCGACTTTGGGAATTTGTTATGGCATGCAACTGATGAGTGTCGTTGACGGGGGAAAATTACATCAGGACATTCCGAGCGCGCTACCAAAAGCGGCAGAGCATCGAAAAATCGAACATCGAGTCAAAATTGAAAAAGGCAGTGTGGTAAGAGAAATCTGCGCCACAGAAGAAATTCCCGTTCATTCGAGCCATCACCAGGCCGTTTCCGAACCCGGTTCTTCGTATCGCGTGACGGCCCGATCGAGCGACGGCATTATCGAAGCGATTGAACCGAAACAATCCAAGCCCGGACTTTTCTTAATCGGAGTTCAATGGCATCCGGAAAGATCGCCTGAAACCAAAGCCCTTTTCCACGCGCTCGTTGAAGCAGCCCGAGGGAGAAAACGTTGAAACGTCCGATTACGATTCCTGTTCGCCTTAACGAGCATTCCCATAACATCTATTTGCGCGAAGGGTTATTGGATGAAATCCATCTCTATCTTGAGCAGCTCCCTTTCAAGGCCAATCGCATTGCCGTCATCACGGATTCGAATGTAGAGAAATTCTGTGCCGAGCGGGCCATTCGCTCTCTTTCTATTTATCAGGAGCAACTCGCAAAAATCGTTCTAGAAGCCGGAGAAGGGCAGAAGTCGATGGAGGGGCTTTATAGTCTTTACGAAACATTTCATGACACCGGCCTCGATCGCGGTTCTTTGATTGTGGCTCTCGGTGGAGGAGTAGTAGGCGATTTGGCTGGTTTCGCGGCGTCGACTTATTTACGCGGCGTTTCCTATATTCAGATTCCCACGAGTTTGATGGCTCAGGTGGATTCTTCTGTTGGCGGTAAGACAGGGATTAATCTTCCTTGGGGAAAAAATCTCGTCGGCGCTTTTTATCAGCCGCGCTTTGTTTTGATCGATCCTGAATTGCTTTCCACTTTGCCGCAGCGAGAACTTTGCAATGGACTCGCCGAGGTGATTAAGGTTGCCGCGATCGCTGACCCTAAGCTTTTTGCTTTCTTAGAAAAAGAGCGCGATGAGGTTTTCTCTTCGGATTCCAAGCTGCTTTTGCGTCTCGTTCGCCGCGCCGTCGAGATCAAATGCGGTTTTGTCGAGAAGGATGAAAAGGACCAAGGGCAGCGCATGCTGCTCAATTTCGGCCATACCGTGGGCCATGCCATTGAGGCGGTGAAAAATTACTCGGAAGTACTACACGGAGAAGCGGTTTCGATTGGAATGACGGCGGCGGCCATACTTTCCGCGGAATTGGGTTACTGCAAACCAGCTGATCGCGACCGCTTGCTGAAATTGCTCCGTCTCTACGAATTGCCAACCCAATTGCCTTCGGCCATTGAATTCGAAAAAATTCTCGAGGCGATTAGCATGGATAAGAAGCGGCGGAACGGGAAATTCCGCTTTGTCGTACTCCAGGGGATTGGCAAGGCGAAGGTTGTCGAAGGAATTTCTCCTGCGGCGTTGCGACGCGTGCTGGCGATTTTGCGCTGAGTTTGATTCAATAGCGCCTCAATTTGAGCCGCTGTCCTTTCTATCCGCATCCAACTTTTGCCCGGGGAAACTATGCCTCGTCGTAACGATATTGAGTCGATTCTCTTGATTGGCTCTGGACCGATTGTCATCGGCCAAGCCTGCGAATTCGATTATTCCGGTACTCAAGCCTGCAAGGCTTTGCGAGAAGAGGGTTACAAAGTCATTCTCGTCAACAGCAACCCAGCCACCATCATGACCGATCCCGAAATGGCGGATCGAACTTATATCGAGCCCGTGACTCCGGAAGTCGTCGCGAAGATTATTGAAGCGGAAAGGCCGAGCTGTCTCTTGCCAACCTTGGGCGGACAAACCGGATTAAACGTCGCCATCAAACTCGACGAAATGGGCGTGCTCAAAAAATTCAATGTCGAGATGATTGGCGCTAACGCAAGAGCGATTCACACTGCAGAAGATCGCGATCTGTTCCGCCAAGCCATGGCGAGAATTGGCCTAGAAACTCCTCGTTCTGGCATTGCTCATCACATCGAAGGTGCGCGAAAAATCTTAGCGGAGATTGGTTTGCCCTGTGTGATTCGACCAGCATTTACTTTGGGTGGTGCTGGAGGAGGAATTGCCTATAACGTCGATGAGTTCGAGGCCATTGCTGCGCGCGGTATCGAGATGTCGATGATTCACGAAGTGTTGATCGAGGAATCGATTGCCGGTTGGAAAGAATACGAACTCGAAGTGATGCGCGATAAAAAAGACAATGTCGTCATCATCTGCTCGATTGAAAATTTCGATCCGCTAGGGGTTCACACCGGAGATTCAATTACGGTTGCGCCCGCGCAAACTCTGACCGATCGCGAATATCAGGCGATGCGCGATGCTTCGGTAGCGATTATTCGTGAGATTGGAGTAGAGACCGGCGGTTCTAATATTCAATTCGCTGTCGAACCCAATACCGGTCGCCTGGTCATCATTGAGATGAATCCGCGTGTTTCGCGTTCTTCTGCGCTGGCTTCCAAGGCAACAGGATTTCCGATCGCAAAGATCGCAGCCAAGCTCGCTGTGGGCTACACACTCGATGAAATTCCCAACGACATCACGAAGAAGACGCCTGCCAGCTTTGAGCCCAGCATTGATTATTGCGTGGTGAAAATACCGCGCTTCGCGTTTGAGAAATTTCCCAAAGCCGATCCAACTTTGACCACACAGATGAAATCGGTGGGCGAGGTGATGGCGATTGGGAGAAATTTCCGCGAAGCATTTCAAAAAGCACTTCGTTCACTCGAAGTAGGTCGTTTTGGTTTAGGTCTCGATCGAAAAGACGAAAAAGGAATTCCCGAACTCGACGAGATTAAGAAGGGTTTGCGCGTGCCTACCTGTAATCGTACTTACTACATTCGTCATGCTTTGCAGCGCGGAATGTCTGTCGACGAAATCTTCGAGTGTTCAAAAATTGATCGCTGGTTTTTGGAAAATCTCAAAGAGTTAGTTCAGTACGAAGAAAAAATCGCGCAGGTGGCTTCTCTAGAAGAAGCCGATGCAGAGTTTTTCCTCGAAGCAAAACGTCACGGCTATTCCGATGCACAACTCGCCTATGCTTGGAAGACAAACGAATCCGCAGTACGCAAGAAACGAATACAGGCCGAGATTTTGCCGAATTACAAACTAGTCGATACCTGCGCGGGAGAGTTTGAGGCCTACACTCCTTATTACTATTCGACCTACGAATCCGAAGACGAGTCGCGCCCGAGCGAAAAAAAGAAAATCGTCATTCTCGGCGGCGGCCCCAATCGCATCGGACAAGGAATCGAATTCGATTATTGCTGTGTACACGCTTCCTTTGCTTTGAAGGAATTGGGCTATGAGACCATCATGGTGAATAGCAACCCCGAAACGGTTTCCACCGATTTTGATACAAGTGATCGACTCTATTTCGAGCCGCTGACTTTTGAAGATGTGATGAACATCATCGAGCGGGAAAAACCTCAGGGCGTGATTGTGCAATTTGGTGGGCAAACTCCTTTGAATCTTGCTCGCGCGCTTTCGGAGGCAGGCGCTCCTCTTATTGGTACTTCGGTGGCTTCGATCGAAGCTGCGGAAGACAGGCAGAAATTTTCCAAGCTCTTGCGCAAGCTGAAACTCTCTCAGCCTGAAAACGGAATCGCCACTTCCTTTGCAGAGGCAAAGAAAATCGCGAAGAAGATTGGCTACCCAGTACTGGTTCGCCCTTCTTTCGTTCTAGGCGGACGAGCGATGGAGATTGTCTACGATCAAGCGGCACTCGAGCGCTATGTTGAGCAAGCCGTAGAAGCCTCACCAGAGAAACCAATTTTGGTCGACAAGTTTCTCGAGGATGCGATCGAAGTCGATGTCGATGCGATTTCCGATGGAAAGACCGTCGTGATTGGTGGAATCATGGAACATATTGAAGAAGCTGGAATTCACTCCGGCGATTCTTGCTGTTCCATACCTTCTTACACCTTGGGCGAGTCGATTCTCTCCGAGATTCGACGCATGACCTTAGCGCTCGCGAAGGAGCTCAAGGTCATTGGTTTGATGAATATTCAATTCGCCGTCAAGGGTGAGCAGGTTTTTGTACTCGAAGTGAATCCGCGTGCTTCGCGCACGGTGCCTTTTGTGAGCAAGGCGATTGGCGTGCCGCTCGCAAAACTCGCCGCAAAGGTCATGGTCGGGAAAAAACTTTCTGACTTGGGTTTCACCAACGAAAAAACGCCGGAGCATTTTTCCGTGAAGGCCCCAGTTTTTCCCTTTGTCAAATTTCCAGGAATCGATGTGATTCTAGGACCTGAAATGCGCTCGACTGGTGAGGTGATGGGAATTGATGAAGATTTCGGCGCCGCGTTTAGCAAGGCGCTCGCCGGAGCTTCCAATGCTTTACCTGGATCTGGGCGCGTTTTTATCTCGGTAAAAGATTCCGATAAGCGACCCATCATTTTTATCGCGAAGAAACTTGCTGATCTGGGTTTTGAAATCATCGCCACCGAGGGCACTTACAAAGTGCTGCGGACGAATGGAATTCCTGTATCTCGGGTGAACAAAATCCACGAAGGACGTCCGCATATTGTCGATGTAATTAAAAATCGCGGAGTCGATCTCATTCTCAACACTCCACTAGGAAAAATTCAGCGCTCTGATGATGCGGAGATTCGCTCGCATGCCGTCGCTTACGGAATTCCCTGTATCACCACTCTTTCTGGAGCTTCTGCAGCAGTGAACGGCATCGAAGCCATTCGCCGCAAGCAAGCCGGCGTGCGCGCGTTGCAGGATTATTTTTCGAAAGCCACAAACCAATAACTTTTCATATTTCAACAATTGATGGTGAATTAAGACAAGTTTGCGAGCAGAAATTCTCTTGCCGGATTAGAAAACTTCCTACGTTTCATCCCCCTGTAGTCGGTTGTGCAATCTACCTATAGGCTAAAAGCTGTATGAATCCGGGGAACTCGGCCGATCTTGAACTGCTATCCCGTACTGCTCAGGGCGACGGGGAGGCTTTTCGTATGCTCTACGAGCGTTACAGCGGCCGGATTTTCTCCTTCGTGATTCGCTACACGGCGGACTATCACGAGGCAGAAGAGATTGTGCAGGAGACTTTTTTGAGATTGCATCGCAAGGCGGATTCCTTCAAGCCGAGTGCGAAGTTTTCCACCTGGCTTTTTCAGATCGCGATGAATCTGTGCCGGGATCGAGGTCGGCGATTGCCGCGCCGCGCGATTTCTTCAGAAGGAATTCCAGAGAAAGCGGTTTCCGCTGGTCCGCTCGACGATCTGCGACAGGCGGAGGCGAAAGAGATTATTGAAGAAGTGTTGAAGAAGTTGCCTGATGAAGAACGCAGTGTGCTATTGCTTCGTTTGCATGAAGGTTTGACTTTCGATGAAATCGCAACCATCGTTGGCCGTTCAGAGCGAACGGTGCGGGAGCGAATGAAGCAAGCGCGGAAAAAATTCTTAGAAGAACTCGAGCGTTGGGATCACGCGCTCGCGGAGGTGTTAGGCCATGGATTGTTCTGAAACAAAAAATCGAATTGTAGAAGCGCAGGACGACTTGCTCAGTCCTTTGGATCTCGCGGCCCTGCGACAGCATTTGGAATTTTGCAACGCTTGTGCTGGAGAAAAGAATCGAATCGAGCAGGCCTTTTCTTTGGTGAAAGCGATTCCGACCTTTGCGCCGCCTGCGGCAGTGTGGAAAAAAATCCAAGCATCTTTGCGGGAACCAAAACCTTTGAGTTGGAGAGAGAAGCTGCAGCAATCCTTAGAAAATACTCGCGAAGCCTTGTTGCGATTTGGGCCAAGCTATTTTGCTGGCGCCGTGAGCGCTGCATTGCTCTTCCTTTTGATTTGGCCAGTGCAATCGCCTGAAGCAACGAACAAACTGGTCGATCGCACAACTCGATCTCCGGAATCTAAATTACAACGCGTTTCAAGCGCCGTTCCTGAATATGAAGCTGGCTATCCCGTGCGTTTGATGCCGGTGCGGCCACAAGACCCAAGAAAACAATTTCATGTGCGCAATGGCGAATTGTGGGAAGTCGATCAGGATCAGCGGCCCGCGGTGAATTTCCCCGTTCGCGAAGTAGCGACCCCAGCTGGCTTAAAGTCGAGAGATTTTTAGAAAGTTCTTTTAGAGAGAATAGGAGAAACCATGCAAGCTCTCATGTTGATTGGATTGAATTGGATGTATATGGCGATGAGCCAGGCCGGTGGTGCTCTGGAGCAAATGGAAATGGAAATTCGCCGGATTGTAGAAACGGCTCGTCCCGCACTTGTGCGCGTGAGCGCAAAGGGAGATCGATACAAAAGCTTGTCGCCTTTAGCTCCTCTGGCATTAACGGATGCGCTACGTTGGAGACGCTTTGAAGAAGGCGGGGAAGCAGGCCAGCCGCATTGGGAAACTCCTGAAGTTGCAGAAGCGCCTGAAGCTCCAGAGTCGCCAGATGAAGAAGAGCTCCAAGCCGGGTTGTTTGCCCTGGCACAAAATCGAAGAGTCGGTTCCGGAGTTTGTTTAGGAGATGGCTATGTGCTGACGACGGAAACGGTTGCTGGAGGAGGCAGCGAAATTTCTATTACTCTGGCCGATGGGCGGGAAATCCCTGGCAAGCTTGTGGGTTCTGATGACCTCACGGATCTCGCCTTGATTCGTATTGAAGAAAAGAATTTATCTCCAATCAAAATGGGTGATTCTAGCAAGGCGCAAATGGGGAGTATTGGAGTCTTGGTCTCTCGCTCTTACGGAAATCTCGACAATATCAATGTCGGTTTCGTGACTGGCCGGGATGAGAGCGATCCGGGTGCCAGTTTACTCCGCTTGAACATTCCAATCTTGCCCGGTGAAAGTGGTGCGCCGTTGTTGAACAGCAAGGGTGAACTCATCGGCCTCGCCTCGGCAAATTTGCGACGAGGAGTGCAGGCAATGACGATACCTGTCACTCCTGATGCTAGATCGTTCTATTCCTATTCTTTTGGACTTGCGGGTGCAGAAGAAAGTGAAGCCTCGAAAGGTTTCGCTTATTTCATTCCGACCGAACGTATTCATCGTGTGATCGAAGAACTCAAACAATTCGGTGAAGTGCGACGGCCTTGGTTTGGAGTTAGTGGCATGGCGACTCAACTCAAAGGCGAAGGTTTCGCTGGGAAAAAAGGCGTTTTGATTCAGTCGGTCCAGGACCGAAGTCCCGCAGATCGCGCAGGGTTGATGGTAGGTGATGTGTTGTTAAGTTGTGCTGGTGAAGCGACGCCAAACTTCGAAGCACTTCGAAAAACGATTCATGGCTTGACCCTCGGCAAAACAGTCCCTCTTGCGGTGTATCGAGAGGGAAAAGAAATGAAGCTCGAGATTACTCCAGAGTCTCGCGGGAAATCGATCGGCAATGAAGTTCCAAAACAACTTCGTCTTGAGAGATCTCATGGTAGCAATCAAAACTCTGGAATGAACTTGGTTCCCAAATCTCCCGAGCTCGCAGAGTTTTTAGGGCTTGAAGATGCTCCTGATGGCGATGTAGTCGCTTCTGTTGAGGAAAATGGTCCGGCTTACAAAGCGGGGTTTCGCAAAGGAGATTTGCTGCTCGATCCCGCAAAACTTGGAGCCCCCGTTCGCGTTTGGAGAGAAGGAAAAACGCTCGAATTAGTTTTTCCAAAGTAAAAAGTACTCTCTAAACTCTCTGCAGAATGAATATTTGGTTTGCCAAAAGCGCCATTCTGCTAGCCAGCATCGTGATGATCACAATCCGTGCTCCGCACGGACAGCGTAGCCGCTCGGTAGCGGTTGCGAGGAGTTGCAAGGGGCCGTTGGAAATTGCACTCCTGATCTTCGCGATGCTGGGCTTTTTTATTCCTCTGCTCTGGATCACCACACCGCTTTTTGATTTTGCAGAATATCCGCTCGAATGGATTCCTTTCCTCAGCGGGATTTTTTGTTTTTTGATTGGGCTTTGGCTGTTCTATCGATCGCATGCTGATCTGGGGACGAATTGGTCCATCACTTTAGAGCTACGTGAAAAACATCAGCTGATTACACAAGGAATCTACCGATCGATACGACACCCCATGTATCTAGCGCTTTTCCTCTATTCCGTTGGGCAATTACTCGTGATTCCGAACTGGTTTGCTGGTCCTTCTTATCTCGTGACCTTTGGCATTCTCTTTGCCCTTCGTTTGCCAGCCGAGGAGAAAATGATGCTCGATCAATTTGGTAAGGACTACGAAGAGTACAGGATGAGAACGAAGCGCTTAATCCCAGGGATTTGGTGAGTGCAAGATGAAAACGACAATCAACGGAATTCAAATCGCGTACACCGATGAAGGGCAAGGAACTCCGCTACTGTTCGTTCACGGTTTTCCATTGAGTCGGGGAGCGTGGCAAAAACAGGTCGAGGAGTTTAGCGGACGCTATCGAGTGATCGCGCCAGATCTGCGCGGACATGGCGAAAGTGAGGCAACACATGGTGCAGTCACCATGGAAAATTATGCGCGGGATTTACAGGCTTTACTTGATCAACTCAAAACCGGGCCGGTGATTTTGATCGGCCATTCCATGGGGGGATATATCGCTTTTGCGTTTGCTCGGATGTTTCCGCAGTTCTTGCGAGGCTTGGTTCTCGTAGCGACTCGTGCGGTTGGCGATAGCCCCGAAGCGGCTGCGGGGAGGAGAGCAACTGCTGAGAAAGTCAGAAAAGAAGGTGTACAGAGTCTTGTCGATTCTATGGTTCCCAAAATGCTTTCTTCAAAGAGCTCGGACCTAAAGATGGTCCAAGAAGTGCGTGGCTTGATGAGTTCCTCGAAACCAGAGGGGGTAGCCGGAGCGCTTTTAGGGATGGCACAAAGGCCAGACTCGACACCAGATCTGGGAAAACTCGAGCTTTCTACCTTATTAATATCCGGCGACGACGATGCCTTAATCCCTTATACAGAATCCGAGAAAATGTCTAAGTCTATATTTGAGGCCAAATTAGAGATCATTCCGCATGCGGGCCATCTCGTGGCGTTTGAATCTCCCCAAGAGTTCAATCGACGTTTAGAAGCCTGGCTGGCAGCTAGTGCAGGAAAACACTAGAAAATTGTGGCAGACGTTTTCGAGGATCTGTGCTAGCATCTCCGGCCTGCGATAGGAGTCGTTCTTGTCTTTGTAAAACAAATTCCCAGACTTCAAAACCCTGACGAGTTCGTTTTGCAAATGACCTAGGTCGCTAAGTTTGATTGTTTGTAAGGATACTGACTTGAAGAAAATTTACGTTGGAAATTTGTCGTACACGACTACCGAAGGAACCCTGGAATCTGCTTTCTCTGCTTTTGGCGGAGTGAAGAGTGTTTCCATCATTCAGGATCGTGAAACGGGCCGAAGCAAAGGCTTTGGATTCGTCGAAATGGAAGATGCGGAAGCAACGGCAGCCATTGAGAAGCTGAATGGAACCGAGCTAGACGGCAGAAAAATTGCGGTCAACGAAGCCCGTCCGAAGACGGAAGGTAGCGGCGGTGGCCGGAGATTTGGAGGAGGAGGCGGAGGAGGCGGTGGCGGTCGCGGTGGTTACGGCGGCGGTCGCGGCGGCAGATACTAAACGACTCCACGACACATTTTTTGGGGGCCGGCGATTCCGCCGGCCTCTTTTTTTTCCCATATGAATATCCGCCAAATCAAAGAATCCCGAGAAGAGCGCGACTTGGCTAGTTATGCCATGAAAAGCCTTCATTCGCGTGGGCGCAAATATCCTGAATCAGAAGATTCCTACCGGACGATTTACGAACGCGATCGCGATCGCATCATTCACAGCAACGCCTTTCGCCGTCTCGAATACAAAACTCAGGTCTTTGCCAATTACGAAGGGGATTACTACCGCACTCGACTGACGCACTCGCTTGAAACCGCTCAAATCGCACGTTCGTTGGCAACTGCTTTACGTTTGAACGAACCGCTCGCGGAAGCGACCGCGATTGCACACGATTTAGGGCATCCTCCGTTTGGGCACGCTGGAGAAGACACGCTTCACGAGTTGATGAAAGAGCACGGCGGTTTCCGGCACAACCGACAAGTGCTGCGATTAGTCGATCTCTTAGAAACGCGATCTCCAGCCTATGACGGGCTTAATCTTTCTTATGAACTGCGCGAGTCTTTGCTCAAGGCAGAAAAAAAATCAGCGCCGGAAGCCGTGGAGTTTGAACCGAGGCCTCAATATCTCTTAGAAGCGCAGATTGTCGATCTCGCTGACTCGACTGCATACAACCATCATGATGTGGACGATGGAATTCGATCCGGGATTTTGACTGAGGAACAGATGGAGTCTCTGGCGTTATGGCGTCGAGCGCGGGTCGATGCCGAAGAGCACTACCCCGGTTTAAAGGAAGGATTGAGGCGAAAGCGAATTCTCAATTCCATGCTGGGAATTTGCATTCATGATTTGATTGACGAATCCTTACGGCGAATCGAAGAGCAGAGAATCCAAAGCATAGACGATGTTCGAGAGCACAAGTGGGTATTAGTCGGACATTCCGATGAAATCAAACCAGAAGTTGCCGCGCTACAGCGCTTTTTATTAGAAAAGTTTTATCGGCACGATCGCGTGATGAAGGAGCGCGAGAGAACAAATCAAATGCTTTTGGATTTATTCCACGCTTACGAAAAAGATACCGCCCTCCTTCCCCAGGAATGGCAATATTGGGCCGAAAAAGTAGGCTTGCATCGCGCCATCTGCGATTACATTTCCGGCATGACCGATCGTTTTGTTGTCGAAGAACATCAACGTCTCTTCGGCCAAAAATCACGGTAGAATCTCCGGCCTTCTTCGGGCCCTTAGCTCAGTTGGTTAGAGCAGCGGACTCATAATCCGTTGGTCCCTGGTTCGAATCCAGGAGGGCCCACTAAATTTAAAATTTCGAAATTACGGGCATCGCGAGATAGAGAATCGGCATCTCGCCATCGTTTGTCAGGAACCAAGGAACGTAGTCATCGGAAATGCCCGTCCAGGGAGTCGTCGGATCGACTGGAAGCCAGCCTTCGTTTTCGATGAAAACCTCTGTCCAAATGTGGCCGGATTTCAGTGCAGGTACCCAGCCGGCGACTTGTCGAGAAGGGAGACTGATCGCGCGACAGAGCGTGATGAAAAGATCGCTTTTGTCCCAGCAATGTCCGTGTTTTTGTTGGAGCACTTGCTCGACTCCATAGCGGCTTCCTGTGATTCCTTCGTAGCGGATCTCACTGTGACAAAAACTCAAGATCGCTTCGATCTTTTCTTTCGTCCCGCTTCCCTTTGCCGTCAATTGAGTTGCCAATTCTCGGACAGAGCCCGTTGGCCACCGAGACGTCGGCTTTGGAGGTTCGATTCGCGCGCGAGCCGTTTCGGGTTGATAAGCATTCTTGACCCAAATCGTTGCCTTTACGTTGACATAGGGAATTCCGTAACGACGTGGAGGATTCTGAAAATGAAAAGTGGTTAGCTCGCCCTCTTCAACTTTTTTCTCAGGCAAAGGCTCAAAAGAATATTCCGCGCGAAATCGATGTTGCTTTCCGGTCCAAAGGCGAATCGATTTCCCAAAACTCCAGTCTTTGCTGAGTTCTTGGATTTCCTTCTCCTTGCCTTCACCCAGAAAGAGATTGAACACTCGATTGGTTTCCATGTAGTCGAGTTGATCTACGCATCCAATCGAAAACTGCGCTTCATATGCGCGCTCTGCGTTTGGAGTAAAACCTAAAAGGTCGCGGAGCTTCTTCGCGAAGAGTACGTTGCACTTGGCGTACTCGATCACGGTATTCCCATTGCGAGAGACAAATTCCGCGCCTCGGTTCTTCGCGATAAACTCTTGCGCGATGAGAGCGTTTTTTTCATCGATGCAGTGCAAGTAGTTGACTTGTGCTTTGAGCCCGCTGATAGAGATGACCTGAGAAGACAAACGGTCAATTCGCGCCCCGATTTTTTTGGCAATCCCTTCGATGTCAGTTGGCCTGGCTTCCGTTTCGGCTTCGATTTTCCAGCCGCGCGGAATTGTGTCGGCGTGCAATTGGAGAGCCGCTTTGGAATCCAGCACGACGCTCCAAAGCAAGAAAACAAAATGGAAAAAGATCTGCATGAATTGCCCCTATTAGCTACTCACTAGAGAATTAGGCCCGAGACAGGACGTTTTCGCTGACAAACAAATTTCGCGCTCGAAAGCTGACCGGACTTTCCAAAAGCAAGATTGCACGCAAAGAGCCCAGTGGCGAAGCGAACCACGGCCTGTGCATTTTCCGTTCTTCTCCAGCGATCCAATCGGGGAATGTGAGGGAATAACGTCTCGCGAGTTCTTCAGCGGTGGCTGCGAGATAGCTATCTTGTATGCGGCCAAGTTCGCCGCGCGTCGGTGAAAGGAGTTTTGGGGATTCCGAAATCGCTGCAAAAGAGGGTCTGTCATAAAATTCGTCGAGAAAATTTGCCAGGCATCGGTCGAAAGAATCTCCCCTCAGTGTGAGCTGCGCTACTTCCGTTAACGTTTTTGGTCTCATATTTTCCCCTCCTCAAACAATCCCTCTACGAGATATTGCGTTCTGGTTGGGATGCGATTTGCGGGATAATACTGTGCGACGAGGTAGAGGGTTTCTTTGGCCGACTTCAGTTTCAAGTGTTGGATCAGAAAAGTGATATCTGGCACGTCGGATTGTTCTCCAGTAGTTCCGCCGATGCGGGCAGACATACATTTCATGGCGAGCAGATATTCCGGAATAGGCATACTGAGTTTGAGATGCGGAAATTGAGGAAGATTTCCAGCCGACAGATCGTGACGAGCGGAGACGAAACCTTTAACTCCGTCGTTGAGCCAGTTCGTTGGTAAGCGTTGTTGTTCGCCAATTCGGTGAGCAATTTCGCGAATGATTCTCGTCGGTTGGAAAATAGCGTCCACATCCTTGGTGGAGAGTCGCGCGCTGAAGGCCAGCACCATGACAGTACCACCGAAGATACACAATTCGCCAGTCACACCTTGTTTCCCGAGTTCTTCGGAGAGAGCGCGCAACGCCGAGAGAATTGCTTCTCGATCTAGCGCGGAATCTTCATTAGGTTTTTTCAAACTCATTGAGGTCTAAGGTTACAAAAGGCGGATCGGTTTTGCTACTTTCCCCTCTTCGAGACGGATATTCAATGGGATATCCATAACTCCTATTTCTCCAAGTTGTTAAGAGGTTTTTTATTAAATCCTTGTTTCTTCTGTCCCGAAAAAGGCTCTTTCCCGTTCTAAGGGTATGGGAATTATTAGGAAATTTCATTTTGTCTCAATTTTCGCGGGAAAGTGGACGAAAAGTTCCCCGTAACACCGGGGAAATTTAAAGGAGAGTTCATCATGTTACGCAACAGGGAAGCGATCATCGGGCGAGTTCGTTTACAGGGTGATTTTTTTGAATCTCTTTGGCGCCACTACTTCGCGGGCGCCGCCCTCGTTGCGCTGATCTTGGTCACCAGTCTTTCCACGCCAGTCTTTGCGCAAAGTTGTACCGGCAATCAAGCACCTGTTGCCAATGCAGGCCCCGATCAAGCCGGACAGGTCAATGTCCCACTCACCTTTAGCTCTGCGGGTTCCATGGATCCCGACGGGATGCTCAATTCCTATTGGTTCAATTTTGGCGATGGGCAATTCACGGGCTGGCAAGCTAGTCCGAGTGTGCCGCACACGTTTTCGGTGGTGGGAACATACAGCGTAAGACTCTGGGTGCGTGATAATTGCAATGCGTTTTCAGTTTCGGATACAGCGGTCGTGACAATTAGCAACGCGCCCAATCCTTGCAATGGAAACATCGCACCCATCGCGAATGCAGGAGCGGATAAATCAGGCACGGTGGGGCAATCGATTTCTTTTAGTGGCTCTGGTTCTGTGGACCTAAACGGGAACAACACGATTTCTTCCTATATTTGGAATTTTGGAGACGGCACGGCAAATGGAAACGGAGTGAATGTCTCTCACAGTTTTGCCGCAGTCGGAAATTACAACGTCACTCTCACTGTCACGGACAATTGCAATGCAACGCATACAGATTCTGCGGCGGTTTCGATCACACCAGTCAATCCCTGTATCAATAATCTTCCCCCTCTTGCGGATGCAGGACCGAATAAGACAGGAACGGTGGGACAGGCGATTTCATTGAGTGGAACGGCAAGTGACGTAAACAACAATCTTTCGAACTACTCTTGGAACTTTGGTGATGGCTCAGCGCTAGTCAGTGGACAAACCGCCTCACATATCTATGCAAGCGCTGGGACCTACACGGCAACTTTCAGCGCGACGGATTCTTGCAATGCTGTGGGCAGCGATACAGCCACAGTGACTGTGAATAATCCGTCGGGCCCTTGTCCTACTTGTCCTCTGCAGGCCAATTTCAAAGTTCAAAAACTCGTGCATGTGGATTTGGAAACAGGCACAGAAACTTGGCGAGATATTGATCTGGCGAATGATCATTTAGAAATTGGACTTAGACATCGTCTCAACGCAAGCTCAAGCCAAGGAACAATTACGGCGTATCGTTGGAAGAAAAACGGAAGCACGTTCTCCACTCAGGGTCCCACAATTCTCCGTGATGGCCCTGCGAACGCTGGAGACGAGTCAATCCAACTCGTGTTATACGGTTTAAACGGTACGGAGTCTTCCGTTACTCAAGTCATACCCATCGCAGCCGGCATGCAAAGTCTCGGCACCCAAGCCCAAGCGTTCATTCCAATTCTTGGAAGCGGCATGATCCGTTGCCAAAATGGTGAGCTCGTCATTCCAGGAGCAGTTGCTTTTAAAGGATCTGAATTGTGGGGATTTTCACCAAGACAAGAGGCCTTTACGGTCGCGGATCTTTCGAACCCACAAAATCTATTATCAACATCGCAAACTCGAGTTTTTCCGACAGGCGCACTGGACTCAAGCCAATCCTTAAAAGCATCATTTGTGATACACAATGGATTGCTTTATCTCGCCAATGGTGCCCAAGGGGTCAACATCTATCGCGCAGATCGAAACAACTTTGAAAATCTTGGATCTATCTCGACTACTCAAATGGAAGGTCTGCCAGCACATTCTGTTGCAAAATTTGGAGACGCTCTTTATGTCGGGAGTCACCTTGCAGCAAAGATTTTTATCTTTTCGCTAGAAAACTCGACTCAAATCAATCTCGTGAATGTTCTCCAATTTCCAGTTGGAATCAGGAATATCGGGGGAAAGGATCCTGGGGCTTTGGGAGTGTTTCACTACAACACATTACAAATTGTTGATGTGCGTGATCCGTGGAATCCAGTACTCGTGGGTTCTCCTATTTCTGTGCACGCTGGAGGTGGAAACACCAAGATAAAAGTCGATTCCAATGAAAACTTTGTCATTTCATCGACCAATGTTCAGGTGAACATCGTGCGAACTCAGATTGGAGCTAGTGGGCTGATGGAAGCGACATTAGTCAAAACGTTTTTTTATACAGATTTTGCCGTTCCCAGTTGTTGCGATCGCTCTTTCTATGAACCTTCGGTTTGTTTGTCTGAAACCAATGCTTATTTTTTTGTATATGGAAACGGCCCAACAGGCCTTGTGAAAGTGAATCTGTTTTTGGGCACTCCGACAATAGCTGAAATCAAACAACCTACTGTTTCTGACCCTACCGACTTCGGGGGACAAGTATTTGTTCATGACTACGATGGACCTTTGGGACCGCAAGATCCGGTACTTTTTCTCGCACTTACCAATCTCAAGATTGGGGCGTTTTCAGATTGATTGCGATGCTATCGTCGTGCTTTTGCGATGCGCTCGACCTGTTCGAGATAACGCGCAATGTCTTCGCGAGGTTTTAATTCCTGCGCGCGACGCAGAAGGGGAATCGCATCGGCGTAGCGGGACATGTTCACCAACACTTGTGCATGGCGAATTTTGGCATTGGCTTCAAAGGATTCGATACTCTCTGCGCGTTCGTAATAGAAAATCGCCCGGTCGGGTTCATTCTTTTTGGAGTAATGTTGACCGAGCAATAGCAACGCCTCGCCATCGAGTGGGTCGAGTTTGACAATTTCTTCGAGCAATCGCACGGTCTCTTCGTTTCCAGCATCCTGAGCCGTAGAGAGGCGCGCTTCGAGTTTGAGCAATTTGCGTCGATCGGTTTCTTCGATCGAAGAATCCCAAACGCGATGAATTTGTGCAGAGAGTTCTCGCGCTTGATCGAGAGCGCCGCGAGCGGAGAGTAATTCAGCTGCACGAATGGGGCGCGAAAGAGACTGAGTTTTATCGAGATCGATCGCACGTGAGTAAGCGCGCAAGGCAAGATCCATCAAATTTTCGTTGAGATAGATATCGCCCAGGCTATGCAAGCTATCGAGAGTGGATTTTCCAAATCGATCCAGTGCTTCGAGATTTTCCGCAGCCTTGAGCGGCTGTTTCATCCCCAAAAAAGTTTGTGCCTGCAACATCCAGAAATCGGCTTTCTCGGGATAACGGGCGATCAGCGCGTCGAGCAAAGTCGCGGCGTCCTCATATTTTTCTTGTTTGAACACACAGCGAGTCAAACCTAATCGCCATTCGGTATTTTCTGGCTGCAACAAAAGTGCGGAGCGATAAGAGGCTTCGGCGGGCTGGTAATCTTGTTTCGAGGCATGGGCATAGCCCAGCAAACCGTAGGAATAGGCATCGGCACCGCCTAACTCGATCATTTTTGTGAACGCAGTAATGGCCCCGTCAAAATTGCTGCTGCGAACTTGAATCAAAGCAAGATTGCGCCAGGCGCGACGGAAGCTGGGAAATTTAGCGACGGCTTTTTGATAGTTCTCGAGAGCTAATTCCATTTTGTCTTGCTGGAATTGAATGCCGCCCAAGGTGAAATCCAAAATCGCGGAAGATTCGGGTTTGATTTTTTCGCGCAGCATTTCTTCGGCTTTGGGGAGATCTTCGGCCATCAACGGGCGAATTTTCTCGAGCAACGCGACTTCCTCTTGGGTCACGCGGGGCTCGATTTCGGCATTGATTCCATAGCTGCCAATAAATTGCTTTTGGAAAATGGGGTCATTCCAGATCGCCTTGATTTCATCGCTCTGTTGAGCCTGGGAAAAATTCGCCAGCATTGCGCTACAAAACAAAACACTCAAAACTCGATTTAAATTTTTCATAATTAACTCGGTTGAAAACGGATTGGCGCGCGCATTTTGCAAGACACACGCTGTCCGGCCTTAACGGCTGGTTCGAATTTCCACTGTCGCACGGCATCAAGCGCAGGTTTTTCAAATGCAGGATGAGTCGATTTCTCGACACGCGGGTTGATCACTTTTCCGGAAGAATCCACAACAAAAATCAAAGTCACTACGCCTTCCATTTTTTTCCCGCGCATTTCGCTCGGGTAGGTCGCAGCAGTTTGAAACAGCACTCGAGGCTTTTGATCGATTTCGCTGAGACTAAAAGCCGCTTCGAATTGATCTCCGCCAGCGATTGCCTTGCCCATGCCGCCGATTCGTCCTCCAGAAGAAAAACTCAAAGCGTCAGCGAATTCCCCACCGCCACCTCCAGTGCCAGAAAGGGCTTGTTCAATCGCAGAGAGACTCGCCGCTTCGAGAGCGGGTGCCGCGGCCGCTGCAGAAAGTTCTAAATTGCGCATGATTTCTGCAGAGTCTGGAGCTTCTTCCGTCTCGGCCTTCAGCTCTTCGATTTTCTCCGTTTCCTCTTCCTTGGGTTTTTCTTTCTCTTCTTCTTTTTTCGCCTCGGCTTCAATATCGCTAATCAATTCCACTTCCTGCACCGTCCCGTGTTTTTCCTTCTCATCCAAGAAAAACCAGCCGCCAAAAAGCAGCACGGCGAGGTGAAGGATGATTGCGAGAAAGATTCCAAAAAACGAAGCCATGTCTATTTCTTATCTGTGTTGATTCCGACCTTAGAAATTCCAATTTTGCGTACTTCATCGAGCAAGGCGACGACATGTTTGAAATAGGCATTGGCGTCGCTGTTCACGATGACCTTGGGATCTTTGGCCGTCGTTTTGTAGTTCTGTAGCCTAAGAGGCAACTGCGCGATCGTGATCTTTTCCTTGTTGAAGAACACATCGCCTTTGTCATTCACACTCAAAGTCACAGCCTTTTCCATTTCTTGATTGTCACCGAGCGAAGCTGCCGTGCTGGCCGCCGGCAACGCTACTTGTACGCCCTGATTTTTTGTCATCGAGAGCGAGACCATGATGAAAGTCGCGAGCAAGAAAAAGATGATATCGATCAAGGGAATGATCTCGATTCGCGCCCTTTTCATCCCACCACCACCACCGCCGCCGCCGTGCATTTAGACCCCCTTCCCAGCGACTTGGCCAACGAGCTGACGAGAACCGTCATTCGTGTGAGAGTGTGCACTGCGATTCGTTGTGGTTTGCAGCAACAGCTCTAATTGACTTGCGGCAGATTCCAAATCGTGACGCGCAAGATCTAACTGAGAGTTGAGAAAGTTAAACGGTAACAAAGCCGTGATCGCGATTCCCAAACCGAAGGCTGTTGCAATCAAGGCCTCGGCAATACCGCCGGTGATGGCGCCGGGCGCGTTGAGATCCCCGCCAATTAAGGAGAAAGAACTCATCATTCCTGTGACCGTACCGAGTAGACCGAGTAATGGAGCTAAGGTGATCACCGTATCGAGAACAGAAATCCCGCGACGGAAACGTTTGAGCTCTTGTGCTTGCGCATAGAGCAAGGCGCTCGCTAAGGATTGTTCTTTGTGCGAGAGCGCATAGCCCATTGCACGCACGACGAAATCCTTCGTTCCTGTGCTCGTCTGGATCGCGGCTTGAATTTCTCCACGCTGTACCTCCGCAAAGAATTTTTCCGTCGCCTTTGGATCGCGTTTTCCTCTTTCGATAAACAAGAAAAGCACTCTCTCAATCACGACTCCTAGAGCCAAAATCGAAGCGAAAAGCAGCGGCCACATAATGGGTCCGCCCTTTTCGAAAATGTGAAAGAGATTTGTTTTCTGAACGAGAGCTTTGAGCGCTCCACCGCGAGACGGATCGAGTGGCAAGAGACCTTCGCCACTTTGAATGAGACCAATAATTCCTGCTTGCATAGTACCCTCCAAAGGACGGATCAAAGGTTTTGTCGAACCAGATTGAGGAACAACCACTCCCGCTGTGCCGCTATCCGCGCGGAAAAGTGCTACCGGGCCCACGATGGCGAACTGACCGTTCACAACCGTTCCCTGTAAATCGACACCAACTCCAGGGAAACGCATTCCACCGATCACATCGAAAATGCGTTTGAGAGAAAGATTTGCAAAAGCAATCTGTCGCTCGAATTTCTGCGGCATGGTCAAACCGGTGTTTTCGGTCGCTTGCTTTGCCGTTTCGATGGCTTCGCCGACCATTTGCATTTCGCTGACATTCACTTTCGATTCGAAAGTGCGTGCGTATTCGTCGAGTATGTTCCCGATATAACCGAGTTCATCTTGACGAGCCTTCATCTCCGCTTTGATCGTGGCAATTTCGAGATTACCCGCGTCGACCAAACGAGTAATTTTTTCGTGCTCACGTCGCTGCAAAGTTACGTTCTCTTCTAGAGAAGTTAATTCCTGAGCCAACGGCAATTTCTCGTTTGCGATTTGATCTCTCAAACGATTGAGCTCGGCAATGCTCTTGCTCAATTCTTGTTCTGAGGAACGGGACAATTGATTTAGGTTTTGCTCTTGGGCGAAGCCATTCGCGCAGAGCGACAAAACAATAAGTACACTCGTGAACATTCTCATTGCAGCCTCACAGGAAGTGGCACAAAGGCCGGACTATGTTTTCCTTGAATGATTTCCAAAGCCTGAAGAACTTCGGGCGCGATATTTTTCGAAGGTTCCCAAATCCATCCCTCGGGACCTGGACGGCCAATGCCTGCTTCGCCGCGCGCGCTGACGTAATAGGCTTGACCAAGACCGATATAGATCGCTTGCACTTCGGCGGGTTTGCCGTCCGCTAAGTTGTGAACTTCATAGTTCACCGTGATTTCGTTATTTGCTTTGTTGAGCTCGTTGAGAATTCCCAAGACATTTTGAAAGCGCTCGGCAATCGAGATTCGAGTCTGCTTCGAATCTTCGGGAACTCGCTGATAGAGAGGTTGCAACTTTGTTTGAATGGGCTCGGGAATAGTTTTGAAGAGTCGTCGCACTTCGGACTCCATATTCCCCACAGCCTCTGCGAGCTGAGCGCCTGCAGTTTTGAGCTGCTCATTCTCCGCGAGTAGCTCTTCGCGTTTTTTATTCGCCTCGGTGACACTCGATTGAGCCAAAGAGATTTTCTCTTCGAGAGTTCCCAATTCTTTTTTGATCAGCTCCACTCGACCTAAGAGAATTTCTTTACCCTGCTGCCAATCCTTGCGTTCCTTGGAAATGATTTGTTGCGTTTCAATCCATTTGCCCATGGTCAAACGCGCTTCTTCCAATTGTGTCGCATTGTTTTTTCCCTCAGTCGATTGCGGCGATAACAAATCCGCGGAGGGAAGTAGGCAAATCGTGCAAGCGATGCTTAGCACGATTGTCGATTTACGTTTTCCTTGTTCATTCATAGAAACAACCTTTCAAAATGCAATTTCCACACCTAGAGAAATCGAGTAATCAATGCCTCTTTCATAGGATCTTTTAATGCTGTCTCCTCCCGCGTAAGGCGAGCGATAGACCTCTTCGATTCGAGGATTGGTGAGATTTTTTCCCTGTATTTGGAGCTTCAGAAATTTTCCAAGTTTCTGGGCAACGCTAATGTTGAGCCTTCCAAATTCACGTTCATAAACATTGGGGACATAACGCTCATTTGCCTCTCCTGCTCCTGCGATCAAGGTGTCGCCATGGACAGTGTAGAAGAGAGAAAATTGAGTGTTCGTTGGGGCATCGTAATTGACAAAAAAGTTATAAAGATGCTCTGGCGCGTCGGTCATGTCGCGAGTAGTCATCGGAGCTTGGATATTGAAATCATTGAATCCACGAGCTTCGTCTTCTGGCAAAGTCACATTGGAGTCGAGAAAAGTTGCGTTCGCGCCAAAGGACAATCCATTCAGTGATTCCCAATAGTGTCCTAGATCCTGCCTCGCTTCGACTTCAAAGCCTTTCATTTCTCCGCGCGGGTAATTGACTGCAGTTTCGTAAGTGAAGCTGCTGATGCGCTGGACCTGCTCGATGGGATCTTTGACGAATTTTTTAAACCAAGAAAAAGACAAGAGACCACCAGGGTAGGGAGTGTAATCCAGACGAATGTCATAGTTTTTCAATTCGGCCATTCCCAAATCGGGATTGCCAATGAAGATGTCTCCACCCAAATACTCTTGCTGCAGAATAGGAGTGAGCTCTTTGAAAGTCTGGCGCGCAATCGTTTGACTATAGGAACCGTGGATACGGAGCGTTTCAGTCGGAGAAAGAATGAACCCTAGAGAAGGAAGAGTTTCGCGTTCTGCAAAGGAGACATCTGCATCACCTGGGTTCAGAGCAACACCCGTGCTGGATCCTTCTGGATACCAAGTTGCATCCTCTTCCGGGATGTTCACGATATTGATCTTGGTCGATTCCACGCGAAATCCGCCGATCAAATTCAGCCAGGAGTACAGAGGGAGATCTAACATCGAATACCAGGAATCGAGATCTTGATCTCCTCGGTAGTCGACATCGACAAAAGGCGGTCCGTCCGAGATCGGGTGAGTGTTTTCTGTTGGGAAAATCTCACTCCAAGGATTGTTAAAATCACCTTCAAAGTTCGTGTTATCACCAAAATTGCTGAACGTATCTTGGTTAAATTTGCGGCTGAGGTTGTCGCGGAATAGGCCAAATTTGAAATAGCCTTCTAGCTCGCTCCATTGCTCGAAAGGAAGTTTCAAATTCATTGCGTACTGTTGGTTCTGCTCTGAGATTTCTTTGAAGATTCGCTGCAAATTTCCCAGGTTGAAATTTTCTGCAGATTTATAAGGAAACCAAGTTGCATTACCCGAGGGAGAATCTGCC
>CAZMYG010000023.1:0-22557 GCA_964570465.1 uncultured Planctomycetales bacterium
GGGCAAACTTTTTATTCGCCAATATCAAACAGAAGAGGGCTCGTCTGTAGCGATTGTGCTTGATGCTTCCGCCTCGATGGGCAATTCAGAATCAGATAAATGGAATTTCACCGTCCGACTCGCGGGAGCACTGGGAGTTTTATCCCTGGCAAATGCAGCGAACTTACGCGTTTGGATTTGTCGCGGGACGGGAAATAGCCGCCGCGTTTCCTTCGACGGGAAAGGGCAAATTTCGAGCTGTCTGGAAATGCTCGAGTCTGTCGAGACAGAAAGTGTTTCGCAGAAAAATCTGATCGAAGCCGTACAAGAAATTCCCTCTCAAAGTGGAAAAGCACAGGTATTTTTCCTATCTGATTTTCTATTCGAAGAGGGTCCAGAGTTCCTTTGTGAAGGTCTCACGCGATTACGTGCGAAAGGCTTTGAATTGCATGCGATTCAAGTGCTGGATCAATCAGAAAGAAATCCGGAGTTATACGGTGTCGTTGAATTAGAAGAGCCCGAAAGAAAACAGCAGATTGAACTTACTTTGGGAGAAAAGGAGCTAAATCTCTACCGCAAACATCTTGAAGACTATCTCCATGGACTTGGAGAGCATTTCCGAAAGAGCGGAATTCATTTTCAAAGCTTGGCTGCAGAACAAAGTCTCGAGCAAGCGTTGTTGGAAGCTTCAAAATGAATTTCGTTTCTCCTATTTGGCTGGTCAGTCTCTTAATTTGGATTCCCCTGCTCTATTGGTTCTACGCGCGCAAAAACATTCGTCAAAAAGTTGCTGTTTCCTCTTTGTATTTGTGGAAAAAACTACAAGTAGAAATCCCTCTCAACACAGCAAACAAACGTCGCAATTTGCCGCTGTCTTTCTATTTGTTTGCCCTCGCTCTGACTGGTTTTTGCACTGTTCTAGCTGGCCCTTTTCGAAATGTAGAGAAACCCGCTGAAATTCTATTTCTCTTTGAGAACAGTGCGCGAATGGGTAGCAAAACAACTGCTGGGCAAACTCGATTGGATTTGTTGAAAGTAAAGGCGCAGGAAATTCTCAAGACTTTGCCGGGATCAAGCCAGATCCGCCTGCATGTATTTCCATCTGGAATGGATCGACGTGGCAATGCGGGAGAAATTTCTTCCACTTTGGAATCGATCGTTCCTGTCTTGTTCGCTTGCAATCTGGAAGAAGAAGTTGCCAAACATATTGGTTTTGCGAGCGGAGAACAGAGTGCCGTTTTTATTTTTACTGATCGCACTCCTTCCAATCTTCCTCAGTCCTGGAACCTGGTCGCGCGCGGAGAAGCTTCGCGAAATGTAGGCTGGGCCTCTCTACAAATTCGAGAAAGAGTCGCAGATCTGCGAGTGCAAAACTTTTCGACTCAACGCCAATCACGTAATTGGAAAATTCAATTGGATGGAGAAACACAAAAATCGCAGAGCATTACTCTAGAAGTTGCGCAGAGCTTAGAAATTTCCGTCCCACTCCCAGTTTCAGCGAAGCGAATTGAAATCATTCTCGAAGCCGCGGACGATCTCGAAGCTGACGATCGCATCGTACTTCTAGGCGGGAAAAACGAGTTCCGAGTCGCTTTGCCAATGCATTCATCCCCTTCACTCCGCCGGGCTTTCCAATCGATTCCAAATACCGTATTACTCGAATGGGTCGAGAAAATCCCACAAGACAGCGAGGTTGATTTGTTTGTTCTGGATCGCGATAGAACTACGGACCAAGCCAATGTTCTGTTTTGGGATGAAGGTGCGATTTTCGCCCCCAAATCCATTCATGCTGCTGCAGATCAAGAATTGGGCCAGTTGCTCAATTTTGAAGGAGTACAAATCTCTCGCGTCTATCAAGCAGAACCATTCACAGGAGAAATGCTTGCCTACGCCAAGGATGATCAAGGTCACTCTCACCCTCTGCTGACACGCGACGGGAAACGGCTTGTCTTCTATTTCCGTCTCGAAGATAGCAATTGGAATACTCATCCTTCGTTCCCCGTGTTTTGGGCTGCGTGGATTGAATCGCTGCGCAAAGAAATTGGCGGCTTTCGCGTGGAAAGCGCTTTGCTAGATCCGGGGCAGTCGGCAAATGAAGGAGAATCGCGCGAAATTCTTCATCCACTGATTCAAACCCAAGACAGAGAAAAACGCGATTTCGGCCCAATTTTCCTAATAAGCTCTATTGCCCTGTTTCTTGCAGCTTGGATGCTCGAAAGCCGCGGAAAATAATCCCCCTTTAGAAAATCCCATTTCCTTGCCGATATAAAGGGCCACGGGTTTACATCGGTATTTTGTAGGGGCGGGTCTCCGACCCGCCCGAACTAGAGGAAGCGCCTTGAATTTTTTGATCGGCATTTTAGTCACTCTGCTTTGGCTCGTACCGGGCCAATCCAATCCCAAGGAAGAAAAAAACACTCTAGAAACTCCAGGCCCTGTCGTTCGAATCTTGCTCAAAAGCGGCGCTCATTTCGAGGGACGAGTAAAGTCTGAGAACGAAGAAAGCCTTCGGCTTGCGGTTTCCTTTGGCGAAGTCATTTTTGACAAAAGCGAAATCCAAAACATCGACCGCGGCAACAAGGCCGTGCGGGTGAAGCCCGATGTTCCCGAAGAGAAAACCGTAGAGCCCACGCCAGCGCCGAAAAAAACTCCCCTCGGGTTCCGGCTTCCTCCCCCGCTGCCTGCGGAAGATAAATTCACGCAAAAGAATCTTGGGGCGAGCTCTTCTTTGCCAGAATCCAACTCAAGCGAAAACGCGGAAACGAAGCTAGAGGGAGTCTTGACCCACTATCTGTGGTTCTTGCCTGAGAATGGACCGAATCGATTTCTCCTCGGAGCCGTCTTTTTCCTAGGCTATCTCGCACTGTTCTTTTTCGCCTGTAAATTGGCAGGCATCGAAGAAGTCTCGATGGGAAAAGGGATGCTTTTTTCGTCGGTTACTTTTTCTCTCCTCCTGATCCAATTGCAATTCACATCGAGTAGCTGGCAACAAACTTTCGTCTATTTCGCCGCGAGCGTTGCCGTTTGGTTTTTGTTGGTGAAACTCGTCTTGCGAGAGTCTTTGTTCCGAGGGCTATCCGTTCTCGCGATTTTCCTTTTCACCGCCTTGCTTGGTGTGCTCGCCAGTGAACTCGGCTATGTCATGAGCCATCAAGGCAATTTGCAGTAAAGCTAATATAACAATACATACACCGTCGTATTCCCGTTCAGAGGCGCATCGTATTCGCAGTGCCCCACTCCATCTCCATCGGAAGGATTAGGATCCGTAGCACCATCGAGAGAAAGATTGATCGCCGCAGCGCTTGCAATAGGAATGTTCGAGAACACTAACTGTCCACCACTTTGAGCTGGAGCCACGACCGTGCCGCTGACGTTATAACCCGCTCCACCAACCGCACTGCCAGAACAGACGTTTTGCAACAGGACGGGCGCCATCCATGGATTTCTGTTGGGACTCAACGCCGATTCGATATAGGGGCCGCGCCAAGTTGCGGGCATTCCGGTGTTCTCGAATAAGTTGGCACTACCGACCCCATCTTCCACTGGCCAGAGATTCGTATCGAAATTGAATCGAAGCCCGGCTTTTTTGACGGTCTCAACAAGGGCCAGCAACTTCGCTACCCTGCCGTCTTCCATCGTGCTCTGAAACAGGGGAGCAGTAAGACCCACCATGAGGGTGAGTATCGCGACGACGATTACAAGTTCGAGGAGAGAAAAACCTCGGTTTGACATGCGCAGTTTATCGGCGCAAAACTCGATGGGCTGAAACCAAATTCCTACCCAAAAATCGAGCTGCCCTGCGCGGGTTTCGCGCAGGGCAGCAGAATTTGCGTTTTCTAACTCAGGAACTTACTTCGTCTTGCATCAAATCGAGCTGTTTGAAGCAACGTCCCTTGGTTAATCACTTACTGGTTAGTAATGAAGAAGTGCATTGCCACAGTTCCAGCAACCCCACCACCGCCAACGAATGCTTCGCAAACTCCAACATTATCAGGAAGTGCCGTTTGCGCACCATCAATCATTCCGTTGATGATTGGAGCCTGCGCCGCAGGAATTCCATCAACAATCAGTTCCACTCCTGCAGTGCCTGCCAATACACCAAAAGTAATAAACCCATCAGGCGCTGCCCCTTGGCCATTAATACCAGCAGCTCCAGATGTAAGAGTTACAGACGCTGCTCTAGTTGGGTCATAAGGATTTTTGCTCCCATCGATTGGGGTATCCATATATGGACCTCTCCAGTTCGGAGCAACACCAGCACCTGGATTTGTCAACAAATTGGCTGCTGTTGGCCATGAAGTCGGATTATCGATCCTATACTTCAAAACCGCTTTCTTCACAGTATCGTAAAGAGCCGCCACCTTCGAATTTCTCGCATCATTCAACGAGGTCTGAACGAAAGGAATCAAGATTCCAACCAACGTCGCAATGATCGCAATAACCACAATGAGTTCGAGCAATGAAAAACCGCTCGTACCTTTATTCCCAATCTTCTTCATGGAAAAAGCCTCCAAAACAAAACCAACGAAACTTAAAAAAACCACACGAATCGAACTACTCGACCCAAGCCTTCAAGCAGTTCCCGGTGGCTGTTAGACTTCGAGTCGCGGACTTGGACCATTTCGGCTCAAAGGGACTAGGAACTTTAGAAAATTTTGTTTTTTCGAAAAAAATCAGGGAAGTGGGGTATCAGGGCGATCGTGCTAGGCCTCGTCTTGCTGATCGCAGCGCTCAAATATGGCGGCGGACTCTGGGGACCTAATCTATCGATTCAGGATATCGCAAAATGGCCTGAAGAAACGAGTTCGGACGTTTCGAAGAAAAGGCAGGCGTATTTAAGCGTAGGGGCGGCGCATGCGCCGCCCCTACAACAAAATGCGGATTCGCAACAGGCCACCCGCGAAACAGAACGCCTACAAAAAATCCTAGAATCCTGGGCAGAAGATCGTTATTGGAACACCCAGAGCAAAGTCGAAGCCCTACTCAAGAACGGCCAAGTCGAGGAAGCAAAAGAATTACTCGATAAAATCCCAAAGGAGTATGAAGCCACAAGCTTCGGCCCTAAATTCCAAGAACTGAAAGAACAAACGTGGAAAAAATAATTCGAGAATTACTGGTGCAACTCGGAGAGAACCCTAAACGTGAGGGTTTACTCAAAACCCCTTCACGCGTCGCGAAGAGCTTGCGATTTCTCTGCTCGGGTTACGACAAAAAACTCGAGCAAGTGGTGAACAAGGCAACATTCAATGCCGAGGTCGATGAAATCGTGCTGGTGAAGGACATCGAACTCTACTCTCTTTGTGAGCATCACATGGTCCCCTTCTACGGCAAAGCCCATGTCGCCTATCTCCCCACAAACAAAATCATCGGACTCTCAAAAATCCCCCGCATCGTCGACATGTACGCCCGCCGACTTCAAGTTCAAGAACGATTGACCTCACAAATCGCCAGCGCCATTGAAAAAGTCTTAAAACCTCAAGGCGTAGGCGTTGTCATCGAAGCGGCCCATCTTTGCATGATGATGCGCGGCGTGGAGAAGCAAAACTCTTTGACCGTAACTTCCTGCATGCTCGGCCGTTTTCGCAGTGATGAAAAAACACGCTCGGAGTTTTTGACCTTGGTTTACGGACGGCGCTGAGGAAGCGAGCCTATTCGCCCAATTGCAAACCGGCTAAATCTCTATGCCCACTAACAACACGATAAATCCTCAACGGCTTCGAATTGGGATCATAGATGAGCAATTGAGCTCCTACCAACCAAACTCTCAAATTGCGATCAGATAACTCTTCGCGCAAATGTCCAATCCATGGCAACTGAGTCAACCGGTATGCAGCTTGAAGAATTTTCTCGGAAAGTCGATCTGCGGCTTCGATGTCATCTTTGGCAACAAAACGCCAAATATCCTCAATATCCATCGCCGCAAGAGGCGACAGGACAAAGGGGTTCATTCCTTTTTCTTCTTCGCTCGAGCCTTGCGACTCATTTCGTTAATTCGTTCGGTCAATTCTTCCGGCGTAACAAACAGACCTTGATTGAATTGAGCTTCGGCCTCCGCCACCTTAAGACGTAGGTCTTCAATACGCCTCGAATATTGGTGATCCCGTTCGTCCATCAAACGCAGCGCTTCTCGAATCACTTCACTGGCCGAACCATAGCGTCCGCTAGCAACTTTCTCATTGACCATTTTTTCCAACTCAGTCGTTAATGACACGTTCATAAGAAAGCTCCTTTCTATATATCTAAGATATAGATCGGATAACAAAAATTGTCAACTTTAGACAATTTTTGTTATTTTTTGCTGAATTGAGGCCGTTCTTCGCGATTGGCTAGTTCAACGCTTGTGCGCAAAACTAACCGCAACACGCGCAGGGTGTCAGGAATGTTGATCTTTTCGAAAGTGTCGCTGGGTCGGTGATAGTCGGGATGAAATCCCGTGAAGAAGAAAAGAGCAGGTATTTTAGCTCGTACAAAACTCGCGTGATCGCTGTCGTCGGTGATTTCGGGATTGAGCTTGAGATCGAGCCCGATACCTTGATTCAACTTTTCGAGTAACTCTTCAAATCCTTCGCCCGTTGAAATACTGCTCACCTCGAGAAATCCATCTTTGGAGCGGCCAATCATATCTAGATTGATCATGGCAACGATTTGATCCAAGGGAACAGTCGGCTTCTTGACGTAATAGGCCGAGCCATACAAACCCAACTCTTCTCCAGAAAAAGCCATGAAGAGAATGCTGCGCTTGGGAGCCGTCTTGAGAGAACGCAGCGCTTGGGCAAGTTCAATCAAACCAGACGTCCCCGAGGCATTGTCGTCAGCGCCTGGATGAATTCGCCCGCGATTTTGCATCGAAGCGCCATACTCGCCAAAACCCACATGATCGTAATGAGCTCCAATCACCAAGTATTCACGAGCGAGCACAGGATCGGAACCGGGCAAGCGCGCGATGATATTCTCGGTTTTAGAAAGCTCACTCGTAGCCGGCTTCAATAGATCTACCTTGATCTTGACCAGCAAATCCGGCACTTCGAAAGATTGCGGTCGCAGGGATTCATCGATCTTCTCCTGAATTTTTTCGAGATCGAAGTCGGGCAAAAGTTCCTGTGCGATCTTACGGCTAATCTGCACGACGGGAATTGAAGCCTTAGGCCCACCCACGGCGATCGCGACAAAGGGATCGTCCTCGTGATTGAAATCGTTGATCAAAAGTAATCCAACCGCTCCCGCAGCTGCGGCGGTGTTCGCTTTGTTTACAAAAGTCCCTAATTGCATCTGCAGGGGACCAAAGGGAGATTCGGGATTTGATTCGCCCGGAGTGTGTCGGAGAGCGAGAACAATTTTCCCTTTCACATCAACGCCAGAAAAATCGTCGTAATGGAGTTTGGAATCGGTAATGGAATAACCGGCGAAAACTAACGCCCCTTGCACTTCCCCTTCCTTGGAAAAACCAAAAGGTTGGAACTCTTGATTCACAAGCATCCGGTGTCTCTTATCCGCGAAAAAAAACTCGACTCCGGAGTCCGCTCCTACCTTGGCGAATTGAGGTAGCGAAACAGGAAAACTTTGATAGTAAGTGCCCGATTCACCGGCTGGCTCCAATCCAAGCTTGCGAAATTGACTCGAGATATAAGTAGCAGCCGCCTTTTGTCCTACTGAGCCCGAGCCTCGACCTTCCAACTCTTCAGAAGAAAGAAGTTTGCAATGAGCGGCAAATCGCTGGGCGTCGAGCAAAGAATCCAGACGTAGTTCGTCACGGCGCTCGCCTAGTACTGGGATGAAGAGCAGAGATAGGTAAAAAAGCACAGGGCGATTATAGCCATGGAACTAAACTTTTTGGAATGCACCGGTTCTACCCTCGTCTATGATCCTCTTTATCTATGCCTTCCAAAGAATCACAGCACGGCGTCGCCCTTTTGATGACCTTGCTCATCTTTTTGATTCTTGCCGCTGTAGTGAGCGAAATGGTGATCACAAGTCGCATCGACTATGAGGTCGCAAAAAACGATGCCAACATGGCTCGCATGGATATGGCCTTACAGACTGTGCTTCTCGATGCCCTCGATCAAATCCGACAGGACGGTTCTTCAGAAGGATCTGGCGGCCAAACACCCAGCACATCAACTACAGCTGCTAGCTCTGGGACACCTGGAGCCAACGCCGGCCCAAACGACTCGCGCGAAGATGCCTGGGCAAAGAAAACGGAAACGACTTTGGGCGACGTGCGCGTGAATTACTTCGTGGAAGACGAGAATCGCAAATTCAATCTGCTCTCTTTGATTTCCCCAGACAACGACTACGCCAAGGCTTCACAAGATCGGCTCGCGCGAATTATCGATCGTTTGCGGGAAGGAAGCGATCGCGATATTGGGGCCTCAGATGCGGATCGGCTTGCGGTAGCGATCACAGAGTTTTTACAAGGGAAAGCTCGACCTGTTGACATTCCACGTCCGGCTCTACTTTCTGATTCTCCAAACGAAGAGAAAAGCATTCCTCTGACTCTGGATGAGTTGCTCTTTGTAGAAGGCATCGAAGAGAATTTGCTCTATGACTTCGAAGAAAAAGAAAGCGAATACTCTGAGGAGAAACTGATTTATCCCGGCCTTGAATCGGTGCTGACTGTTTGGACTTCCCTTCGACTGAAAGACTCTGGTCAATCCGCCACGCCTGGCACAGGAACAACGACGAACAACGCCGCGAATGCCGCTCCCGCCAGTGCGAACCAACAACAAAGCGCTCAAGGCTCTCTTGGAGTGCAAGTGAATATCAACACAGCTCCACGTGCGGTGATGGAAGGTTTATTCCCCGAGAATGAAGTACCCCACAATGTAGTAGAAGCGTTGATTCGCTATCGCAATATCGAAAAGGAAGACTCAGAAACGAGCAGCAGCAGCGACCCTCTTGATGAATTCACAGAGGAAGAAGACAAACCGAAACAGTTTTTTGCCTCTATCGACGAACTTCAGCAAGTTTCCGAGTTTCAGAATCTCTCCGATCCCAAAGCCAAAGATAATTTCAAACGCTATGGTTCGGTGCAAAGCGATGTGTTTTCGATTTATCTAACTGCGCGTTTACTGGAAACAGGTGCATCTGCGGAGACTTCTCCGGAAGAAGAAACAGCGAACGATGAAGAAGAATCCGTCGGCATTGTCCGTCGTGTTCGCACTGTTGTTTGGAGAAAGTCAGGACAAAACGGAGTGGAATTAGTTTTTCTAGTTCCCTGGGAAATTCGCCGCAATCGCAAATTGATGCTGCGGGATTATGCGCCAGAGGACATGCCCAGACGCTAGAGCTTCAGAAGATCTGCCGCACGTGCTTCGGGATAAATCACACGCGGAGTAATGAAGAAAATCACTTCGGTATAAACCTTCTGCGTAAAAGTCGAGCGGAAGAAAAAACCAAGCAGTGGGATATCGCCCAGCAAAGGGACTTTCTTCACAAACTCCGAATCGTTGGAAGAAATCAAACCGCCAATGACAAAGGTACTGCCTTCCCGAATATGCACATCGGTCTTCGCGTTTCTCGTAACGATAATTGGATTTTGAACACCTCCAACCGTCGTGAAACCCGAAGGCGTGGATACCTCGGCCTCAACATTGAGCATGATCGTGTCCGTACCCGCGAGATAGGGAATGATATAGAGCTTCACTCCCGTTTGGCGAAAACTCACCGAGCCAGAAAAACTTGTTTGATTGGGATTGAAATTGGTGATGTTCACAAATGGGATTTCTTCCCCATTGATGATTTCGGCTTTACCTCCATTGCGTACTGCAATCCGGGGAGAGGAAACGATGTCTATATTCCGGCTCGCCATTAATAACTTTAAAGTCGATTTAATCTCGGTGTGTTTCACGATCGCACGAAACAAAAAATCTCCCTGCACATCCGTGTTGCTCGTAGGGAAAGAAGTGTGCATCTGGCTCAGAATCGAGTGAAAATTGGGATCCGGGTCCTGGATTCCTTCTGCCGAAGAATCGACATCTTCAACAATCTTGGAGCGCACCTTGTTAAAAATACTTGTAGAGGCTCCAAAATCTCGGCTGCTATCAGAAGTCACTTCTGCGATCTTGGCTTCAATTTCAATTTGTGGCACCGAGGCGTAGTACAAATTGAGAAACTGCTCTACCCTCAACACTTCTGCCTCTGTTCCTGTCACCACTAACCAATCGGAAACTTCTAAACTGGCATTGGTCGCCGTGGATGGACCTCTGGGATCACGTACGGACTCTATATCCGCTTTGGGAATCAATTCCACTGCTCCCTCTGGCAAGTGGCAGTAACGCTGCACCAAATTTCGATAGTACTCTCCACGACCAGCGCGAATCGTAAAGAATCGGGATTGGCGACCATCGGGAAAATACAAAATGCGATCTCCAGGGCGGGAAGTATTCTCTGGCTCTGGAACCGTGGGCTCGCTTAGCGCTTCCTCAAGCGCTTTGATATCGATTTCCGGCGCTTTCTTTTGTGGAAACTTGGGCTCTGTAACACAAGAACTCCCAACAATCAGAAGGAAAGCGAGTGCACGTGACATGAAAATTAGCGAACCAATCCCTTTAACAACTCTTCCGTGATATCGGGAATTTCTATCGCCTTATTCTGCTGATCACAGATGCCGCTTAAAGAACCCTTCTCTGCAACGAGTTCGAACTTTTTCTCCTTGCAATGACGGCTGAGCAACTCTTTGAATTCATCACAGGCTTTTTTCAAACCGTGAATCCGTTTTGCGGAACCTTCTGGCTGTGTTAGCGCTTCTTTATAACTCGGGAATTGTTCAACAATCCTTTGAACTTCAACGGTGCAAGGCCTTTGAATGCGATCCGGGCTTCCAAAGTAAACTTTTGAACGGTCCGAGAGTTGATAACGAATCGCTGCAGAAGCTTCTGGAAGCGAGAAAAACGTAATCAACAAAACTCCAATCAGAAAAATGGATTTTCTCATGACAACTCCTTTGTGCAGGGACTTGTCAAATTTGGGACCATGCGAGAAAAGAATTTAAGAAAAACTTAAATTGTTTCTATAACTACACTTAGAGATGGCGCTGAAATATTGGCTAGCCTGAATACTTCGATTGCGCCACGACTTGGCGAAATTAATTTGGCTAATTTGCTTTCTTCGCCAGGCGATATTGAGCCGCTTTTCTCTTACCATTACGCAGCAAAACACCTTTTCCAACTAGCTCGTTGAGATCGCGAAGCGCCGTGCGCCGTGAAACGGAAGCGATAGAAACATAATCCATCGTGGTAATCACTTCCTGATCCACCAAATGACGAATGAGTTGCTGCTGACGTGAAGGTAATTCGTTTTGAGCTTGCAACTTCGGCGCAGATAAGCGGAACTCCGGATCCAAAGATACGGATCGGATTTCTCCACCTTCGCAAAGCAAGCAAGCGCGATGCAGAACATGAAATAATTCCCGTACATTCCCTGGCCATGCATAACGGAAAAGAGAATCCATGGCATCTGCACTCAATCCCTCAATTTTTTTCTCGCTTGATTGATTGAATCGCGCGATTGCCAAACCAACGAGATCGGGGATTTCCTCCACACGCTCTCTCAGCGGAGGAATGACGAGAGAAATTCCGTTGAGGCGGTAATACAAGTCTGAACGCAATCGCCCCTCACGTAGACTTTCGAGCAAATCGCGATTCGTCGCTGCGAGAACACGAATATCGACCTCGATCGGCGTGCTGGAACCTAAACGGGAAAAACTCTTCTCCTGGAGAACACGCAGAAACTTCGCCTGCACCGAGAGCGGCAACTCTCCAACTTCATCGAGAAAAAGTGTTCCCCCATGAGCCTTCTCAAAACATCCTTGACGACGCGAATCCGCTCCGGTGAACGCACCTTTTTCATGTCCAAATAGCTCTGTCTCAATTAACGACTCTGGAATCGCGGCACAATTGAGCTTGATCAACGGGCCCTGAGCGCGAGCACTTTGCTGATGAATCCAATCGGCAATGATTTCCTTGCCAACCCCAGTTTCCCCCTGAATCAAAACGGGCAAATCCCCCACCGCAATTTTTTCAACCGTGTTGAGAATCTCGATCATTTTGGGAGAGCGAAAGCAGAGCTCACCAGAAGAAGTTTCTAAGCGCATAACCTCGCTGCGAGATCGAATATCAAACACTCCGGCTCGCACTGTCTTCCATGCTTCCTTGCCCACTTCCAAAGAATGCAAAAGGAAATCGCTGCTTTGCCCGTCTTCAGGAAAAGTAGCGACCGCAAATTTAGGAGTCAAAAAAATCGGAGGCTTACCAAACTGTCCCGTACTCAATTTAGATTGCAACGCGCGAGAGAATTCGAGAGCCTGATTCTTATTCCCCTGAGGAAACAGAATATGAAAATCCCCATGCCCAGCTCGCCCAAAAGCTCCACCTGCTGGCAATTCTTTTTTCAGAAAAAGACCTAATTCTGACAAAAGTGGATCAAGCACAGGCAAAGCTTGCCGCCGTGCTCTGATTTCGATTTCTCGAAAGGAAATACGGATCACTGACAATGGGCTTGCACAACGGGTCGCTTTTTCTAATTCGTTCTGCAAATGCATGCGGAAGTAGTTTCCATTCAAAGCTCCCGTTTGCGGATCCTCGATCGCGAGATGAAAACGTCTCGCAAGCGCAGTCGCCATACTCTGAAAACTCTTGGCGAGTTCTCCTACTTCATCTTGAGATTGAGAAACTAATTCCTGTACAGAACTCTCAGCCCAACTTTCTCCTCGCTCTAGATTTTTTGCGATCGACTCTAGCCTTTCGATGGGTTTGGTCATCCGCGTGGTTAGCTTCCGAATCACCACAAAAGCGCCAATGCCTACAAAGCCCGCGAACAGAAAGAGCGCACGATTCAATGGAATTTCTGTAATACCAAAGGACAAAAGATAGGGCGCGCGTTCATGCCCGATCTTAATCTCTACAAAGGAAGAGTCGCCTCCGGTCGATAGATTTGATTGCGCAAAATCCCAACGCGGATCTTCTGTAAGATCGCCAGACTCATCTCCTAACAAAAGATTTTTATCCGAATAGATTCGCAGCAGGTAACCAGACTCTTTGAGCGCTGTTAAATCTTCGCCAACCAAAAACGTGAAGCGCCGGCCCTGCTCACGAACTCGCTGTACTCCCGCAGCAAACAAACGCCCGGAACTCACATAAAGCCCGGATTGTGGAATATCCAAACGAGCAAATTCCTCTGCACGAGCACCAACCGCAGCCGTTTGTTTATTTTCTACCGATTCCGTCGTCTCTCGATCTTCAAAACGCAAGACACTCCCTTCTCCGGTTCCTTTGATGAATTGTTTGATCCGTGCAAGCTCTTCGCGCAGTTGTTGGGAATAATTCGGCTGATTGGGCTGAGCAAGTAGTTCGCGAATTCTTGGATGATCCAAAAACGCACGCGCAAAAGCAGAAGCGGATTGTGAGGTGCTTTCCACGCGAAATGCCATTTTCTGTTCCACATTCTGCAAAGCTTCTTGCAAAAGCTGCTGTCGCGTCGCGCGATCGCGTGAGAAGAGTAAGTCGGAGAAGAAAAACAACAGAAGCGCGATCGGAATGACTGAGGTCAACAAAAAGGCGCCAATGAGTTTATTGCGGATTTTGCCTAATTTAGAAATTTCATCTGCCGCAGCAAAAATCAACAAAGGCAGAACCATTGCCAAAGCTAAAAAGGGTAACCAGCCAATTATTTTCTGCCAAAAAATTGCGTTCGTGTCTTGCCTTGCAAAGCCAAGCCAAGCAAAAGGCGGCGAACCTTCCCGAATCACAAGCCAATTCCCGTAGAGCCCTAGCTCTCTCTCCCAAGATTCTGGCCAAACGGACAAATCCAATTTTTCCGTATTTCTCAAAGGCCATTCCCAACTCTTTGGCGAACGACTCGCTAAGAGTTTTCCTTCTGGAGAAAAAATGGCGAAGCCGAGCGATTCGAAGGATTCTCGAAAAGGAGAACTCAACCGAAATCCTCCTCCCGAAACTTCAACGGCATCGGTAGCCATGGGAGGGCTGGGCAAAAGAAAACGGCCTCCGGTGATTGCCGCCAATCGAATGAAACAGGCATTGCCATCACCCTGGGAAGTCAAATTTCGAAGCAAAACCCGCTCGATTTTTTCTGTCCCTGCGACGGTAATTTCGCGGATATCGAGATGTTCGCGAGAGCCCCGATTCTCCCACTGAAAAGCAATCTTGCTTTCCATATCTGAACTGTGCGGAGATCGATCCAGCTGACTCAAATGCAAATCGACATCTCGTCGCAAAGTAACTGTAGAGATTGTCTTTCCGCCTTCTCCCTCCAAAACCACTTCCAACACGGGCGCCCCGTAAGTTTTTCGCGATGCGGGGAAATCTTCCAAAGTAGCAAAAAGCCAAATTCGATCCAAATTTTGGGCAATGGGAATCGCCACTGGATTTGCTTCGCGCCCAGCCGGGGAAAGCAAAATTCCGGATTGAGCAAATTCAAAAGAAGGTAGCAGAGCGGGAATCTCTAATTCGGATCGTAAAGTTTGGGATTTAGAACGCTGGCGCTGCGAGTCTTCAAGCGGAATCGGGATATAGTCCAACGAAGGTCGCGGGGCTATTTCTTCACCTGAGAATAGATCGACCAGATTTTTTGCCTGTTGTGCTGGAGCCAAACTCCCAAACAAATCCCGTGAGGAGAGATCTAATAAATCACGAAGCTGTTCTGATTGAGGAGCTAAGGCCGCGCGTGCATTTCGATGAAACTCGGATCTCAGTACTGCTGTTAATAAAAACGAGAACAACAAACCTGCGGCGGCAATCCCCATCCACTTCGGGAAAGAAAACCTTGGAGAAAAACGGCGGTATAGGAAATGGGCAAGCGCAAACAATAGGGCAAAAAGCCCAAATCCACTGAGCGCAAAGAGAATTTCTTGCCACATGAGATAGGAAAAGAGAAAAGGACGGCTCACATTGTGAGCGCGTCCTTTATTTCAATCGACAAAAAAATTAGTGGGCGTCTTTGCCTTAAGCAACCACGCTTTCCACTCGGCGGACATTCAAGGCATGTAGCCCCTTGTCTCCTTTAGCGATTTCAAACTCAACCATATCTCCATCGTTGAGAGTCTTGAAACCATCGCCGGGGATATTGCGATAGTGAACGAAAACATCTTCTTCGTTCTCTCTCTCGATAAATCCATAACCCTTCCGATTGTCAAACCACTTAACTTTTCCCTGAGCCATACTGAACTCTCCAATAACTATGAGATGACAGGACAAAACCCGTCTTCTCTGCCTTGAACCACAACTCCTCCCCGCCTATTGATTTGTTTCGCTCGGACCGGGGCAATCCGAAGCGTACCTACTTTGCTTTCTCGCGCAGCACTGCTTTTCGCGAGAGTTTGATCTTACCAGAATCGTCAATAGCGATGACCTTGACTTCCAACGCGTCACCAACCTTTGCGACATCGTTCATTTTCTTGATGAATTCCTCGGACCATTCTGATACGTGCACAAGTCCTTCTTGACCTGGCGCGATCTCAACAAAGGCACCGAAATCCTTCACGGAAGTCACCTTGCCGCCATAGACTCGACCAATTTCAGGGTCTTCGCACATTGCGCGAATGGCATCGACCGCCTTTTGCACGTTCTCGAACTTGGGGCTCGCTACTTGCACAAGTCCGGTGTCATCAATGACGGCGATGGTTACCTTGAAATCCTCCTGCATCTTCTTGATGTTGCGACCTTGAGGTCCGATCAACAAGCCGATCTTGTCTGGCTTGATCTTGATCTGTTCCAATCGCGGCGCGAAATCCGAAATGTTCGTACGAGGAGAACTCAATGCAGAGAGCATCTTCTTGAGCACAAAACGTCGTCCGTCTCGCGCCTGATAGAGAGCCTCTCGCATGATTTCTTTCGAGATGCCTCCGATCTTGATATCCATCTGAAGCCCAGTGATTCCTACACCAGTACCGGCAACCTTGAAATCCATGTCGCCGTTATGGTCTTCACTACCTTGGATATCAGTAATGATCGCGTAACGTTCACCTTCCTTAATCAAACCCATCGCCACTCCGGCCACAGGCTGACGAATGGGAACTCCAGCATCCATCAAAGCCAGCGTTCCACCACAAACCGTCGCCATCGAAGAAGAACCATTCGATTCGAGAATGTCGGAAACGATGCGAATGGAATAAGGGAATTTTTCTTTCTTTGGCAATACAGGCTCCAAGGAGCGTTCTGCCAAAGCACCGTGTCCAATTTCTCGTCGCGAAGTTCCACGCAAAGGCTTCACTTCACCAACCGAGAAAGGAGGGAAGTTGTAGTGCAAGAGGAATCGTTTTTTGTATTCCTCATTGAGTCCGTCGATGATTTGCTCATCGTCTTCGGTACCCAAGGTTGCAACAACCAAAGCCTGAGTTTCGCCTCGAGTAAACAGAGAGGAACCATGCACTCGGGGAAGCACTCCTACTTCCGAGAAAATCTCTCGGATATCTGTATGGCTTCGTCCATCAGCACGTGCTCCAGTGAGAATCAACGCGCGCTCAATCTCAACCGCAATGTCTTCAATCGCGGCTTTGATTTCTTTTTTCCTGACTTCCAGTTCGAGCTCATCAGTGATTCCAGCAGAAAGAGCCGTCAGAATTTCTTCTTCTGTTTTCTTCGTAGCGGCTTTTCGTGCGAACTTACCTGGGGTTTGAATATCGGTTCGCAGGCGATCCGAATACTTCGAACGAACCTGATCGCGCAAAGCTTTATCTTTCTTAGGCGCCTCGAAGGCCAACTTCGCAATACCCACTTTGCTGCGAAGATCTTCCATCAAAGCGGCAATCTCTCCGCAAGTTTTCCATCCGAGCTCGAGAGCTTCCACCATCGGGTCTTCTTCCATTTCGTTGGCGCCCGCTTCCACCATCACAATGGCCTTGGAAGAACCTGCGACAACGAGCTCGAGTCGGCTTGTCTCTTTTTTAAGCTCGGTATATTGAGGATTGATAACGAGCTTGCCATCGACATGTCCAATACGAACAGCGCCAATGGGCCCATCAAAAGGAATTTTGGAAATATGTAGCGCAGCAAACCCAGCAACCATCGCCACGATATCCGGATCGTTTTCTTGATCCGTAGAGACGACCTGAGTCATCAACTGCACTTCTTGAAAGAAACCGTCTGGGAACAAGGGTCTCGCCGAGCGATCGATGAGACGCATGGTCAAAGTTTCTTTCGTCGTAGGACGACCTTCACGCTTGAAAAACCCACCTGGGAATTTCCCAGCAGCGTAGGTTTTTTCTCGATAGTCGACAGTGAGAGGGAAAAAATCGATCCCCTCTCGCGGCTCCGACATCACCACCGCAGCAAGGACGACCGTATCTCCGTAACTCGCGAGCACAGCGCCATCGGCCTGTTTGGCCATGCGTCCTGTCTCAAGTACGAGCTTTCGTCCTGCAATCTCCCTTTCCACCCGAATCATTTTTGAATTCACTAATCTACTCCGATTTCATTAACAGTCTTACTTACGCAGATCGAGCTTCGCGACAATAGTTTGATAGCGAGATGGGTCCCTCTGTTCGAGATAGCGCAACAAAGTCGAACGCTTGCCGACCATCATCAACAAGCCGCGACGCGAAGTGAAATCTTTGCGATGCGTTTTCAGATGTCCTGTCAAATGGCGGATTTTCTCCGTGAGAATAGCCACCTGAACTTCCGGAGAACCAGTGTCCTCCTTGTGAGTTGCAAAATTTTGAATGAGATCCTTTTTGCGATCTTTGCTAAGAGTCATGTTTTTATCTCCCCGAAAACCACGTGTGTGTTCTTCTCCAGATCGGGGTCCAGGGAAGAACAAAAGAATAACAACGAAGGCGAAGAGTGTACGGGAACTTCATTCTCAGGGCAAGTAGGGCACTAAGCTCCCGACTTAAACCGCCTTAAACTCCGCGCATCGGGATCGCTTGAACGAGTCGCTGGAAAAAGCGAGAGACAGCGCGATCTGTAAGTTCCGTTGTTGTAGCGCGATGAATATCTGATTCCATCGCGAAATTCATGTCCCAATCAATATTGGCTTGCCAGAGAGTCTCGCCTGTCTTGGCATCAATTAGATAGAGTTCGGCTCCAATACCCAAAACCTTGTCGCCTCGCCAACGGCTGTCATCCCAGCGTTTGATCGAAATCGAAAGCAAAGCGTCGGCATTGGTTCGCTCTTCGACTTCCTTGAAAGAAGCCTCGCTCGGCGTTGCCTTGCCGAAAAAGGCATTATCTAAGAAAGTCAAAGAAATCGGCGTATACCGCTGACGAATCAACTCGCGATAGGCAATCTCACGAATCTCAGCCAGAGGAAGGGCGGGAGGCCTTACACCGGGGAATAAGGAAGTACGCGTCGTGTTATCGCGCGGCATCAACACAGCGATGTCGATCGGCGCAACGGTTTTCAACTTCTCAACCGAAGGCGAAGTCCAATAAAAATCGTTCTTGGGCAACGGCGCCTGGCAGGCCGCAAAAAGAATCGAAGAAACAAAGCAAACAGAGAGAGTTTTTAGATTTCGCATAGCAGACCCCTTCAAGTTTTTGTGTGGGGAGAACTATAAAAGATCGCCTCGATTACGGCAAGGAACGGTTCAAAAACGGATCGTATTCGCCCGCTCCGTTGAGTAAATCGATCAGCCTTAAAATATCCGCAGGTGTTTGCGCTCCGGATCGGTCAATATCCGTAGCATAAATCGGCCGCGGGCTCACAAGATTGAGAGCATCGATTAGATGCAAAATATCTACCGCCGTACTCGTTCGATCTCCGTCGACATCCGCAGGCAAATATCCCAAACGAAACGATTGCCCATTGCCCAGATATTCGATGCGAGTCCACGCTCCTACAGAAAGGGGTTGACTCAGCAATGCACGAATCCGGTTCTCCGATACATCTTCGATCGAAACAATGGTAGGCGTTTCACCCGCCCCACCCTCTTGCTCGAGAAGAAAATCCTCGGCGCGCAAAGTTTGAACAGAATTGTTGAACTCCAGGTCTACAGATTGCCAACCCTGCGCTGGATTGCCCACAGGAGAATGGGGTTGTCGCGCATCAATCGCTTCTGCGGGAGGGTCGCTCGACAACAACGCGAGCGCATGCCCTGGAACTAACGCCGGAACTTGTACTGTCGGAGAAGCGCCAGGCTTGAAAAGGCCAATCTCGATAAAACCCGGAATCGGCGGCGCATCCGCCTCGAAACGAAAGTTGAACAAACTGCCCCAGCGCAAAGCATTTGCTAGCGGATTCTCTTCATAAGTCGCGGTGGACCAGGTCAAGTTATGCGACTCCAAAATCACTTCCCAATCACTGCCGTCATTGAAACCTGCTGGACCACTATGCGGATCGACATCGTGGAAACCAATATTCTCGATCTGCACTCCAAGCTCGAAGAAAAAGGTGAACAAACGCGCGCTACGATCGGAGTTCAGATTCTGTAAAGCATATTCATAACTCCAACGACCACCCGGTAAGGCGCGCACCTGATAACCCAGCCAAAAACGCCCATCGCCAGGAACATCAATACTGATCAACTGCACATCCGGCTCGATTTGCTGCCAAGCGAAGATGGCCGGCTTTTCACGTTGAGTCGGCATCGCGCCAGAAAAACTGAGTTGATAAACCCCAGCTTGGGTTTGGGTAACCACAACTTCGCGATAAGAAGAGTTGTTCGTGCCATTTCCGCTCGCTGCGTCATCCGAAGAAATGAATTGGGCCTCTACAAAATATCGCGCTCCGAGATTGAGCGCTGGATTCAAATCGCCGTCATACACTTGCAAACGCCTTCCAATAATAGGAGGTGGTGAAGGATTGCTAAATGGATAGGGGAAAAGCCCGCTTGCTGCGTTGATTTCATATCGAGGACCCAACATTCCTAGCTGCCCCTGAGAAGAGGCGCTATTGCTGTCGGAACAACCAACCCCTATTTCCGTTCCGTTTGTAGGATCCATACATGTACTGCAAAGACTTTGAGACAGAGCAAAAAACAGATGTTTCACCCAGCTTTGTCCGATTTGCTCGAAGCGCCCATCTTTCCAGCGATACATGCCCTGAGAAATTACTGGGTGATGCGCCGTGTTCGCCTGACAATCGATTCGCTCATCGCCTTCATTACAAGAATTGACTCCGAGCGAATACGCCGTAATCCCACCACTACTCCCCCAACGCACGGCATTGGGAATATCCCCAACAATCAAATCGCCGCCGCCAAGCAAACTAAGACAAAGCGAAAGTTTAATTCTTTTCATGGAGCACACTCTCTTTCCAACGAGTGAGCGCTGTCGCAAGCAATTCTGAGTAGGCCTCTCCTAGCGCAATCACAACCGCCTGAGGATTACGGGCCGAAGACTTTTTGCGAACTTCCAAATACTCTCTCCAAATCAATTGATCCTTACCGCTATGCAAGGCGAGAGAAATTCCAACCAAGCCAAACCACTGCGAGCCCTGATCTTCTTCTTCAAAACGCTCGACAGTTCCACTCAGAACCCAATCGCTCTGAGTTTGCCCGGATTCATCCAACACCGATAGGAAATGCCCTCGCAAAGCACGCCCTGTCTCCTGCATCAGCAATCGGTCTAACGCTCCCGCCCAACGGTATTGGGAATAGTATTCAATCTGTGAAGGACGAATGCGCGCAGCAAGTCTTGGATTCGTGAGATGAGGGGAAAGTTGAAACGGGCGAAGAAGCAGAGTTCTTGGAATCGGTGAATCCGCCGGGCTCAAAGCTAAGTGGGGAACAAAGTATTGGCTATCAGCGATTTCTCGAGCGCCAAAACATCCAGTGAACAGCGGAACAAACACAATCAATAAAAATTTCTTCATCATTTCACCGGTTCGGGAATCGCTCTCTCTTTTGCTGGAGTCGAGAAAATCAAAGCGGAAGGATCTTGGCGCAATTTTTCCAAAAGTTCATTCGCCGTAAAAGTCACTTGCTTCAATTCAAGCAAAAATGCTGCGATCAACTTTTCATCTTGTTGAATCGAAGGTAGCAGGCTCTCCAAACTTCGATCGATTTTTTCTGCACTTGCCGCGAGTCGCTTCGAGAGATCGCGAAGATTAGTAAGTCCCTCGTGAATCTCACCGCTAGCTGCTAATTCACGGAATTGACTCATGGTCTTTTTCACTTCGTCTTGCACGCTCTCTAAAGTCCCCCGGAGAACCTCTGCTGTCGTCGAAAGATCTCGGCGCAACACACCGACATTGTCTTCGATCGCGCGCTTGGCAGTACTTGCCGTCTCTTCAAGTCGAGTCAAGGTCGCGGACAATTGCCCACGCGTTTCAGGACCAAATAAAACTTCGACACTGGCAAACGCCATTTCCATGCGATCGAGCAATTGCGGCAGCTTGTCCAAAAACTCCGGCAAAGAACGAGAGATGCGCTCATAAAAAGAAGGCTCCGATAAAATATGCGCGCCTTCCCACATTTCCGGCTCATCACTTTTCCCGCTGATCAATTCGATATGTCCAATTCCCGTCAAAGCCGTCATCGCCAAGACCGCCCGCGTGCTGCGTTTGATGGGAATGTATTCTTTGAGTCGCATCGAAACTCGAATGCTGGGAAACTTCCCAGGCTCGAAACGAATGTCTTCCACAGTGCCTGCGGGCACACCGAGATATTTCACCGAAGATCCCTTATCGAGCCCTTCGACGGAACGATCGAAAATGGTGTAGAAGGCTTTGTCATCTCGAAACCACTGCCGACCCATCAAGACAATCAAAAAGACAACAAAGACAATCAAAGCACTGACTACAAAAATGCCGGCCTTTACGCTGGTTTGCCGATCTCCGCTCATGACGCTCCCTCCTCGATCAAATCATGAAGCGCGCCTCGTTCCGCGGTTTTAGACAAACGTCTTTGAATGAAGTCAGCGATTCGTGGATCTTGATTGTTTTTCATTTCTTTTGGAGGCAGAACAGCTAGAAGTTTTCCTTCGCGCATCATCGCCGTGCGATGCCCAATCGTGAATGCCGAAGCGATATCGTGAGTAACGGCAAAAATCGTAATTCCAAACGCGCGATTCAAAGTCAGAATCAATTCATCGATTTCTGCCGAAGTAAGCGGATCCAAACCAGAACTCGGCTCATCGAAAAAAAGAATCTCTGGATCTAAGGCCATCGCGCGTGCAATCGAAGCCCGTTTTTTCATACCTCCCGAAAGCTCAGCAGGCTTGCGATGTTCCGCATCGAGCAAACCCACCATCTCGAGCTTCATTCGCGCGATCGAACGGATTTCGGACGAGGAATAATCCGTGTTTTCTATCAACGGCAAAGCTACGTTTTCCAACACGCTCATCGAATTGAGCAAAGCTCCTCCCTGAAATGCCACGCCCATTCTTTTTCGCACTCGATCGAGTTCCTCTTCCTCGAGCGGAACAATATCGTCGTCGCCGACGAAAATCCTCCCTTCGGTAGGAACAAGAAGGCCGATCATACACTTGAGCAGAGTGGTTTTCCCGCAACCGCTAGGGCCGAGCATCGCAAAAATCTCGCCTTTACGAATTCCCAAATCGATGTGATCGAGAATCGTTCGCCCGCCCAACCTAACGGCCACCGCCTCGACACGAATAATTTCTGAATCACTCATCAGAATAATAGAGTGAAAATCGCGTCCGCGGCGATGATGAAGAAAATAGAAAC
>CAZMYG010000024.1:0-12340 GCA_964570465.1 uncultured Planctomycetales bacterium
GCGACGGTGAATATCGACAATGGCTTCGGCGCCGGTTACCTTGCAGCACTAATCAACAATGAATGAAAACATCCCAGCAATTCTAGCCCTTGAAGATGGCACGATTTTCCACGGACGAGCTGTTGGCGCGCGTGGCGAAAGAGTAGGCGAACTAGTTTTCAATACGGCCTTGACCGGCTATCAGGAAATTCTGACTGATCCTTCCTATAAAGGGCAAATGGTCGTGATGACTTATCCCTTGATCGGAAATTACGGAATCAACGAAGCCGATATGGAATCGCGCGGACCTTTTCTCGAGGGATTTATCCTGCGCGAAGCCTCGCGAGTCTCTAGCAATTTTCGGGCGCGAAAATCTCTGAGCGATTATCTGCAAGAAAAAGGCGTACTCGCCATCGACGGCATCGACACCCGAGCGTTGACTAAAAAAATCCGCAGCTCCGGCACGCTCAAAGCAATTCTTTCTACCGAAGAAAAAAGTACCGACGCATTAGTAGACAAAATTCGCAAAACTCCAGGACTCGAAGGTAAGGATCTCGCGAAAGAAGTCAGTTGTGCAGAATCCTATGAATGGACAGAAGGCTTCAGCGATTTTCTTCCTAAGAACAGAAAGTTCAAAGGCGATAGACTTCGCACAGTGGTCTACGACTTTGGAGTCAAACGCAATATTTTGCGCGGATTGGTTGAGAGCGGATTCGATGTTACCGTCGTGCCAGCCACGACCAAAGCAGAAACCGTTTTGGATCTCGAACCATATGGAGTGGTGTTCTCGAACGGCCCTGGAGATCCAGAGCCTCTGAAATATGCGATCGAAGCGGGGCGTCTGCTTTCCCAAAAAATTCCTGTGATGGGAATTTGCTTAGGTCATCAGATCCTGGCTCAAACTTTTGGCGCTAAAACTTACAAAATGAAATTCGGTCATCACGGCGCCAATCAACCCGTGAAAGATCTGAGCACTCACAAAGTAGAAATCACCTCGCAAAATCACTCCTTCGCAGTGGAATTACACGGAGATCAAAATCCTGATCTCGAACTCACCCATCGCAATCTTAACGACGACACTGTGGAAGGAATGAAACATAAGGAGCTGCCGGTTTTCTCGGTGCAATATCACCCCGAGGCATCGCCTGGCCCTCACGATTCTCTCTATCTCTTCGATCGCTTCCGCGAAACGATCGAACGTTTTCATCGCTAACAGGTTCACGCCATGGAGCATTACGGCAAACGCGCTCTCGAACACGCCAAGGCCATTGCCAAACCTCGAAGAACTGGTTCGCCTGGAGAAATCGAGGCCCGAAATTACATCAACAATCAACTGCGAGCTTTGGGCTATCGAGTCAGCGAGGAACCTTTTACTTTTCAACCACTCGACGAAACTCGCTGGCAACCTTATCTCGCGGGATTGATTCTCTTTTGCTTACTCATTCCTCTTTCGAAGAGTTATGGCTTTGCTTATGCAGTGCCTATACTTGCGACTGGACTTTTGCTCTATGGTTTTGGCGCTGGGATTTATCACCGCCATCTCATTCGCACTGCCTTACTCGGAAAGAGTGCACAATCCGCGAATCTCTTTGCCACACCACCTGGACCGCCCTGTTTTGGGCCGCGTGTTTTGTTATGCGCTCACTATGATTCGAAGAGTCAGCGCATTTCCCTACGTGGTCGCATTTTTTGGATTGTGCTAACTGTCGTGAGCAGTCTCGCATTAATCACTTTTTCTTGGCTTGAAACATCTGCTCAATGGATCAACAGCGCCGCGGTGCTTGCTGGCGTAGGTGCGATCGCGCTTTTCTTCTGCAAAACCGAAAACCATTCCCCCGGCGCTACCGACAATGCAGCGCCCGTTGGAATTCTTCTCGAACTTGCCGAACGGCTGCGATTGAGCGGAACTCCGCACGGAACCGAAATCGCCTTCTTTTTCTCAGGCGCAGAAGAGGAAGAAACTGTTGGAGCCTTAGCATTTCTCCATGAACATGCTGGCGCACTGCAGGAACGCCCCCACCAAATCATCAATCTCGACATATTAGGACATGGCGGGAAACTCTATCTTTGGAGTGTTGGGAAACATTCTCTTCCTGCAGAACAGCGCGTGCTCGCTGCCGCTGCCCAAGAAAAAATTACTCTCGCGCGTCTCCCCTTTGTACTCGGCGCCGCTGCCGATCACATTCCATTTGCAAGTGCAGGAGTGCCTGCTGTCACAATCACGAGTCCCTTTGGCGTGTTAGGGAAAGTACATACACATCGTGACGAAGTCACCTTACTTCGCGAAGAGGAACTAGGAAAAATCGTCCGCTTATTGCAATACTCGGTGACTCAGCAACACACTAATCTCATTTCCGTTTAAGGGCCGTTTGGAATTGAATACGAATAGATATCCCAAGTATATGTGCCACCCAAACCCAGGTTTCGATTATCCTGCCAAACGATTTGAGAACCTGAAATGGCGATCTCCGATTGACTCCGCGGGTTAACTGTAAGAGTTTCTACTTGCGCTGAATTCAAATCATAAAAATAGAGATTGTAATTCTCCTCCCAAACCACATAGCGATCTGAAATTACAGAGTCTTTTGCAGCAGGAATAATATAGTTCACCGGCATTAACGTTTCGATTCCAGTATTAAGATCGTAAAGGACGACACGTTTCGCCGTATTGACCCAGACTACTTTGTCTCCAGCGATATCAAGCCCAGAATTAGGAAAACTAGAAATTGGTAATAAATCTGTCGTTCCTTGCTCAAGGTCGTGCAGCATTAACGATCCGCTATCGCTCCAAAGAACACGATGCTCTGAAACACGAGGAGTAAGCAAGACTGTATTAGAACTATAAAGCAATTGCTGCTTACCACGACTCATGTCAAAAACATAAATCTCTCGAAGGCCAGAATCTGGATACCTTTGTCCCCAGACAATATGTTCGCCATCAATTTGCGGATTGAATATTTCTCCCGATAACTGACTTACAACACTTTCCGTTTCGGAATCTAAATCGTAGACCCAAAGGGTGTACGGATTAGTCGCCGCATCGACATACACAACATGCGATCCAAAAATCGCTGGAGAGATCTGGTCTCCGGGACGAGCAACCAGCGCCCGCTCTTCCTGGGTTACAAAGTCATACAAATAAATATCTTTGTAGGAATTTCTGGCATCCTCCCAAACAAGTTTTGTTCCATCGATATCCGGATATAGCTGATCAGAAAGATTAAAAGTGATCCGATCGGCAATTGGTTCAATCAAAAGGGGAACACGATGTTGATATTGAGTGCCGTCCTGCAAAGTCAAACGCAATCGAAGAATGTAATTTCCTAAGGGAAGTGATTGGATGTTCCAAGTTCCAAGTAAACCCTGCTCTATAGGAGTAGTCATTACTCCTCCAAGTGCAGTCCAGGTACTAGGATTTTGTCCAAATCCATAATGAAGTTCGTAGTTTAGAAAATTCTCGCCAGAGGCACTGCCTTGGATTTCCACGACATTCTGCAATAAGGGATCTAAGGAAATTCCTTCAAAAGGACTTTCAATCTCAAGATGAATCTCAGGAGGGAAATAGTACTTAAGATAAATGTTGAAATTGCCTTGTCTAAAGTCTGCCCAAACGATGCGATCTTCCCAGATTGTGGGATCTGTTGGCGTAGTGCCAGAAACAACCGTGTATTCCTGCTGGTTATTTAGATCGAGCAAACGAATGCTGTAATTATTTGATGGTCCTTGTTGCCAAATGAGACGATCGCCTTGGATTTGAACTTGGTTATGAACGTACGGGGAATTGACAAAGAGCGCTCTCGTTTCACCCGTGACAAAGTTCAAAAGAAAATAACGATCTAGGCCAGACGGATCGTCTTCGGAAAAAACGAGACGGTCGCCAGAGAGAGAACAAGCCCAATTGTTAAGTGGATTATTGGTCAAACGAAGTTCCGTCTCTGTTGCAATATCGTAAAGATGCACTTCCAAGTTCCCATGGCGACTATCTGACCAAACAATACGCCCCTCCGAAACAATCGGGTCTCCCATGAGAGTGGACTGTGCGGTTACTCTCCGCTCTTCTCCATCCAAAAGATTGAAAAGATAAACGTCGTTTCCACCGTTACGAGTATCTCGCCAAGCAATCCAATTTTCCCAAATTGAAGGTCCAGACTGTTCTCCAGGACCATGGCTAATCTGCCTTTCTTGATTCTTTGAAAGATCGTAAAGATAAATCCGCCAATACCCGCTCCTTTTATCCCTCCAAACAACGTTCTCTCCCCAGATTCGAGGCTCTATGGAATTAAATTGTGTAAGGGCTCGCTCCTCGTGTGTCGCAAGGTCATAAAGATAAATTCTGGTATTAAAAACCCCACCATCGCGGGAATCCTGCCAAACAATACGATCTCCCCAAATTGCCGGATGCCATTCCCAAGCCAAGTCGGAACTGACAGTCACTAAATCGCGCTCTATGAAAACTTGAATTTGATCTTCATATATCCTCCCAGTCGTTGTCTCTGCAATCAATTTCAACTGATAGTAATCAGTCTCTAATTCGGAGATTGGCCATGAAGCCAGAATTCCATTCTCGACGGGCTGAGTAGAATTGAAAGAAAGCAATTGCCATTGCTCAGCAGAGATGGACTTAAAGAAGAGACTATATTGAAGAAATTCTGCACCTGCGGCTATGCCGCGAATCAAAATTTCCTCATCCAAAGTACTCACTGCAAATCCAGAGTGAGGACTAAAAATTCTCACTCGAAGGGGAGTGGGAACCGTAACTGCTTTTGAAACATTAAGCCTTCCATGACCGGAAAGGGCGTCGACCCCAGGCGCTCCAATATCATCTGCCGAAACACGAAGTGCTTGGCGAAGTTCTTCAATTCCAAATTCAGGGCGTTGTGAAAGCAAAAAAGCAGCAGCTCCGGCAACGTGCGGCGAAGCCATGCTTGTCCCTCGAGCGCGAATATAATTTTCTCCAACAATCATTTGCCCGCTGAGAGGTGGCACGCATGGCGTCTCTCCATAAAGATCCGTGCTATTCGCCCGCAGAGAAAGAATACTCCGCACTTGGAAATCCCCACAAGAATCGTCTGTGCTTTCTCCGCCCGGTGCAGCCAGATCGAGTTTCAATCCATAATTTGAAAAATCACTCGGCTCATCCAGATGATCCGTGGAAGCCACCGCAATCGTTTCAGGTTGATTTTGAGGACTAATAAATCCAACGTCGACGTGAGAATTCCCCGCAGCAAAAACAACAACCGCGCCCAATCCGTACGCCGTTTGTACCGCCTCCTCGAGAATTGGATTCTGTATACACAGCTGAGGAATTGAACCGCCACAACCCCAACTATTATTCAGTACATCTGCGCCATTCATGGCTGCATACACAATGGCATCTGCCAAATCCTGTGAAGACCCGGCACCTTGGCGGTTTAAGCCTTTCAACGCCATGATTTTTGCATGCGGAGCAACACCAATAATCCCGATGCCATTATTCCCCACTGCAGCGATTGTCCCGGCGACATGTGTTCCATGCCCATGTTCATCAATGGGATTGTTATGAGTCGCAGGGAATTCTATGCAATTTCCAAACGCATCGAATTGAGCACAGCTAACGAAATCCCAACCAATGCGATCATCGACAAAACCGTTTCCATCCTCGTCAATCCCATTCGGGAAAAATCTTTCCCCCGTGTTTTGCCAAATGTTTTGTTGAATATCTGGGTGGAGATAATCCACTCCAGTATCAATCACAGCGACAACCACTTCTTCACCTTCTCCCGTAGATTGCATCCAAGCTTCCTTGGCTTGGATTTTTTTTAATCCCCAGAGATCGTCATACATTTGTCCCCAAGAATTCGAGGAATGAAAAAATGGATCGTCGGGCCAAGGTTGAAATGGAGAGTTTTCAATCGGAAAAGGATTCGCTTCTAATCTCTTATTAGGAACCGACTGCTGACTTAGCTCCATCAGCAAATTCAACTGCGCATATTCCACGTGAGGATCTCGCGAAAAATCGACAAGCACTTCTTGTAGGTCGCGTTCTGGTGAAAATTCAACTCGATAGATATGAAAGAGTTCCGGCATCTTGTAATTCTTAGGCGCGCGATTGCTACGTCGCGAAAAATGATTGCGCGCTGTATTCAGGCGATGTTGCCAGTTGGATTTGAGAGAAGAAGAACTTGTCCTTTGAGTTCCCCGCGTTTTCTCTGCTTGACGAAAGAGAGGGGTAATTTTCCAAATCGAATGTTTTTCAATGAGAGAGTCCAGAGATAGCGAAGAATCGCTGGTGAGGTCTTGGAAATAAGCGCCGCGCTCAAACACACAATGTGCGCATTCTTTTAAGCCCGGTCGATCATCCTCCTCATCACGGAATTTCACCAGAAGTTGCCCTGCGACATGTGCAGGCATCGATATAGAAGGCCTCGAAATTGCAGGATCCGGCAACGGTACTTTTAGCTGGGGAACAGAGTTAACTGAGGAATATTGAACAAACCCAATAAACAATAAGGATATCCAACGTTGTTGCATTAGGGCCTCCGACGGGGACTTATATGCGAAGCAGATGCTCCGAACAATAACGGACCGGAATATTGAGTCCGTTGCTCGTGGAGCTTAGTGTCTGAGCCAGTTCAACAACTCAAGTAACTTCGGCGGCTGCCCCGTGCGAAGAATGCCAACACGGAAAATTTTTCCAGAAATCCAAACCGCGACTGCAACAGAAACAATCATCAGCACAAAAGTGCCTATCAAATCGAACATAGGAGGCGAAGCAGCAGCACGATTCATCATGACAAAGGGAGTGTAAAGAGGAACCCAAGAGAGAACCGTGGCGAGAGTTCCGTTTGGATCGCGAGGGATAAACATCATGGTGATCAAAGGCACCATCATGACGAGCATCACAGGGCCCATGAAACTCTGAGCTTCCTTGACCGTGTTACAAAGACTTCCCAAAGCGAGAAAAATGGTCGAGTAGAAAAGATAGCCCAAGAGAAAATAGCCTGCGAAAGCGATGAGCAATTCGGGAGTGACCAGGGCTTCGAATAAATACCCCGCAATTTTGGATTCGGGCCCTGCAGCAATTCGCAAAACAACAATTAAAGAGACAATCCAGGAAGCAATCATGCTTAGGCCTACAGCCGCAATACCTAACAGCTTGCCAAACATAATTTCGCTAGGTGTAACAGAAGAAAGCAATACTTCGTAAACGCGATTGGCTTTTTCCTCCGTCGTGTTATTGAGCAACATACCGGCAATCGTCGCGATCGCAATCCAAAGAAGATAGACAAACGCCACCGGCGCCCATTGGCGGAATTTGTCGAGTTCGCCTACCTGTTCCTTACCTTCTTCTTTCTTGGGATCCTTACTTGCGACGACAACCTTTAACTCTCGGATGCGTTTGACTTCTGATTCGTCGACTCCACTTTTCAGAAACTCTCGACGGCGAATTTCCTCATTAATACTGCGTTCGATTTCACCCTTGAGCTCAGTGTCTGCCAAATTCGTACACCAATATTCGACCCCTTGCCGAGAACTGCCAAGATCTTCCGGAAGAACAACCAAAGCAAAAAGATTCGACTCCCGACCATCGACTTGGATTTTGGAATCGCCTATCAAATAGGAACGTAGTTGAGATTTCGCTGTATCGTCTGTGTTGATTCCAGTCGGCAAAGGCACTCGCTGAAAGCGTCGTCTAGGCTCTTCAAACTCGCCAACCTCTTCTTTGCTCGACACCGCCATCTTCCCCATCCAAACAGCGCGTTCCTGGTCGACTTGTTTTTGGTAATAAGTTTCCAAACCTTCTTCGACTACTTTCTCAAACTCTCCCGAGCGATCGAGCAAAACAAAATAGCGTGTTGGCGTCGCTTTTTTCTCCAAGAAGGCCGGCACCTTGACGCCGATATAGATAAAAACGGGAGTAGAAAGAATTCCAAACCAAAAACCTTTGGTCTTTGCCGTCTCGGCAAATTCTCGAATTGCGATCAGCCACGCGTTTTTCATCCAGCCACCGCCCCCGCCAATTCTGGCGGCACAAGATGTAGAAATACTTCTCGCAAACCGGGTTCCTTACGATCGAAACTGCGCAATCCGATTTGGTTTTTGAAACAGGCTCGCAAAATTTCGTCTGGCTCCGCTCCATCGGAGAGAGAAATTTCGAAGAGACCGTTTTCTCCGACTTTTTCAATTCCCTTCACACCAGGTACAGCTCGCAAGGATTCTGGATCAGATTCCGTTTCAATGCGAACGCGCCGGGGGACAATGCGCTTTGCTTCAACAATGGTCCCGTCGAAAAGTTTTTTCCCCTTCGCGATGAGCAAGACTCGATCGCAAATACGTTCGGCATGTTCCATACCGTGAGTCGAAAAAATTACCGTGCGTCCGCGTGAACGCAGATCGCGAATTACGCCTTCCATCACTTCTTGATTCACTGGATCGAGTCCGGAGAAGGGCTCATCAAGAATTACAAATTCGGGATCGTGCACGATCGAAGCGAGCAACTGCACCTTTTGCTGCATACCCTTGGAAAGCGCATCGCATTTGTTTTCGGCGAAAGGACCTAATCCATAGCGTTCGAGCAATTCATGCGCTTTGTGTTTCGCGTCCTTGCGCTTCATCCCCTTCAATTGGCCGAAGTAGGAAATGATCGACCAGGCTTTCATCTTGCGATAAAGCCCTTTTTCCTCGGGCAAATAGCCAATTCTCTCGCGGACTTTTAAAGCAGACTCCGCACCAAGCACGCGCACGCTACCGGAGCTGGGTTCATAAATGCTGAGACTCATGCGAATCGTCGTGGTCTTCCCAGAACCATTTGGTCCCAAGAATCCATAGACAGATCCGCGAGGCACCGAAAGCGAAAGAGTATCGACGGCTTTGAAATCGCCGAAGGTCTTCGTGACATTTTCCAGCACTAATGCGGGCTCGTTGGACATAGGAAAGTGCAAGAGCATAACGGCTCGATCTTGATTTGCTAGGCGCTTCCAGTTAGGGAATGCGATATGGACCAACAAACAACAGCCAGCACGAAGCGAGTTGCCGATCTTTTAAAAGCCTTGGCCTATCTTTCCTTGGCGCTTTTCTTTCTCAATGCCCTCATCGGCTTCGTCAACGATATGCGTTTCGATTTTAGTTTTGGTGGGTTTCTCAGCGCGTCTTGGTCCTTTGTGAAAAATCTTTTCTGGATGGGCGCAACCTATTTACTTCTGCTAGCCGCTTCGCATGCGTTGACGCTTTTACTGGGGATTGCAGACAACACGAAGAAGCTAAAAACAGCAGAGACGGAATCCAACGAGTACGCAAATCAAAATCGATAATCTACTTTGAAAACAATGTCGTAAGGAAAAGCTTCAGGATTATCTCCAGACGACTCTTTTCCCGCATCATCATGGCCATCTTTTCCCACGCTGTAGACCATAAAGCCGTTCTCGAAGGTTTTGTATTTCAGTTCTTCTTCCGAAAAAGGGTCCGCAGGCAATTGATCAAAAAACTCTGGAACGAGCATGCTGATATTATCGGGCAAATTGCCATTTTTTCGGCGATAGAGCTCAACAGCAATTGCAGCATCCGCGGCCCGCAACGAAGCGATCGTGAAAAATACTTTTCTAACGCAACCTTCCAAGTGGGAAAAAGAGATCGTGGCGATATCGATTTCCTTAAACATTGATTTCAGCAAATGCTTTGCCACACCAGAAGATGATGGATGAATCACATCTGTAAACAGCGAAGACAGCTTGCGGTCCCCGACGATGTGCCGCGCCCGCCTAAAATCTTCCTCAGTACGCTTCCAATTCTTTGGAGAGTCTTGCAGCACCATTTCCATCGCCTTGAGGTAACGAAGAAAGCCCCCTGCTGTCTTGAATTTCCATAGGAGGCGCGTAGCAGCGCTAACAGGAGGCTCGTAAGACCAAAGGACAAATTGACGCTCACCAAGCAATGCGCGATGAAGAAGATTCTCGTATTGATGATTACGGGCTTCCACCTGCAGCTCTCTCAACTGAGACTCTGAGAAATTCTCGATTCCAATAGACCCTGAGATTGTTTCCCAAATCATCAAGTCCACTGCGCAGCAGGTTAATAAAGGCAAAAGGAGAGGTTCATTCCTAATGGATTTTTTTAACCCGAAAGCAGTGTTCAAAGAGTTCTGGGTACTTTCCCAATTTCCTCTGTGAGCAAAAAATCGTGCTTCGAGCAGCACAAGTAGCACACCAGATCTGACTTCTTCCAGGTGAGGAAATATTAAGAAACCTCCTTTTTCAAACTCTAGCGGAAATCGAGCCTCCCCTCCGTTCTGTGCTGCACTGTGCAATCTTTGGAGAACATCCGATTGAGCCCGTAAAAAAATGACGATTTCATCTTCTTCGGGCCAAGCTTGCCCTGTAGGGGAAAGAGGGAAATCATAGGCAGATCGCGGAATTTGAATCTGCATAAGCCCGACTATTGCCTTTTGCCAGACTTCGGTTGAATCCTTGGTTAACGGCTCTGAACCATACAGGCGATGCATATCTGCAGCGCTTACTGGCTCTCCACGAGCTCGTATTTTTTCAAGCTCGAGCTCAACGGGACGCACATTGATGAACCAGTCAATCCCAATCCAAAGCAGTAGCAAAAATATGAGGATGTTGAACACCCAGAACGCTCGCTTTAACCAACGCCACCAACGGGATCGCCTTGTTAAGGCAGCAGTTTCAGTCATGACAGGCTAGCAAATAAAGACATGGTCGATTTATCGCAACAACTTGCCATTTTTGGCAACTTACTGCAATGAAACAGCACTTCACTCCGCTTTCTTGACATAAGGCCCCCACTCGTCGACGGCCATATGGCGTCGTCCGCGAGGTTCGCCAGGTTTCGAGAAGGGATTCGCCGTTCCGCGAAGCTTGGGAGTCTTCCAGAATTTTTCAAAATCGGGCAAGAGTACTTCGAGAATTTGCTGTGGCTGCGCTCCCTTGATTTCACCTTCCCATTTTCCCAGAGTCACATCCACGCATCGCTCATCGAGAAGCAAACCGAGCGGTGCACCGATTCGATTGTCGTGTATCAAAATATTAGAACTTAGGCGAAGAAAAATCGCGGTCTGTCCGCCGACGAATTGATTGGAAACGATTCGATAATCGCGCGAATGAGTATCGTTCTTCCTGCTAAAAGGTTTGCCTTGAAAGGTATCGACGTCGTTACCCCAAATGCGAATTCCATTTTTCGCTCGCTCGAAACGATTACCAACGATTTGATTGCCATGTCCGTACTCGATGGAAATCCCATTCACGCAATTTCGAATCGTGTTGCGCAAAATCAAACTGTCATAGGAATAACCCGCCCAAATGCCGTGCTCGCAATCCTCGAGCAAATTGTCGATGAACATGTTGCCCTGAGAAAAAGTCGCTTCGATACCGTTCGCGACTGCGAAGGAAAAATCATTTTTATAAATCAAATTGCGATTGCAGCCGCCTTCTCCAGTTTTCTCTAGAGTCTCGTTACCGGCATAGAGAAAAAATCCATCGCCACTATGTGTCGCGCTGTTAAAAGCAATAACGTTGTCATTGCATTGCTCGTAAACCAAAATCCCTGCCGAGTCCTGGCCGCGCTGATAAACGCCATAGCTAAAACCACGCAAACACCAATCGAATCTGTTGTGAGAAATTTCATTGCGACTCGAACGCCACATCGCAAGGCCCCAACCAGAAAGAAAACTCATGTCATTGTCATAGATCCAAGAATCGTTCACGCGCACGAGACAAATTCCGTTCTGACCATTGCGGGCGCGGCAATTGCGAACCGTCACTGCCTTGCAGTCTTCGACATAAATTCCCGCGCCATAGCGAAGCCATTCATTGGCATCGTTTTGATGCCCAAATAACCAATCAGATTCATCTTCTTTTTGAGGAGTAGATTTTAGTTTCTGTCGGTAGTTGTCAGAGACATCGCAGTTCTCGAGAACGACGCTTTCACAATTCTTGAGATAAATCCCCACTCTCACGCCACGGACATTGAGATTTTTGATCGTGAGATTTTTGCAATTTTGCGCGAAGACTCCAATTCCGAAAAACATCGAAGGCATCAGTCCTGACTTGAGATGACCTTCTAGAGTCGCACCTTGAAAATCGATGACGAGATTGTCACCGCGAATATGGATGATGCCATTCTCGTTGGAATCAGAAATGCGATAGACCAAAGGCTTCACACTGACGGATTGTGTGATCCGCGTGTCATCCTCTTTCAGCTCTATTTCTGTGGCCAATAACAGGCCCAGCAAGAAAAGCATCTTGCCTCCAAAAAGCTACAAAAGCGAAACTGGGTCCACGTCGATGGCGAGTTTTACACCGCCTATACTTTTCGTCGCTATCGCGTGCAAACTAGAGCGCAATTCGCGATAAAGCTCTGGAGGAGA
>CAZMYG010000024.1:12440-22185 GCA_964570465.1 uncultured Planctomycetales bacterium
CCCTTGGCAATCATTTGAGTGCCGACCAACAAATCGATTTCTCCTTCTCGAAAACGGCCGAGAACTTCTTCATAGGAACCACGCCGAGTCATCGTGTCTGAATCCATACGCGCAATGCGGGCTTGCGGAAACAGCTCTTTTAAAATGGTTTCGACACGCTCGGATCCAGCTCCCAAATAAAGCAACGAAGGCGAACCGCATTCCTGGCATTGACGAGTCGGAGGAAGTTCCTCGCAGCAACTATGGCAAAGCATGCGCTGGATTTTTCGATGATAGGTCAGACTCACATCGCAACGACGACAATGCATCGTTCCGCCACACTCTCGACAAAAGAGAACGGGCGAAAAGCCGCGACGGTTAAGAAATAAAATGGCTTGCTCGCCACGTCGCAAAACCGTTTCGAGTTTATTTTTTAGCAATCTCGAAATGACGACGAAACTTTTTTGCTCGGCCATTTCTTGTTTGAGATCGACAAGATGAATCGCTGGCAAACTTCCTTCCATCACTCGCTCTGGCAAAGACAGCAAATGATATTTGCCGCTCATTGCATTTCGATAGGATTCCAAACTTGGAGTTGCCGAACCCAACACCACGGCAGCCTTGGCTAATTGCGCTCGATACACCGCAACATCTCTTGCGTGATAACGAGGAGAGTTTTGTTGTTTGAAAGAAGGTTCATGCTCTTCGTCGACAATGATCAAACCAAGATCCGGCACCGGCGCAAACACCGCAGAACGCGCCCCAACTACGACACGCGCCTTTCCTTCTCGAATGCGGGTCCATTCGGCAAGACGTTGAGAATCGGTCAAATGACTGTGCAGTACCGCAACATCGGAAAAACGTGCGCAAAATCGCTCGACGGTTTGAGGCGTGAGAGAAATTTCAGGGACGAGAATAATCGCAGCGCGCCCCGCTTTTCTCGCTGCTTCCATGGCGCGGAGATAAACCTCCGTTTTCCCGCTTCCGGTGACTCCAAAAAGCAAGAAAGGCTCGAATCGCTTCGCAGCGATTGCTTCGCTAATAGCCTGAGTAGCGCGTTGCTGATCTTCATTCAGATGTAGGGGCGGCGCATGCGCCGCCCCTACAAAAACAGGATCACTAATCAGCGGCACACGTTCGCCAAGCACGAGTTCTTTTTTCAGCAGAGTTTTATAGGGAGAAATTGTCAGCCCCGTGCGGCGCAAGAGCTCAGGCAATTCCACTGGACCGCCAGCCTCCTTCAACCATCGCAACATGCGAAATTGCTGTGGAGATTTTTTCTCCAAACTGGGCATGGCCTCTAAAGCCTGCGGAGCCAGACGAACCGCAATCGTGGTTTTGCGTTCCGACTCTCTCTTCAAAGCCGGCGGCAACACCGCTGCAAGCGCTTCACCCCAAGAGCAAATGTAATATTCCGCAACCCAACGCGTGAGATCGAGAAGATGTGTATCCAAAATGGCGACCGCATCGAGCACGCGATCGATATCGCGCAACTTTTGTTCCGGAAGTTTGCTCTCACGAGGCAATTCCACACAAACTCCGACCTCGCGTTTTTTTCCAAAAGGCACCACGACTCGCTTTCCCAGAGAAATCGCGGAGTGCAAAGAAGGAGGAACTCGATAAGTAAACGAATTCCTTAGAGGTCTGTTGAGCATTACTTCGGCGAGCATCAAAAAATTCTAACGTCGACAATTGACAGCGCGGTGAAAAATCTCAGAATGCGTCCCACCACTTCAGAACAACAACGTCGACCCGCGGTCAATTCAGATTTCCTTTTCTGGCGCGAGGTGAAGATGAAGAAAGTTTCTGCTCTCATCGTGTTGTTAACCGTAGTCGGATTTGGTCTGGGAATTTCTGCATGGGGCAAACCAAACTCTTCTCCCGCAGAAAAATCACGTTCGAGCGCGAAGCCCCTGTTCGTAACGAACGCTTCGAATGCGCAAAATCCCTCGCAAATGCGTGATGCACGCAAAAGAAAGAAGGGAGAAAAACTCGGACTCGCACAAAAAATTCAACGCGCCAAACAAATGCAGCTGCAAAAAGCAGATCCCATTCCTCAGGGGAATGCTTCGATGTTCGTGCTCGGACCTCAAAACGACGAGTGTGCGAACGCGATCGATATTTTCGATGGGGCAACACCTTTTTCTACTGTGGGTGCCACCACAGATGGAGCCGGTAGCCCTACTTGCAATTTCTTTGGAAATAATCAAGTCGCCCAAGATATTTGGTTCAATTATCAAGCGACATGCTCAGGAACCATTTCGATCAACACTTGTGGCAGCAGCTTTGACACCAAACTCGCAATTTACGATGGCCTCGACTGCCCAGTGGGAAATCCGCTCGCTTGCAATGATGACTCTTGCGGAGTTCAGTCGGTGATTACAGCTCCGGTGACAGAAGGCAATCTCTATAAAATCCGAGTCGGCGGCTATCAGGCCGCAACAGGAACAGGAACGGTCACGATCACTTGTGGTGGAGGGGGCGGTGGGGACAACGATCTCTGCGCAAATAGCGTAGAGATTTTCGAGGGCGCAACTGCGTTTAGCACAGTGGGCGCAACAACGGACGGCCCACCGAGCCCCGATTGCACTTTCTTTGGGGATGCCCAAGTGAATCAGGATATTTGGTATCACTATCAAGCAACTTGCACTGGCAATCTCAATGTGAGTCTCTGCGGAAGTGGCTTCGATACCAAGCTCGCAGTCTACGACGGAAATAGTTGCGTTGGACAATTACTGGCCTGCAACGACGATTCTTGCGCACTTCAATCCGAAGTGAATGTTCCCACCATCGCGGGCAATTTCTACAAAATCCGTATTGGCGGTTATCTCGACGACACAGGATCCGGCACGGTGAGCCTTTCCTGCGGTAAGGTCAGCGGCAACGATTTCTGCGCGGGCGCGGTCGACATCTTTGATGGAGCGACAAATGTCAACAATATTGGAACCAATACAGATGGACCGGCCTTGCCTGGAGAATGCGACGAAGGTTTTGGAGTCGATTTTGGTTCGGATATTTGGTTCCGATACACCGCGACTTGCACGGGCAATGTCAGTTTCAGCACTTGTGGAACGGCGAGTTACGACACGAGACTCGCGTTGTATGAAGAATGCGAATGCCCTGTGAACAACAACCGGCTCGTCGCCTGCAACGACGATGGTCCAGGATGTCCGGATTTCAGTTCGCATATGACCGCCTTTGTAAAAGCGGGCACTTGCTACCTACTCCGAGTTGGCGGTTATGCCGGCGAACAAGGAACAGCATCTCTCAACATTCAATGTGAAGCGGTTCCAAAAGCCTGTGTTGCCGGCGTTGGAGACTGCTTTGAAGGACATGACGGACCAGGTTGTGAAGATCCACAATGTTGCGCTGATGTTTGCGCTCAAGACTCCTTCTGCTGCGATGTTGCGTGGGATGATTCTTGTGCAGGTATTGCAGAACCTCTTTGTGGAGTGCCGCCGAATGATAATTGCCAGGACGCTCCGATTGAGAGTTTGCCTCACACCTATATAGGCAATAATCACAACTCCACACAGGATTGTGCGCTCTTTTCTCCGCCTCCGGGACATGCCTGGATTGCTTTCGAAATTCCAAAAGCGTCTTCGGTGACTTTGGATTATTGCGGAACCGATCCTGCTTTCCAAAACGGTTGGCTCAATCTCGCCGTGGGTTGTCCTTGTGCCGACTTCACGGAAGCGGCCACTTTCAATCTTTTCCAATGCGGTGACGGCAATGTCACTTTGAATTGGGCTTGCTTACCTGCGGGAGTTTACTACTACCCCATTCTTACTGAGCCTGGCTCGGATGGTCCGTACACCATTCATGTCTCGGCAGATGAATGCGGAGGAGGTTCGCTAGATAACGATGCCTGTGCGAACGCAGAAGAAATCCAGCTCGGCGATACTCCGTTCTCCAATATTGGAGCGACCATGGATGGAGTGAATCTGCCCTCTCAGTGTGAGGAAGGTTTCGGACTCGTGCTCGGTGCGGATCTTTGGTACGAGTTCACTGCTCCTTTCTCGGGCGATCTGACGGTTAGCCTTTGCGGTTCTGCAAGCTACGATTCACGTCTTGCGCTGTATCAAGGCTGCAACTGTCCTGCGAGCAATGCCACTTTAATTGGCTGCGACGATGATGGCTGCGGCGATTTAGGCGGCCCTTCTTCCATGACAGCGCCTGTGAGCGCAGGTCAATGTTATCTGCTACGAGTCGGCGGATTCGGCAATGCTCAAGGCACTGGAGTGTTGAATCTTGAAATCAGTGGAGGCTCAGATTGTCCGAGTGGATCGATGTCCTTGATCACTCCTCCCAATGGAGTCATCGATGCCAGACAAAATCTCCATCCTTCAGGAGGCCCGAATCAAGGCATTCAACAAGTGTTAGTCTCCGCCCCAACAGGTGCAAGCCAAGCTTGCTTCTCCTTCTGCGAAACGAGCAACGGCGGACAAGCGCCGAACTCGATCTCGAGCGTGATTGATCATGGAGACGGGACTTATACTCTGGTATTCGCACGCCCGATCACTGCCGGTGCTGTCAGTACGGTGAGCTATCTCGCGGATGGAAGTTTTGGCTCAATGATTTTCCATCCCGCAAATGCGAGTGGCGATACGAGTTCCAATCCGATTGATATTCTGCGCGTGATTGATTTCCTCAACGGCGTGCAAGCGCCACCTTGGGGCATTTACAGTCTGGATATCGATCGCAGCGGCGCGGCAAACCCCGCAGATATTCTGAGATTGATTGACTTACTCAACGGCGCAGGGGCTCTCGATCCTTGGAATCAAACGCCTCTGCCGGTCAATCCGGGAACTTGTCCATAGGATAGAGGTTAGGGAGGGTGTTCCCCTGTGGGGAATGTTCTAGTTCAGGACATTCCCCGCTTCGCTGTGACGAGCGCAATGTCCGCGCTCAGCGATCCTTCTTCCGTAAAGATTTCGACTCCGTAAAGCACGCGATTTAAAAACGCATCGCTGTTCTTTCCTGCTTCACGTTTGATCAAGGTATAGAAACTCTTTTCTCCAAACTCTTCCCCTTGTTTGTTCTTCGCGGAAATTGGACCGCTGGTGCAGAGAGTAATGCGATCTCCTGCAGCTAAGCTCAACTCTTGCTTCTTCAGTGTTCTTTCAAACACAGGGCCTTTGTCAAAACCCAAAGCAATTCCTGGAGGTGTGAGTGCTTTCAATTGATCTTCTTTTGCCGACCAATGTAGTAAAGGAACTTTATGTCCCGCGCTGACGATAGAGACGGAACCGGTTTTTGTATCTAGCACTGCACACAAAGCCGTGACATACATTCCCCGACGCATATCGCGCGCTAAGGCCCGATTCGCCGCTGCAAACGCTTCCGCTGGATCGGGATAACGCTGCAATTCGCTACGCAAATAAGCACGCGCCATGGTCATCACCAACGCCGCAGGAACTCCTTTGCCTGCGACTTCAGCAACTAAAAGCGCGACGCGAGCAGAGTTTTCAATAGGGATTACATCGTAATAGTCCCCACCAACGTCCGCGGAGGCTTTATGCGTTCCTGCCAGTTCATAGCCAGGAATCTGCGCAATCTTGTCCGGCAAGAGATTTTGTCTTACCTCGGAGGCGATCGCTAAATCGTGTTCTTGCTTTTGCAATTCGAGCTCGGTCTCACGCGCGGATTTCAAACCTTCGGTCATGCGATCCACCGCCAAAGCGAGAGAACCTATTTCCGCGCCTCCCCCATGCACACGAGTCTTATGTTCTAGATTCCCTTGGCTAATCGTTTCGATATCTCCAACGAGATGAGTCAGCGGTGCGGCAATTTTCTTAGCCACAAACCAGGCGACAAAAGAAGTCACGGCGATCAGCAACATCGAAATGATGAAAACGAGCAGCAACAAATCGGCCTGCAGTTTTTCGAATCGCTCCTCCGGGATCAAAATATCTGCGCGGCCAATCACTCGACCTTCGCTGTCTCGTTTCGGTTGGCGATAGAGGAAACCTCGTTGATCGATTCCTTCTACTTTGTATCGCACGGGCAAAACGGAAGTTTCGCCGCGAATTTCTTCAGGTCCGTCGGGACTCCATTCCAAAGGCCAAACGGAAAGATTGCGCGCCGCGCCAACTCCAGAGACTTTGAGTTCCTCAAGCAAAGTGCTGGTCGAAATGGAATAAAGCAGCAATCCACCAAAAAGCATGACGACAGCAATGGACAAACTCATGCTGAGAGCAAAACGAACTCCCAAGCCCATTCCAGTTTTTGCTTCGTGTTCCGCGCGACGTGTTCGTCTTTCTTTTGCGCTAGCGCTGTGTCGGGCGCTTTCTCTTTGAGTTTTTTGGGAGGCTTGAGCCATGAACTAAATTTCAGGATACAGGAATCGGACAAGATTCAGAAGAGCGCAGGCATAACCAGCTGCCAGGAAGTCATCGAGGAAAATTCCCCAAGCTCCGGGCAAACGCTCCAACTTTCGAATGGGAAAAGGTTTCAACACATCGAAAAAGCGGAAGAGAAAAAATCCAAGTACGAGAGCACTCCAACTCGGGGATTTGGGCAACACCGTCAGCAAAAAACCCACCGTTTCGTCGAGCACAAAACATTGAGGATCTTTTTTCCCAAAATGAGATTCTGCCCAAGGGGTCAGCGCAAAACCTGCGACTGTCAATGTCAATGCCAGCACACAACTCCAAAGCCAAAACCATTCTCCATGCGGCAAAAGAAGGACGAGGGCAAACCCACCTAAACTGCCCATGGTTCCTGGGATTTTGGGAATGCGGCCAAGAAATAAACAGGTGACTATCGCTTCTCGGATTCGATTCAAGGAAGTTTATCGAGCTCGACTTTCTCACGAGCCTTGAAAGCGTAAATTGCCCCGGAAAGTATGGTCGAAGCCAAAGTCGCCCAGACAAAGACTCGCGACGCCATAGCGCTCCATACCGTTTGTTCTTCTTCAGAAAGCCCCGCTCCACCCCAAGCGAGATGGTAGAGAATCGAACCTACCGCACAGCATTGCAGGCCCATTTTCAGTTTGCCGAAAATGTCGGCTTCAAACGTTTTCCCTTGGAGCTCAACCACGCTGCGTAGTCCCGTCACAAAAAATTCTCTCACCAAAACAATCGCCACAATCCAAGCCGGAATGAATTCGCTCGTACGTGGATTTGCACAGAGAAACACCATAGCGCCGACAACAAGCAACTTGTCTACGAAAGGATCTAGAATTCGACCGAGCGCAGTGACTTGTCCCGTTTGACGGGCCACATAGCCATCTAAAAAATCTGAAACTGCCGCGATGAGAAAGATAAAGAATGCCCACTTGGCGAGTGTTTGCCCCTCTTGCCAAGAAAGCGGCTCCAACCTCGCCAAAAGTATGTAAAGAACAATGGTGAGAGCGAAGCGACCCGCGGTGATTCGATTAGGAATCGTATCGATCATTGTGCGAGCAGATCATAACCGTCTGGAGATACCGCAGTCACGCGCGCTTCTAGAAGATTGCCGACTTTTAGATTGTTCCTTTGGAAGATTACAGAACAGTCAATTTCCGGCGCATCCGCCGCGCTGCGCGCGAGAAAAACGCCTGGGCTATGTTCGCCGTCGACTAACACGCGAATTTTCTTGCCGATGAGGGAACGATTTCGTTGCGCAATCAAACGCTCTTGGACTTGCATCACCGCTAAACGTCTCTCTTCGCCGATTTTCGGATCGACCTTGCCCGCCAAAGCAAAAGAATCCGCCTTTTCTTCATCGCAGAAAGCAAATGCGCCAAGACGTTCAAAGCGGAATTCCTCGAGGAAGCGCAGCAGAGTTTTGAAATCTTCTTCGCTTTCGCCAGGGAAACCCAAAATCACCGTCGTTCGCAAAACGATTTTGGGCACTTCTTCGCGCAGACGATTCAAAATCGTTCGCACCTGATCGCCGGAACCCGCGCGACGCATCGCTCGCAACATCGGATCGGCGATATGTTGAATCGGAATATCGAGATAAGGCAATACTTTCGGATTGCGCTTCATCACCTCGGTGAGCTTCCAAGGAAAGGCATTGGGATAGGCATAGAGAATGCGAATCCACTGAATGCCTGAGACTTGGGCGAGTTGTTCGCAAAGCTCAGGAAGCTTCGGTTCTCCACCTCCTAAATCGCGGCCATACCAAGTGGAATCCTCGGCGACGAGAATCAGTTCTTTCACGCCGAGAGCGGCGAGTTGTTTCGCTTCTTCCACCAGAGCGGGAATCGGCTTGCTACGCATGCGCCCGCGAATGCTCGGGATAATGCAAAAAGTACAAGTGTGATCGCAGCCTTCGGAGATTCGAAGGTAGGCGTAGGAATTGGGCGTGGTCAAAAAACGCAAACGATCGGAGCCCACATCTTTTGGGCGACCGCCTGGACAAGCACGCGCATCTTCGCCACGGACAGCACGGCGCACGACTTCTGAAATTTGCGAATAATCCGAGAGAGGCAAAATCGCATCCACACCTGGTGCGCGAGCTTCAATTTCTCCGCGGAATTGTTCGGCGAGACAGCCAGCCACCAAAACCGCTTTCAATTGACCTGATTGTTTGCGTTCCAAAACCTTGCCAATCGCCGCGAAAGATTCTTCCCGCGCAGGCCCAATGAAAGAGCAAGTGTTCACCACCGCGACCTCGGCATCATCGAGATCGCCACAAACCGTCATTCCCTCCTGCGCCAAACGGCCCAGAATCACTTCAGAATCCACCTGATTGCGTGCGCAACCGAGGTGGACGAGGGAAATACGAATATTTTCGCCATTCATAAACAGGCAATACTATGGGGAAAACGGGAATGCCGCTACGCCTGGGCAGAAATGTCTGTGGCCTTTTTCTTGGCCTTCTCTTCCCAGTCGACAAGGCCCATCAAAATATCTCGCGAAGGACCTCCACGATAAGGGCCAATCACGCCTTCTTTTTCGAGCAAGTCGAGCAGGAGAGAGGCGCGGCCAAAGGGAATTGCGAGACGACGCTGTAAAAGGGAAACCGCAGCGCGGCCTTCTGAAATGACAAGGCGCGCGGCCTGATCCAAAAGAGCTCCGGGCGCGGGTTCGTTTGTTTGTGGTTCAGCAACTACGGGAGTTGCCGCTGCTTCACTTGCTGGTTGTTCAACATCTGTTGTCATTGCCGCAGGCTCTGCAGCCGCAGGAGGAGTGATGACATAATCTTCTACTGCGCGTTCTGCGGCTGCATCTAACGCCGCGGCTTGTTCTTCGCGCAAATCTCTCGGTTGAATTTGAATTTCGAGCTGCTCGATTTCCGCAATGAGTTGGGATTCTTCTAAATCACTCGAAACTGGCGTGTCGTATTCCAATTGTTCTAGCGCAAGTTCTGCGGGTTCAATTTTCTCTTCAAGCTGCTCTTCTTCCACTTCGTCTTCTACTGTTTCTTCCACTGCTGCGACTGCGGGAACTTCTTCTTCCTGCTCTTGCACTTGTTCTTCTTCAGTCTCCACTTCTTCTTCCATCACCGGCGCCGCCGTTGCTGTCATCTGAGAAATCGGAGTTTCTGGAATCGTTGGCACAGCTTCTGGAACTTTTTCTTTGGGAATTTCCAAAGCCGCTTCGAGATTGAAAGGCTTCTCGATTTCGAAAGATTCTTCAGTGTCGATCGCTGCAGAAAGAGGGATTTTAAAAGTATTGGAAGGCGCGGCTTCTTTTTTCTCTCCCATCGAAACGGATCGGCGCGAGAAAAAACGTTCTGTCGCGAGAAACAAGGCCATGGCAAAAGCCGCGAGCATGAGCACGAGCGCCAATCGCTGTCCAAACATCGCACTCATTTTCCCTCCCACGAAAGCTCC
>CAZMYG010000025.1:0-21733 GCA_964570465.1 uncultured Planctomycetales bacterium
GTGATTTCTGTGATTTGCACTCCGGCCTCGCGAATTTTACTGAGCAAAGGCTGAGTGAAATGCAAACCTGCGGTCGGCGCTGCGATGGAACCTGCCTCTGCGGCAAACACCGTTTGATAACGACTCCGATCGAGCGGAACATTTTCCTCTCCCTTACGAGCCCAAGAAATATAGGGAGGCAAAGGAGCGCGGCCTTTTTCGAAAAGTAAATTTGGATCGGTATGCTCTGGAAAATCCACCCACCATTGTCCCCAATGCCCACATCGTTCAATCAATCGACAGGGAATTCGCTCTTCTTCCAACTCGAGAATTTCGCCGTTTTTCACTCGACCTTTGCCACGGACGAAAGCCAGCACTCGAGAACCTTCCGCCTTTACCAACAACACTTCAATCCGCGCCCCGCTTTTCCGCCGCCCCAGAAAACGAACCGGCTGTACGCGAGAGTTATTGAGCACCAAGCAATCGCCTGATTTTAGAAACTGCGGCAAATTGCAGAATTGCCGATGTTCTACATGATCACGGCCTCGCTCATAAATTAGCAATCGCGAATGATCACGCTCCGCCAAAGGCTGCAAAGCAATCAGCTCTTGAGGCAATTCATAGAAAAAATCGCTACGTTTCATATGTAAAGCTAGAATGTTAACGCCTTGCTTAAAACAAAAACAATTCCTTCAGAGTCAATATCTTTACCGGTAATACCCACAAAAATCCGGCCATCGAAAACGGGCAAATGGCGCGCTTGGGTTTTGATCGGCGTGCATTTGTTGATCGCGGCTCATATTGCTCATTGGTATTTCACGGGCTCGACTCTTAGTCCACTCGAACCTTCGGAGGCGATGGAGTTTTCAAAACACAGTGTGATCAACGCTGGCTTTCTATTTTTCACTGCTGCAATCCTACTCACAGCAATTTTCGGGCGATTCTTCTGCGGTTGGGGTTGTCACATCGTAGCGCTACAGGATTTTTGTCGTTGGCTTCTGATGAAAATCGGCATTCATCCCAAACCTTTGCGCTCGCGCGTTCTTCTTCTGATCCCTTTGCTGGGCTTTCTCTATATGTTTGTTTATCCGCTCGTCTATCGCCTTTGGATTGGAGATGAACTAGCGCATCGCGGCACAGCACTGACAAGTCAAAACTTTTGGGCGACCTTTCCAGGACTAGGCATTGCTCTGCTCACTTTTTTCGTCTGTGGTTTTGTCATTGTTTATTTCTTGGGAGCAAAAGGATTTTGCACTTACGCCTGTCCCTACGGGGCCATTTTTGGAGTCGCGGATAAATTTTCTCCGGGTCGCATTCGCGTGACCAATGATTGCGAAGGTTGCGGACATTGCACAGCAACTTGCTCTTCCAATGTGCGCGTGCACGAAGAAGTGCGCGATTACGGCATGGTCGTCGATCCCGGCTGTATGAAATGTATGGACTGTGTCAGCGTCTGTCCCAAAGACGCGCTTTATTTTGGTTGGGGCAAACCCCCGCTGCTTGCAAAACCAAAGCAAACTCCAAGCACAACTTTGAGTCGCGCTTTCCAATGGAAAGAAGAAATCGCTCTCGCCGGATTCGCGGCTCTTTCTTTTTTCAGTATTCGGAGTTTTTTCCCGACCATCCCTTTCTTACTGGCTCTAGGTCTTTGCGCGATTCTTGCCTATCTCTGCCTACAAACCATTCGCCTACTCTATAAAACGAATCTCACTCTCTATCCGATCCCAGCATTGAAACTCGGTGGGCGAATCACAAAAAGTGGGCGACTCTTTCTGGGCAGCATGAGCGCAGTTTTCCTTTTCTGGGGCTACACAGCCGTTGTCAAAACTCAGGAGAGACAACGAGAGCAACAAAGTCATTTACAGATCAAACAAGTCGAGTCGCTTTATCAATCGGGTGTGATTTATGCGCAGCGAGGAGAGCTGGAAGCTGCGAGAAAAAACTTCGAAGAAGCTTTGCAAATTCGCCCGGATCTCGTTGAAGTGCGAGAGAACTTGGCGGGCATTCTCTGTGCGCTTGGTCTCTATCGAGAAGGAATTGCAGAATATGAGAAAGCTTTGGTGATTCGTCCCAACGACGCCAATACCTATGCCTTTATGGCTCGTGCCTACTTAGCTCTCAACGAACCCAATCTCGCTCTCGCGCAAACAGAGAAAGCCCTGCGACTAGACCCCCAAAACACTCTCGCTCACGAAATTCAAACTCTACTCTTGCAATCTCGTTAAGTTAGGAGCAATCTCTTCGCCTCTTCAGCGAGCCACACAGCTTCGTCCTACTTTTTGTTTTTTGTCGACGGAGAAAATCATGAAAGCGATTCGCATTGCCCTTTCGTTCTTGGCTTCATTTGCCTTCCTCTCAATTCCTGCGCAATCTCAATCTTCCCCACAGCGCTGGATTTGGAACGCAGAAGAATTTCACCTTGTCTTTGATCGCGCGACTCTCGGCGAAAACAAAATCACTGTGGAGTACGCGGACGCTAATTATCTCTTGGAGGAAAACGCTCTCAGTTTTGAATCCGACGGTTCTCTGTTTTTGCGTTGGTCAGAAGGAGAAGCTAAGTCTTTGGGCCGTATTTCGCTCTCGACTGCAAATGGTGAACGCTTCGATTTAGGGGATTTTGTACTCACTCCAATAAATGCTGGCTTAGAGCTCCGCGATCGACAAAGTTTTCAACGACCTGTTTTTCTCACTCAAGAATCCATGATCGATTTTTCCCCAGCAAGAAAACGTTTTCACGCCATGCTGGAAATTTCGATCTCCAAAGCATTCGCAGATCAAATCGGACAAGCCGAACTTGCTGGACTCTCGGTAGGAACTTTGATTCTCGATGGATCTGTCTCTTTAAAAACAACTTCAATCGCCAATGCGGGACAAACCGCAGAGCCTATTCCCGATCCACAAGCGAGCTCACTCGCCGGTCCGGATGTGATTGTGGGCGATTTGCATAATTTCGGAACTTACACCCAGGTTGGAGGGATCAGCGCTTTTTCCGTTGGAACGATTTCCTGCAATATCGGCGGCCTTCCACTCAATTGGATTGCGGAAGACAGCAATCACCCCGTCATCGCACAAAATCTCTACCGATTGAAAAACGGCCGCTTCGAACAAATCGGACAATCTTGGCTCAAACACGGATTTTTCGCTCTCTCGGGAACCCTTTGTAGTGGTACAGGAGGTTGTAGCGGAGATCCCACGGGAGATCATCTCGGTGTGGGTTGTTCCGATCCCTACGATGCGAGTCTTAACGGCAATCGCAGCAATCTAGGTCCACGCTCTCAAGTGAATGCGAGCACGGGATTTTTTCCTTATCCTTTTTCTGCTCCGGCTTGGTCGACGACCATCGACCGACGCCTGCAAGTCTTCAATACAGATATCAACCCAACAATGAACTCGGGAGCTTTGTATTTTGCGGAAGGTCACTATGTTGCTTTCGACGACGCATCGATTGGTAATAAAAATAACAACGCATCCTATCGCCGAGTTTCGATTGGCGGATCAGATCCCAATTACAGTTTGAACACCGTTTCTGGCCAGAACACGAATCGGGAACAGGCGGCAATTTATGCTTGGATCGCGAATGATACCGGAGTCAACCTGGTTCCATTCAACGTCGCGAGTGATGGACATTTAGATCTCGCATATAAAGTCAGCTCGATAGGCGGGGGCATGTGGCATTACGAATATGCTCTCTACAACATGAACTCCGATCGAAGTGCCGGATCGTTTTCAATTCCATTCCCCAATGGCGTCACTTTGAGCAATGTCGGCTTTCACGACGTGCATTCTCACAGTGGAGAGCCTTATTCAAATACGGATTGGACCCCAACTGTGGGGACAACGAGTGTTGCTTGGACAACAACAAACTACGGAACCAATCCCAATGCCAATGCGCTGCGCTGGGGAACTCTCTACAACTTCCGTTTCGATTCCACGCATCCCCCGCAAATCGGATCGGCGACGATTGGGCTTTTTAAACCAGGAACTCCCACATCCATCGCAGGCAACGTTCAAGTCCCTGGACTGGACTGCAATGGAAACGAAGTCGCCGACTCAACCGATATCGGCTCTGCAACGAGCGAGGACTGCAATGCCAATGCCATTCCAGACGAATGCGAAGCGGGAGGAAGTTCCGACTGTGACAACGATGGCGATTCTGATCTCTGTGAACTTTTCTTAGGAACGGCTACGGACAACAACTCCAACGGCATTCCCGATAACTGCGAACTCCCACCACCCCAACCGCCTTTCCTGACCGCTGTAGGCTCTCGATACCTACAACTGATGGCAGCGATGGGGACAACGCCGGTGGCATTTCTCTTAGAAAGTGCGGATCTTCCCTGCCTTTCTCTTTACGTACAGCCCGATGGCTCGCTAGGCTCGACACCCATCTTCTTGGCGGGAAATTCATGGCCGACTGTTTTCATCAACGGCCTCGACATCATCCCGGTAACACAGTACAGCGTGCGGGCTGACAATGGAGCGGAGCTCTCGGGACCGAGTTCGGCAACGACTTGGAGTTGGGGGGATCTCAACAACAATGCGGTTGTGAATCTCGATGACATTCTTTGTGAACTCAGGGCCTTCTCTGGCAGTTTCGACAGCAACTGCACAATCTACTCAGCCGACATCAAGGGATCGATGAACTACGATCCCGATTTGATTGCAAACCTAGATGACATTCTCGGGGTACTCAATGCGTTTGGAAGTCCCAGTTACGACGGCCCTGATCCTTGTCCATAAAGGACTAAGACTTGCACTAACCACCGCAACAGGGATCGCTGCCTGCAAAAGCGTTAAGAACACCAAGAATGTCGTCGAGATTAATCGCCCCATTTCCTCCGCAGGGAGCGAGATCTCCTAGAGGGCAATTCGACAGGCTCGCGAAGCCTTGGAGAACACAAAGGATGTCGTCGAGATTGACAATCCCGTTTTGAGGTTGAGCGATATCTCCGTACACACCACAAGCGGAAACGGTCAGAACACAGGGAGCGCCGATTGTGAAATTGATGGGAGAACCCCCAGAATCGCTCAAAAATGTTTCACCCGAATGAATGGAAATTTCAAAAATACTACCTACTGCTGTGCTGGGATCGACCGTTAAGCTGTAATCACCGAGATACTTCACTGGGGAAAGCGGCACTTCAACGCTGGTGAAAGACGCAGCTTGAAAAGATGCATTCGAACAGTTTGGAGCCGTGATATTCGAAGTGTTCGCAAAAACATAATCCGGACGCGATTGATCTACTTGCACTCCGTCCGGACAGTCAATGTTCAAGCTCCCGCTCCCAGAGATCAATTGAATGTTGATCTTCGCTTGATAGCTCTTTAAGTCCAAGACTTGCTTTAAAAGAATATCGAGTGCTACCGTTCCACCCACTCCAATTTGAGGCGAGGATAACTCGCAAGACATTTCCCCAAACGGCTGGCAAGCATCCGCGCCTTCATTACAAACTTCTGTACACGGAGAAGAACCAGAAACACATTCGCCACCGGAACAAGTTTCTACTCCATTGCAGAAAACTCCGTCCTGGCAACTGGCGTTGGTGAGAACGGTTAATGCAGCGGCATCGCTTGTCACATTGCCCAATGAGTTTGTAATCAAGCAAGTATAGTTGGCCGCATCACCAAGCACAGCCGAGGGAATGGTGTAGGTTGTCGAAGTCGCTCCTCCAATATTGACTCCGTTTTTTTTCCACTGATAAGTCGGTGCAGGAGAGCCGATCGCAGAAACGGTGAAACTCGCCATCCCAGATTGACAAACACTCTGCGAGGAAGGTTGCTGAGTAATCACCGGGGCAAAATCGGCGGAGACTTGCACATTGTCGAGATACCAATTGTCGTCGGCTTGGTTCCCCTCGGCACGAAAGCGAATTCGAAACTCGTTGTGCAACGCATCGCCCGGCAGATTGTGTTGGAAGGCAACAAAGTTTGTTTGATCGACACCATCCGAAGTGATCGTGTTGAGTAGATTCCACCTTAAATTGTTCGCCCAATACTCGACAAAGAGCTGCTCGCCGGACTCCACGCCAACGCGTTCGACAAAATAGGAAACATTTCCCATAGGCTGACCACCCATCAAGATGAAATTGCTACGTAATTCATCGTCTTGATACAAGGCAGAGCCCGTGGAATTGAGATTGAGAGAAAGTGTAGCACTTGGTTCGTTTGCAGCGTTTGAATTGATTGTCCCTCCCTTGGTGTAGGACCATTTCGCTGTGTCTAGAGCACTGCTAGGGAAATCGTCAAAGAACGGAATGGTTTGAGGATCGAGTAAATCGTTCAAGCAGCCTCTCGAGTTCTTGAACGAGAGAATTTGTCCCTCTTCTACACAACCAAAACTCGTCAAGAACGCCAATCCGGTGCACCCTCCTAAACTTGAACACATAATCCTGCAGCAGTTCGAGCAACTCGCACAACCGTCGCAATGCGTGGCATTCCAGTTGTGCCCGATCTCATGCGCCGAGAGCGCTACACGCTGGGTAAAGTTACTCGTGAAGCGGGACTCCACAACCGAATACGCCATGTTCCCTCCCGAGGGACTGCAACTAAAATCGTTGCCGCTGATATTGCAAACAACACCGAGCCATGCGATGCCGATCACGGGAGCAATCAAATTTTTCCCTGTAAATAACTCTGCGAGATCGCGCTGGATATTGAGGTAGGGATTGGCGCCACTATTCCACTCGCTTCGGAATTGACAGAGCAAAACACCCGCATCGTTCGAAGTGTAGGGCGCACCAGAAACTGTACGCACGACAATAGTCGTCACTTCATAAGTAATTCCGATCCCTGGCACTTCGTAACGAGCTTCGACTGTGTTGAGAACGTTTTCGATATCGTTCACCGTGTTCGCTACGCTACTGCCGTTCAACTGATAAAACTCAAAATCCGCATCGGCGGCGATGTCGGCCACTTTGAGCCCAGTTCCCAAAACGACACCCTGCCCGCCTGGTAATTGAGGATCTAATTCCTGTAATCCTTCCTGCGCTCCGCAACGATAGCCAGGGGTGTTGAGATAGTCCGAATCGCGATACACGACATGCCGATTGGAAGGATCAGAGAAACCAAGATCGGCGAGAGCCTGCACGCCAAAAGATCCCGACGCTGTGATGATACTGGCCGTTAGTCTTCCCTCTCGGAAGGAACCTCGTACTTGACTCCCATCGACTCCGACTAACTCCCCTTTTATCGTGTAAATCGGCGGCGCTTCGGCAGGAACGAGCGGGCCTCCTATTTCGCTCTGCACCAACACTTGAAAAGAATCGCTACGCATCGAATGCGGTCGAAAACGCAAAAGATGGATTTGTCCTTCAATTTCTAATTCCGTTTCCCACTGCGTCTGAGAAATAGAAACGAATTCCAAGCTTTGAATCTCGGAAAATCTCAAATCGAGAAGCGCGTTGAGAGTCTCTGGACGAACTCTCATTTGCTGCTGTTTTGGACTCGGAGTTGGATTCTGAAAAGAAAGGCTTGGATAGAGAAAGAAAGAAAACACAACCGGAATGGACAATACTCTTAGGGTAACCGCTTTCATAAACCCTCCATTTTGAAGCGACGATCCTAGCACCGAAAACCAAAAAGAGAGAGAGCCTAGATCCTAAAAAATTGCCCTGTAGCTCTTTGAAGTTTCTCGCGCTATAAATAGCGTTCACTCAACTGGGCTTTGCCATCAGTAATCGACAATTTTTTTCCCTTTCATTGGCGAGGATAAAATGGAAAAGCGTGGAGCCTATTTCTGTGTCGCTTCCCTTCTTCTCAGTCTTTCTTCCTTTACTTCTCTAGCACAAGCCCAACATGCCACAGGTCCCGACGTCATCGTAGGTGATCTGCCGGCGGTGCAACGCTGGGGTCGAGTGGGTGATATCACGTCCTACTCTGTGGCCACAACTTCCTGCAATGTCGGCGACGATCGCCTCAACTGGTTCTCAGAAACAAATCAACATCCTGTGATTGCTCAGAATATGTACCGTCTTAAAGACGGAAGATTCGAACAGATTGGACAGAGCTGGTTGAAACATGGTTTCTTTGCTCTCTCCGGTAGCCTCTGCACTCCTTGCAATGATCCAACGAATGGCACTGAACTTGGCGTCGGTTGTTCCGATCCGTACAGCTCCAGCCTTAATGGAGAACAAAGCAATTTAGGACCACGACACGAAGTCAATGCAACGACGGGCTTCTTCCCTTATCCATTCAACGCTCAAGCTCCTCCCGCGACGATTGGCCGACGATTACAAGTCCATGACGCGGATTTAAATCCAGCTCTGAATGCAGGCGCTCTCTATTTTGTCGAAGGTCACTATGTCTCACCGGACGATGCGGCCGCGGGAAATCAAGACAATAACGCTTCCTATCGCAGAGTCACTGTTACGGCAGGCGGAGGGAATGTATGGAATGTCAATGTGGCTTCAGGCAGCCAAACCGTCCGCTCGAAAGCTGCGATTTACGCCTGGCAAGATAACGATCCCTCAGTAGGCATTGTTCCCGTGAATGTGCCTGGCGATCGACAGTTTCTTGTGGGTTATAAAGTGACAAGTCTGCCCAACGGGATGTGGCATTACGAATATGCCATTCACAATCTCAACTCTCACCGCTCTGCGGGCTCTTTCCGCGTTCCGGTTCCTGCAAATGCCATTGTCGAGAATATTGGTTTCCACGACGTGGATTCGCATAGCGGCGCTCCTTATACCTTGATCGATTGGCAAGGGAATTTTGCGAACGGAGAAATCAACTGGAGCACAGATGCGCATAGTGTCAATCCCAATGCCAATGCCATCCGTTGGGGAACGATGTACAACTTCCGCTTCGATACGAATGCTCCTCCTGCAAATGGAAATGTGTCGATTGGACTTTTTAGACCTGGAACCCCAACAGAAATGGCGGTCCCGGCAAAAGTTCCGGATACGCCGTTGGCCATCGTCGCGAGCAATCCAATTCACGGTGCAATCGACGCCAGACAACCCTTCAATATTGATGGAAGCAATCCACAAGGCTGGCAATTCGTTCAGATGAGCTTCACAAATTACGCGCTCAATCTGACTCCTGCGGATTTCACAATCGAAACCACAGGCGGCGCGAGTAGTCCCAGCCTCATGGCGCTGCTTCCGGTAGATGAAGACATTGTCAACGCCGTTTTGATTCCAAACTTGGTTCCAGGGAATCGCACAACGATTCGACATACGGCTAGCAATACGAGCATCACTTTGAGTTATCTGCCTGGAGACGTGAACGGAGATGGAACAAGCAGCCCAACGGATATTCTTGCTTTGATCGATTCCTTGAATGGAGTTATCACTCGATCCAATTTCTCAACGGATATTGATCGTTCTGGAGTGACGAATCCCGCGGATATTTTGCGAGAGATCGATCTGTTGAATGGTGCTGGAGAATTTCCCCCATATAACGGAATGACTCTGCAATAAAGCTTGCTTGAACTTTCTGAAAAGGGGCGCTTACAGCGCCCCTTTTTGTTTTTGTAGATGTCGCGAAAGATAGTTTTCGAGCAAAGAGAATTGCTTGAAGAAGTCTTGTTCTTCGCAACCCAATGGAGATTTGAAATAGGAAGCTGTCTGTGGCATGAATCCCGATTCACCTTGGCGGTGTGCAAATTCTGTCAAACGCAACAAATCTAAAACGAGCGGCGCCGCCAAAGCTGAATCACAACCCTGCCAAGTAAATTGCAAATTCATGGGAACATTGAGAAAACCGCGAAAGTGAATGAAATCCCAAGCTGTTTTCCAATCGCCGAGTGAGGGGACATAGTCAATCGAAACGCGGCTATGTGGAACGGAGTTTTTGAGAATTTTTCGAAGCGAAGAATCCTTGCTCTCGAGTTTACTTTGGCGATGTGAAGGATCTGAAAGCGTTTTTCCATCTCCATTGCCGAGCAAGTTATAGCCTTCCCAAGAAAGTACCTGTAATTCACGTGCAGCAAAAAGAGGAGCGAGCGCGGTCTTGAGCAAAGTTTCGCCTGTTTTCCCGTCCCGTCCGCAATGCGGGATCTTTTTCGCAAGTGCCAGCTCCGCAATCGCGCCAGGAGCATTTCCAGCTGAAGGAGTGAAATTGATATAGGGATAACCAGCATCGATGGCAGCAAAGGTATAGAGCACGCTCGCCGGAATCTCCGCGCCTCCTTTGAGATCCGAAACAAATCCTGCAAGTCGATCCCAATTTTCTGGCAAATTTCGATGAGCTTCTGTGCTTGCGAGATTCACCACAATCAAATCATCGAGATGTTCTCGCTTTTGAAATTCTCTCAAGTCTGATTGCATCTGCTCGATTTGTTGAATCGGAGAACATTGCAAACGTTCCTTGGTTAATGGATAGAGATTGGGACAATCACGATCCTGAGTATCTACAAAACCAGGCCGCAATCGTTGTTCATATTCTTGAGCGAAAGCCTGTCCTTGCTTCCATTGCTCATGCGAGAGCACGCGGTCTTCCACCAGTCTCTGGGCACTCTGCTCCATGCTGCCGTTGCAAATGTCATGTCCAGCAAAAACCCATTGATCAAAATTCGCAAAATCTAGAGCGCCATATTTTTGTCCTGCGGTCACCATGCCAATTGGTGGGATTGCGCCTTTGCGTAATAAATCGGCTCCGTAAACGAGGGTTGTTGCGACACTGCCCTTAGCGCCTATCAACCAAGCACCAACTCGGCGATCTTTTTTCATTTTCCAGCAGACCTTTCAAAGTAGTTTTGCACGACGAGGTCGAAGCGCGACGGCCAGCGATAATTCGGAAATGTCTTTCCAACCCGGGAAAGGGAATTGCTTTGAGGAAAGTTTGAAAATTCTACGACGCTGTCTTCAACTTTTGCATCGCCACTAGAGCCGGAACGATTGAGATCTCCTCCAAATCCAAGATCTCCGCTTCCTTGTAAAGAAAATCCTTCCTGTACCAAGCTCCCCAAATCTTCTTTTCTCCTCCATTCCTCAATGCGATTCATTTCCCAAAGAACGCCTTCTAAGGAAGCCAACGCTCTCGCCGTTTTTGTTTCTGTTGCATTCGAAGCGCTTGAATTTCCTGATTTGATCTCTGAAGTCTCTGTCTTGAGCGCTTGAGTCTTTTCCATTTCGAGCAAATCCTCGCGCAAAGAGCGCAATTGTTTTTCCAGTCGGGCAAATTGCGCGGGATCAGAAAACATTTCTTGCGACCAATTTTCTAATTGAGGCTGAAAACTCTCAGAAGCAGGCAACTCCTCCAAACTTTCTTGCGCTTTCTGCAAACGAGCGATGAACTCATGAGAATTCGATTTCGAAAGCGGCGCAGTCCATTCCTGCACGGAAAGAAGAGAGCAAAGCGCCACAGAAAACAAATTTGCCGCCAAGATCACTCCGCCCCAAGAAGAACGAACGGGAAGGCGAGAAGATCTTTGTTCCAAAAATTGCTGGGTCTTCGCGATGAAAAGTCTGTCAACCGAAGAAAGTTCACGAGTTGAATTCATCAAAGCACGAACGGTACGCAACGCCTCATCGGCTTGGATCTGATCCTCCATCTGCGCAAATCGTTTCTCGAAGTGTTTCTGTTGAACAAGAAAACAGCAAATACCCATCGCGAGAGCGGCGAAGGTACTGGTTACGAGAGTCGACTCTTGAAGAAAGTGCTGCCCGTCGAGCAAAGCCGCAGCGACGCTAATCCAAAAAGTACAAATTCCAACACCACAAGCCTCGATCGCCGCGCTAAAACGCAGTCGAGCTTCCCAAGCTTGAAAGTGTCGATTCAAATCAGAAAACATTACTAGCTCTCTAATCTTTTCGTCGTGAATATCAATTGCACTTTCTTTCCTTTTTCTGGCAATAACCAGCGATTTGGGAAAAATAAATGCTGTTCTTGTCCATCGAGATCAGGATTGGTCAGGATTTGATTCCCCGTTGCAAAATAACAAATAGATGCAATGTTTTCTTCCCAATCGGCGGCGAAAGATTCTGGCTCCTCTTTTCTTGGACTGAGCATGCGAGAGCCGAGAAAAATCCACTGCACTCGCGCGGCCGCACGGCCAGTTTTCGTGTTGCAGATCAAATCTTCAACACGATAACGACGCAACTCTTCTCCTTCTTTCCACTGCGCATATAAATAAACCCCGTCTCCATGAGGAGCGACGACTTCATAAGGAATCGCTCCTTGGGCAATTTGCTCGGGACTAGGCAAAGGAGATTTGTCGCGATACTCGACATTTTTCCCAGGTTTTAGATTCAGAAGATAAAGCGCCGTCGTCAGCAAAGAGGGTTTAGGAGTAGCCACAAATAAGCTCTCGTGGGTTGCGCCTTTGTTTCCAACAATCAAATACTCCAAAGGCATCTGCGCCTCGATCACTTCTGCTTCGATTTGGATTTGTCCCTTTTCGAGATTCAACTGAATGCCAGCTGCGGAAAGCTCTTCTAAAAACTTCTGCTTTGGCCCCTCTCCTGCTCTGAGAATTTGCTGAGATTGAAGCGCAGGATCGATAGCTGCTCCGTCCTGAAATGACAAGCTAAGGAACAAAAGGCAAGGCAATGAATACTTCATTTGGACGATTATGGCGCAGCCCCCGCAATTCCTAAAGTCCCAAGCTCTTTTATCCGAAGGAATTGGCGTTCAAACAGTCTCGAAAACCATGAAATCAAGCTCGTATTTGGCATAGGAAATCTACATGGACATTTTCACCATTCTAGGTTTGATCCTTGGAATTGGCTCCATTCTTGGCGGCCAAGTACTAGAAGGGGGGCATATTTCATCGATTTCGCAGCCTACTGCAGCACTCATCGTCGTTGGAGGAACTTGGGGCGCGATTTTTATCAGTTTTCCAATGCGAGTTGTGCTCGATGCTTTTTCTCAAGTCAAAATGGTGTTTCTAGAACACAAAGAAAAACCCATGGACCTCATCCATGAGATTGTCGAATTTGCGAAGAAAGCCCGAAAGGAAGGAATTCTTTCACTCGAAGGTGACGCGGAAAAAGCACACAACCACTTCCTCAAAAAGGCTCTTGGTCTTGTCGCCAGTGGCACCGATCCCAAGGTAGCTCGAGAAGTTCTTGAAAAGGAAATCTTCTACAAAGGCGAAAGAGGGCACGCCGCTTTAAAAGTATGGGAAGCAGGGGGAACGTTTGGGCCGACGATCGGAATTATCGGTGCCGTGCTCGGTTTGATTCACGTCATGGAGAATCTGTCAGACGCCAGTAAATTGGGTGCCGGTATCGCCGTCGCCTTCGTGGCAACTGTCTATGGAGTCGCCTCCGCCAACCTGATTTATCTTCCTTTCGCAAGCAAACTCAAACTGAAGCATCGCCAGGAAGAAATTCTTGAAGAGATCATCATGGAAGGCGTTCTAGGCATTCAAGCGGGCGACACTCCCACCGTCATTCAAGAAAAATTGCTCTCCGTGCTCGACGAGAAAGACAAGCACAAAAAGAAAGATAAGAAGTAGAGCAAATGGCGATCAAGAAAAAGCCTGAAGAGCATGAGAATCACGAACGCTGGCTTGTGTCTTACGCTGACTTTATTACTTTGCTCTTCGCGTTTTTCGTCGTCATGTATTCCGTTTCTTCGCGCGATGCGTCAAAAGTCAAACAAATCGAACTCTCCTTGGTCCAGTCCTTTGGTTCCTATGAAACGGGTCCAATGGAAAGACAAAACGGTCCACCTTTCACGGATCGAGAAGCGGAACGCTACACACCCATCACCAATACTTTTCAAAGAAAACACACTGAAGAAATCCTTCCTGAAGACATGTATGACGAATCCGATCCGTTGAGAAAATTTCAGCGGAGCTTGGAAACGACTTTGCAGTCCGAAGGAGCAAATCGCGCATTTCGTGTCACCATGGACAAAAAAGGACTTCGGCTCACGGCAAACGAATCTATTCTGTTTTCAGAATCTGGCGCGATCAAGAAAAGCCTCGAACCAGCCATGCTCGCCATCAGCAAGAAAATCAAAAGTTTCGGACATGAAGTTTTTCTGGAAGGCGTTGCGATACCGTCCGATGGACGCCCACTACAAGCAGGGCTCAACGAATTGCAAAAACAACAACTCTCCGTATTCCGTTTCTTGACCGAAGAAGGAAAAATTGATCCACAAATTGTTCAAACATCGATCGTAGGCAAAGCCAATTTCGGCTTTGATCGATCCGAAGAAATTGGAGACGGCACTATCCTCGACATCTTTATTCTTCGTCGCGAATCGGAAGATTAGAGTCACACCGAAAGTTCATCGAAAGCAAACGGTAACTTTTCCCGCATTGCTCACTATAATTTCTGTACAGTTCATGGTCGCGGTCTAGGGATTTTCTTAACAAATCAGGAGATCAGATGAAATCGATTACCAGAAGCGGAATGTTGTCGTTGTGTCTTCTGGGACTGATCAGCTCGTCGGGATGGATTCGCTCTGCTGCAGCCCATCCTTACCTCTTCGAACCAAACAACTTAGTGCCGGCGCGTGTGTTTCTTGTCCCACAAGGCGTAGATCCAAATACTGTTCCTCCAGGAGGACTGACTCAATCGGTCACACCTGGAGAAACTCTCGTCGTGCAAGTATTCATCGGGAATACAACGCCTTCACCATTGATTGGCTATCAGGTCACTATGGGTTGTAGCTATACCAATGGGATAGATGGTTCTATTTCCAACTTTGCAGATCCTCTCATCGACACAGAAAATGCAGCCTATTTGTTTGCGGGGCTGACCAATTTTGCAACAATCGATCCCGGCGATTGTGCTACAGGCGCTCCGCCGAGAATTGTCGCAGCCGTATTCACTGGAGGCCCTGTAGTCACCACGCCAAAGTATTTGGGTGAATTCACAGTCCAAGTTTCGCCTGATGCAGCGGGTGAGTTTGAAGTGTTGCCTATCGACAATAAGGGAATTGACCCTTGCGGTGGAGACTGTGGCACTTTCTTAAGAACCGGATCGGTCGCGAACCCTCAACCTTTGGCCTTTATCGTAGACGGACTCACTCTCGATGCAGGCGGCGCCTCGATTGCCATTCAGTCGAGCACTCCACCGAACGGCGCCATAGATGCAAGACAGCCTTCCAATATCAATGGAACAAATCCAACTGGAATCACTTCCGTCGTTTTGCATTTCAATGGACCAACGGCGGGACTCGTTGCTGGAGATTTCCAAGTCAGCACAGATCCTGTTGGAGGAACTCCGAGCATCACTCAGGTAAATAGCAATGGCAATGACGCGACGATTGTTTTCAACACTTTCATTCCGCCTGGTGCATGGACTCGCATCACGCACAGTGTCAGTGCAACCTCAACGCGCATTGGCTATCTTCCTGCAGATGTCAACGGAGATCGCACTGCGGCACCTGTGGATATTCTGGCAATTATCGATTCACTCAATGGTGTCACGCCGCGACCCCTTTATTCGACCGATGCAGATCGTTCGGGGGTTCCAAATCCAGCGGACATACTCCGAGTGATTGATTTGCTCAATGGCGCGGATGCTTTCATTGTTTGGAATGGAAGAACTTTGCCTCAATAGCTGAATGCTGCGGGCAAGGAATCGATCAAATCGCGTGCGATCATCGATTCCTTGCCCCATTTTTTTGAGGCGAGATCCCCAGCAACTCCATGGATGTGAACAGCTAGTCTCGCGGCTTCGAAAGAAGACATGCCGCGCGCGAGAAACGCTGCGAGCAAACCACTCAAAGCATCTCCCATTCCACCCTTTGCCATTCCTGGATTGCCAGTTGTATTGATTTCGAGTTGCTCTCCGTCTGTGATCACACTGCGATAGCCTTTCAAAACGACAACGGCTTTTGAAAGTTTTGCGCATTCCATCGCGATTCTCTCTCGATTGTCTTGTACTTCTTTGATTGAAATTCCTAGAAGCCGCGACATCTCGCCTGGATGTGGAGTGATCACGACAAAAGCTTTGCTTTTTTTAAGAAAAGAAAGATCTGCTCCCAAAACATTGAGCGCATCCGCATCGAGTAATAAAGGAGAACGCAAACTGCTCAATGCCCTCAGCACAAAACGCTTCACTCCTGCGCTTGTTCCAAGCCCTGGCCCAATCAACACCGAGTCGCATTTTTTGGATCGCTCGAAAAAATCATAGAAAGCAGATTCGAGTAATTCGCCCTCGCGGGAATCTGGAAGAGGAAGAAAAGTCGTTTCGACGAGATGAGATTGCAAAGCGGTGAGCGCAGACTCCGGAGTTGCCACGGTGACAAGTCCCGCTCCCCCTCTTAGAGCCGACATAGCTGCGAGAATTGCCGCTCCGGGCATTTTGCGAGAGCCCGCTACAATCAGCACAGAACCCATCATTCCTTTATGCGCATCCAAAGGACGATTCGAAAGCTTGGAAAGAGAAGATCTTTTCTTCACGAAATAATCGCTCGTGTCTCTCCGACTTCGATCCCTGCGTAATTTTTCTGAACCGATTCCATTTCGCTCGCAAACAAGGCTAGCTCTTCCTCCTTTAAGAAGGAATGCTTTTTCAACAGATGCAATAGCAAGAACGCGTGCGTACGATTCGATCCGTCATCGATTTTAAGCGCGATTCCTGCATTCTCTCCCACAATGCCAATGGCATAGACTCCTTCAGCGCCTCGCTTCCCAATCACTCGTCCCTTTGTCCGTTCGATTAACTCAGTATCGAATTGTTTACGTCCGGCAAACAAATAAGGATTGGCTGCAATCGCTCGTGAGAGTTTTTGACAGGACGCCGCCAAGCTCGCCGGTAAAGAACTGGGATTGGTCCAATTCGCAAATCCTAGTGCTAGAGCGAAAAGCGGAATTGCATAGGTCGGCGCACTACAACCATCTGTCGCCGGAATCATGGACTCTATAGAAACCCCACAAAGAGTCGCCATCATTTCGCGGATTTTCTGTTGCACAGGCGAGGCAAATTTCAAATAAGTCGCGGGATCCTGACCTAGATGTTTTGCTAACAACAGCATGCCAGAATGTTTCCCAGAGCAATTATGACGAGAGGCATCCGCCTTTTCCCCCACCGCTTTCAATCGAGCTGCCACCGTCGTATCAAAAGGAAGATGAGTACCACAACGCAGGCTTTTGAGATCGAAACCGCCTTTTCCTAATAGAGCCAAGGCCGTTTGTGCATGCACATCCTCCCCGCTGTGAGAGGCGCTCATCAAAGCCAGCTCGGCGTCGCTAATTCCAAATTTTTCCCCCGCTCCCGCTTCTAAAGCGGCAAGAGTTTGAAAAGGCTTCGCCGTGGACCGAAGAAAATAAGGATGCTGGGCATCGCCGCGAGAATCGAGGATTTTGCCCGCTTTCACGACAACAAAGGCTCCTCGATGTACGGATTCCACACGTCCGCCACGGCGGTATTCAACCAACACAGGATTTTGGGGGTATTCATTCATAGAGAAATGGGCGGAAAATCCTATGCGCCGCTCGCAATCCTTTCCAGCAGGGAAATTCTCTGTATGATTTTTCCTTCATGGCCCTGATCGAGATGGAGCTTTCCAAAATCGTCATTCGCGAAACGAGTGACTATCAATACATCTTCCTTAAGGAAAAAGGGGGAGAGAAAACCTTTCCAATTGTGATTGGTTATTTTGAGGCGGCAGAAATTAATCGCCAAATCAAACAAGTCTCCACTCCAAGGCCCATGACTCACGAACTACTCGGCAACACAATTGAGAAACTCGGCGGAAAATTAGAGCGAGTCGCCGTAACGGAATTAAAGAACAATACTTTCTTTGCAAAACTGTTGATTCAACGAGGCAAAGACACCCTGGAAGTCGACTGCCGCCCGAGTGATGCCATTGCGCTGGCAATTCGTAGTAAGGTTCCGATTTGGGTCGAAGAAAAAATTATCGATTCGGTGAATCCTCCTTCGCTCTAGGAGTTTGTTGCTGTGATGCTTCTTGAATCCTTTCATCCTGCCGTTGCGAAATGGTTTGAAAGCAATCTAGGCGAACCCACAAAACCTCAACGAGAAGGTTGGCCTAAGATTCAAGCTGGCGAGCATTGTTTAATCGCCGCTCCGACGGGAACTGGAAAAACTCTCAGTGCTTTTCTCTGGGCTTTGGATCAATTGCTTCGACAGGGGAAAAATCTCGCAGACGAAACCCAAGTCATCTATGTCTCCCCTCTTCGCGCGCTCTCCAACGACGTTCAGAAAAATTTACAAACTCCACTCGCAGCGATTCGAGAAATAGATCCTGACTTGCCAGAGATTCGAGTACTCGTAAGAACTGGGGATACTGCGAATAACGCACGTTCGGCGATGAAGCGCAAACATCCGCATGTGCTCGTCACCACTCCGGAATCGCTCTACATCCTGCTGACCAGTAATTCGGGACGAAAAATGCTGGGCAATGTACGCACAGTGATTGTGGATGAAATTCATGCTCTCGCTCGAGACAAACGCGGCTCTCATTTATCTCTGTCCTTAGAAAGACTCGAACGACTCTGTCCAAAGATTCAACGCATTGGACTTTCGGCTACGCAAAAACCTGTAGAAACGGTGGCGAAACTCTTAGTTGGCGTTGATCGCCCTTGCGCGATTGTCGATGCGGGTCACTTACGCCAGCTCGATCTCGATATTGTCATTCCCGACTCTCCACTGAGCGCAGTTTGTTCGCATGAACAGTGGGGAGAAATCTATCGAAAGATGTCCGAGCTGATTCTCGCCCATCGCACGACTTTGATTTTTACCAACACACGCAAACTGGCAGAGCGTCTCTCGGCTCGATTGAGTAGTGAATTAGGTGCGGACAAAGTTGGCTGTCATCACGGCAGCCTCTCGAAAGAAATTAGGCAAAAGGCGGAAGAGAATCTGAAGAACGGGAAACTCAAGGCTCTTGTCGCGACCGCTTCTTTGGAACTAGGAATCGATATCGGCGATGTAGATCTCGTGCTTCAAGTCAGTAGCTCGCGCTCCATTGCGAGCATGCTTCAACGTGTAGGTCGTGCCGGTCACGGAGTGCATCGCATTCCTAAAGCGAGATTATTTCCTCTTACTCTAGATGAAGCCGTCGAAGCCATCGCCGCGCTGCGAGCGATTCGCAAAGGAATTCTCGATCGCACTCCGGAACCCCCACTCGCTTTGGATATTTTGGCTCAGCAGATTGTTGCCGAAGCAGTTGCGGCTCCTGAGGAAGAAGGAATTCGCGAAGAAGAACTTTTCAATTCTTATCGCCGTGCTTGGCCTTTTCGAAATTTAAAACGTGAGGATTTTCTGCAAATTCTCAGCATGCATTCTCAGGGGCGTTACGCGCTGCTGCATCGAGATGTCGTTGGCGGACGAGTACTGGCAACAAAACGCGCGCGCATTCCGGCCATTACTTCTGGCGGTGCGATTCCTGACAACGCCGACTATCGAGTGGTTCTAGATCCACAGGGAACTTTCATTGGCACGCTCAACGAGGATTTCGCGGTCGAGTCGAATGTGAATGACATTTTTCAGCTGGGCAACAGCTCGTGGCGAATTCTAAAAGTCGAACCTGGTGTAGTACGCGTGGCCGACGCAGCAGGAAGTCCGCCAACTTTGCCGTTCTGGCTTGGTGAAGCACCTTCTCGTACGAATGAACTCTCTGCGCAGATTGCGGAGATTCGCGAACACTTTGCAGATCGAGAGAAATTGCAAAACGAATTGGGAGTTCCTGAATTGCTCGCCATACAAGTTTCTGAGTATCTGCGCTCCGGAAGCAAAGTCTTAGGTGGAGTCCCCACTCAAAATCGACTGATCGCGGAACGATTCTTCGATGAAACTGGCAATCAACAACTCGTGATTCATTCGTTGATGGGCAGTCGAATCAATCGCGCCTTGGGTTTGACCTTGCGCAAAAAAATCTGCCGTGGTTTTGGTTTCGAATTGCAAGCAGCAGCGAATGAAGAATCGATTGTGATTTCTCTAGGACCGCAACATAGTTTTCCGCTCGAAGAGATTTTTCACTTTCTGCATTCAAACTCGGCCAAGCATTGGCTCACTCAAGCGCTACTCGCAGCGCCGATGTTCCAGACTCGCTGGAGATGGAATGTAAGTCGCGCCTTGCTTTTGCCAAGACAAGCCGGAGCAAAACGCGTGGCACCACAACTGCAGCGTATGCGCGCAGACGATTTGCTGACCCAAGCTTTTCCTCAAGTACTCGCTTGTCCGGAAACTTTGCCACCTGGGGATATTCCGATTCCCGAACATCCGATTGTTCGCCAAACCATTGAAGACTGTTTGGAAGAGGCGATGGACCTTTCAGGTTTTCTCGAATTGCTTCGCGGCATTGAAACGAAGCGTATCGAAACGTTGGCAGTTGATTTACCGGAACCTTCTCCCTTCGCGCATTCGATTCTTTCCTCGCAGCCCTACACTTTCTTAGACGATGCGCCATTAGAAGAACGCCGCACTCAGGCCGTACAGAGGAGACAAGTATTAGGAGAGAAAAACGCCGAGGAACTCGGCGCACTCAATCCGCAAGCCATCGCTCTCGTGCGCGCACAAGCATGGCCACAACCCGAAACTCTCGAAGAGTTGCACGAGGCCTTGCTCTGGATGGGATTTGTTAGCGAAGAAGATTTGCGCGAGGAAAAAACTAGTGGCTGGAGAATGTGGCTTGAGGAATTGTTCACAGCGGGTCGCGTGCTGCGCGAAGGAGAACGTTGGTTTGCTGCGGAGAGTTCGAAAGATCGAAAGGAAATCTTGCGCGGTCGACTTGAGGCCTTGGGTCCGGTCGATGCTGAGTCTTCTTTGATCCAAGAATTTTCCCAAGAAATTCTCCAACTTGAAGCGGAAGGAGCCGTGCTGCGCGCGCGATTCGAAGGACGTTTGGGTTGGTGTCTGCGCCGTCATTTGGCGCGAATTCATCGACTAACTTTGGAAGGATTGCGTAAAGAAATCGAAGCGGTTTCGGCGAATGACTTCCTACGTTTCTTAACGATTTGGCAACATGTTCATCCTTCAGCACAACTCGAAGGTCCGCGCGGAGTTTTGGAAGTTGTCCGCCAGCTTGCCGGTTTTCAGGCACCAGCTCGTGCTTGGGAAAAACAAATACTCGCAGCTCGAGTGAAAGGATATCGCCCCGAATGGCTTGATGAACTTTCGATGTCTGGGGAGTTGGCTTGGGGAAGACTTTGGGGTTCTGGAACGAGTGCGCCGCGCGCTACTCCTGTAGCACTTTTTCCTCGAGAGGAAATGGAAGACTGGCTCGCACTTTGTGAAAACGAGCTCCATCAAGAATTGCATAGCGAAGCCAAAGCCGTTTTAGATTTTCTCCAATATCGAGGCGCTAGTTTTTCTCAGGAGATTGCTCGCGCTACGAAACTTCTTCCCTCTCGATTGGAAAATGCTCTTACAGAATTGGTCGGACTCGGACTTGTCAGCTGCGATGCCTTTGGAGGCATGCGCGGACTTTTCTCCATTAATCATCGTCGCTTTCGACAAAAACAACCGCCGCTAGCAGGACGTTGGTCTCTTTTCCGATCTTCAGAAACGGCGCGAGAAATTACCGATGCCAATCGAGAACGAATTGCTCGTGTGCTGCTGACACGTACCGGAGTGATTTTCCGCCGTGTCTTTGAAAAAGAACGAATTCCTATTCCTTGGTATGAACTCTTACGCGTTTATCGCCGACTCGAAGCGCGAGGAGAAATTCACGGTGGGCGATTTGTCAGCGGTTTTTCTGGAGAACAATACGCCTTGCCAGAAGCTGTTACCTCTTTACGTTCCGTTCGCAGACAAACCTGGCAAGACAACATTCAAGTCAGCGCCGCCGACCCTCTTAATTTCATTGGCATTCTCACCCCCCAAACTCGCATCGCCTCAAATTCTCGCTGCCCTGTGCTTGTCGCAAGTGCGTGATAGAATCC